>NZ_CP072309.1:1112500-1464639 GCF_017726655.1 Agrobacterium tumefaciens
ATTAGACCCGAAACCGAGTGATCTAGCCATGAGCAGGCTGAAGGTTGGGTAACACCAACTGGAGGGCCGAACCCATAACTGTTGCAATAGTTCGGGATGACTTGTGGCTAGGGGTGAAAGGCCAATCAAACTCGGAAATAGCTGGTTCTCCGCGAAATCTATTTAGGTAGAGCGTCGACCGAATACCCTCGGGGGTAGAGCACTGGATGGGCTATGGGGACTCACCGTCTTACTGATCCTAACCAAACTCCGAATACCGAGGAGTACTAGTCGGCAGACACACGGCGGGTGCTAACGTCCGTCGTGAAAAGGGCAACAACCCTGACCTCCAGCTAAGGTCCCCAAGTCATGGCTAAGTGGGAAAGGATGTGAGGATCCCAAAACAACCAGGATGTTGGCTTAGAAGCAGCCATCATTTAAAGAAAGCGTAACAGCTCACTGGTCTAAATAAGGGTCTTTGCGCCGAAAATGTAACGGGGCTAAAGCCATGCACCGAAGCTGAGGATTGTAGCAACCTTTGGGTTGCCGCAGTGGTAGCGGAGCGTTCCGTAAGTCTGTGAAGGCGGACCCGTGAGGGCTGCTGGAGATATCGGAAGTGCGAATGTTGACATGAGTAACGATAAAGGGAGTGAGAGACTCCCTCGCCGAAAGACCAAGGGTTCCTGCTTAAAGTTAATCTGAGCAGGGTTAGCCGGCCCCTAAGACGAGGCGGACACGCGTAGTCGATGGGAACCACGTTAATATTCGTGGGCCTGGTGGTAGTGACGGATCTCGTGTGTTGTTCAACCTTATTGGATTGGTTGGGCGGCGAAGAGGTTCCAGGAAATAGCTCCACCGTATAGACCGTACCCGAAACCGACACAGGTGGTCAGGTAGAGTATACCAAGGCGCTTGAGAGAACTATGTTGAAGGAACTCGGCAAATTGCACGCGTAACTTCGGAAGAAGCGTGACCCTTTTGTACGCAAGTATGATGGGGTGGCACAGACCAGGGGGTAGCGACTGTTTATCAAAAACACAGGGCTCTGCGAAGTAGCAATACGACGTATAGGGTCTGACGCCTGCCCGGTGCTGGAAGGTTAAAGGGAGGGGTGCAAGCTCTGAACTGAAGCCCCAGTAAACGGCGGCCGTAACTATAACGGTCCTAAGGTAGCGAAATTCCTTGTCGGGTAAGTTCCGACCTGCACGAATGGCGTAACGACTTCCCCGCTGTCTCCAACATAGACTCAGTGAAATTGAATTCCCCGTGAAGATGCGGGGTTCCTGCGGTCAGACGGAAAGACCCCGTGCACCTTTACTATAGCTTTACACTGGCATTCGCCAAGGCATGTGTAGGATAGGTGGTAGGCTTTGAAGCATGGACGCCAGTCTGTGTGGAGCCATCCTTGAAATACCACCCTTATCTTCGTGGATGTCTAACCGCGGTCCGTTATCCGGATCCGGGACAGTGTATGGTGGGTAGTTTGACTGGGGCGGTCGCCTCCGAAAGAGTAACGGAGGCGCGCGATGGTTAGCTCAGACCGGTCGGAAATCGGTCGTCGAGTGCAATGGCATAAGCTAGCCTGACTGCGAGACTGACAAGTCGAGCAGAGACGAAAGTCGGTCATAGTGATCCGGTGGTCCCGTGTGGAAGGGCCATCGCTCAACGGATAAAAGGTACGCCGGGGATAACAGGCTGATGACCCCCAAGAGTCCATATCGACGGGGTTGTTTGGCACCTCGATGTCGACTCATCGCATCCTGGGGCTGGAGCAGGTCCCAAGGGTATGGCTGTTCGCCATTTAAAGCGGTACGTGAGTTGGGTTCAGAACGTCGTGAGACAGTTCGGTCCCTATCTGCCGTGGGTGTAGGAATATTGACAGGATCTGTCCCTAGTACGAGAGGACCGGGATGGACGTATCTCTGGTGGATCTGTTGTCCTGCCAAGGGCATAGCAGAGTAGCTATATACGGAATGGATAACCGCTGAAGGCATCTAAGCGGGAAACCAACCTGAAAACGAGTGTTCCCTATCAGAGCCGTGGAAGACGACCACGTTGATAGGACGGGTGTGGAAGCACAGCAATGTGTGAAGCTTACCGTTACTAATAGCTCGATCGACTTCTTCGTTCCCATTGATTATGTTCATCAAGCCAAGCTCGATGATCTGTTCTGTCTTCACGCTGACGTGGCCTTCGGCCACTACGCTGCAGACGGCGCGCCGTCAGGGTATTTTGCCAAGGCAAAAACCAGAGGCGACGGACTAGCGTCCTGTATCGGTGCCACGCTCGATCTCGAGCAACGGTGGAATACGGATCGGTCACAGAAAGACGTGTAAATTAAAACGAAGCGCAAGCTTCCCAGCTTCTCGAAAACAACTTTCGTTGTTGCGTTTTGCCGACCTGGTGGTTATCGCGGGGCGGCTGCACCCGTTCCCATTCCGAACACGGCCGTGAAACGCCCCAGCGCCAATGGTACTTCGTCTCAAGACGCGGGAGAGTAGGTCGCTGCCAGGTCTGCAAAACGCAACACAAAATCTTCTCAAATCACCAAAATGGGCCAATGCCCAAATCAAAAAGGCCGCTCAAGCGGCCTTTGTGCTATAACAGGCACAAATGATAATGCGTCCCTTACAGGAGATAAATTGCTGTGCAATTTACTCCGAAAGAAATCCGTCGTCGCTAAAGCAACGACGTAGACGCGACATTCGGCTTTGCCGAATGCGCTGGTAACGCGGGGTGGAGCAGCCCGGTAGCTCGTCAGGCTCATAACCTGAAGGCCGCAGGTTCAAATCCTGCCCCCGCAACCAAATCAAATTGCGATACCAAATCGCGCGCATCAGCCGTACCAACTGGGCGGCTTTTTGCGTTCGGGCCATGAATGACTTTGCCCCGTTGAAATAATCAATTTTGAACTAAGCTCTGGCCCATTGAGAAGACCAGAAAAAAGCACACTCGTTTCGCAGACGGACAGATCATCGGCCTTCTGAAGGAGCACGATGCGGCTCCGCCGGCCTCGGAACTCTGCCCAAGCACGGCGTCAGCGATGCCAGCATCTATAATTGTAGAGAAAACTCAGTGGCTTGGACGTATTCGAAGCCAAGCGCCTGAAGACGCTTGAAGACGAGAACGCGAAGCTGAAGCGGCTTCTGGCGTACGCGATGCTCAACAATGCAGCTTTGAAAGATCTTTTTGGAAACAAGTGGTGACCCCCGCAGCCAGGCGGAAAGCTGTCGTGCATCGGACGGTTCACCACGAGATGAGCGAACGGCGGGCGTGTAAAGCAATGGGCTTTAGCCGAATGACAATCCGCTAGGAAATCAGGCGCAGCGACGATGATCGTCTTCGCGAGCAAATGAAAGCATTGGCGCATGAACTCCGCCGCTCCGGATATCGACGCATTCACGTGCTTCTCAGGCGTCCGGGACACCTTGTAAACCACAAGAAGCTCTTCCGGCTGTATCGGAAGGAGAAGCTGGCGGTGCGCAAGCGCGGCGGCTGGAAACGAGCAATCGGCACTCCTGCGCCGATACTGGTCCCGAAGACGGCCACTGATCTCCTGTCGCTGGACTTCGTGTCGGATCAGCTCACGATGGCCGCAGGCTCCGGGCGCCAGCGATCGTTGATGATCGCACTAGAGAATGCCTGGGCAACGGCGCCGATACATCGCTCTCGGCCCTACGGGTTGCTCGTCAGCTGGATCGGATCATCGAGGGACGGGGCAAGCCGAAGATGATCGTCAGCGAAAATTGCAGTGCGTTCACCGGCAACGCGATCCTGCAATGAGCCGACCGGGCAACAGTAAAGTGGCACCACATCGCACCGGCAAGCCGATCCAGGACGCCTTCATCGAAAGCTTCAAGGTGTTGCTGCGAGATGAGTTCCTGAATGAAACGCTCTTCTCGTCACTAAGCCATGCTCGATTAGCGCTTTAGACTGGCGCAGCGATTACAACGATCACCGACCGCATTCCGGCCCCGGCTGGATGACACCTGCCGAGACCACCCAGACCATCAACCCGGGACGTGATACGGTGCTGCGCAGCCGGAATGGTTCCTCATTGCCACCGGCCGTTACCGCCCTAAATACGGAACCCAAGACCGCTGGAGCGAATTCAAAGCTGGACGAAACTTGCGGGCGCGTCAGTCCGCCACCAGCTTATGCTCATTTGGGTCGGGATGACGTCACACGGATTCACAAATCCCACACGAAAATTTTTCTGCCGAATGGAAACCGGGACCGCTTTCGAAAGTTCG
Source organism: Agrobacterium tumefaciens (assembly GCF_017726655.1). Classification (NCBI taxonomy): domain Bacteria; kingdom Pseudomonadati; phylum Pseudomonadota; class Alphaproteobacteria; order Hyphomicrobiales; family Rhizobiaceae; genus Agrobacterium; species Agrobacterium tumefaciens. Next base: position 1,116,733 of record NZ_CP072309.1, read on the forward strand.
GAAAGGCATCAATCGGGAGTACATCGACCATGACATCGCGGCGCAAAAGAGATCCCGATATTGGTTTCAAGCCGGGTCCGGCCGGTGGTTGGGGGTCAGCGAAGTCGGTTGGGGAGGTGTTGATGCGGGAGCATGTTCCTCTTTCAGGCGCGACATTGCTGAAGCACCAGAACAAGCCTCAGGGGTATATGTGCGTCAGCTGTGCCTGGGCGAAGCCGGCAAAAACCCACCCTTTGGAATTTTGTGAAAACGGTGCGAAGGCCACCGCGTGGGAAGTGACGAACCGTCGTGCCGACAGGGAATTTTTTGAAAAACACACCTTGGCAGAGCTGGAGAGCTGGCGCGATCACGACCTGGAGGAACAGGGGAGGCTCACCCACCCGATGCGTTGGGATGCGTCGTCCGACAAATATCTTCCGGTCAGTTGGGAGGAAGCATTCGACGAAATCGGCCGGGAATTGCGAGCGATCGCCCCCGAACAGGCCGAGTTTTACACCTCCGGCCGCGCGTCGCTCGAAGCATCCTACATGTACCAGCTTTTTGCCCGCATTTATGGCAGCAACAATCTGCCGGATTCCTCGAACATGTGTCACGAGAGCTCGTCCGTTGGACTGCCCGAAAGCATTGGCGCGTCTGTCGGAACCGCGGTCCTTTCCGACTTTGAGAATTGCGACTGCATCTTCTATATCGCGCAGAATGTTGCGACCTCCTCACCCCGCCTTCTTCATGATCTCCAGGACGCGGTGGATCGCGGCGTCAAAATCCTGACGTTTAATATGCTGCGCGAACCCGGGTTGGAGCGCTTCGTCAACCCGCAGTCGCCCGCCCAGATGCTTGCGACACCGGCCACACCCATTTCCACGAAGTATTATCAGGTGAAGAACGGCGGCGATATTGCTGCGCTATTCGGTATCTGCAAAGCCCTCATCGAAGCCGACGACGCCTTCCAGGCGCGCGGAGACAGCAAGGTCTCCGGTTCCGACGCACAACCGCGAGACCCGGAAAATGCAGCAACCGTCGCCTTCGCGGCCTCCATTGCCGCAGCCGACAGGAAGAACGTTCTCGATCATGACTTTCTCGCGGAGCACACCGCCGGTTTTGAGGAATTCGCAGAGGTAGCCCGCAGCTACGGCTGGGAGGAACTGGAGCGCGTTTCGGGTCTGGCCCGCAAAGAAATGATGGAGGCAGCCTCGATCTATGCCGAATCCAACGCGGTGATGATGGTCTATGGCATGGGCCTTACCCAACATCTGATGGGCGTCGAAAATGTGCACATGGTCGCAAATCTTGCTCTGCTGCGGGGGAACATCGGCAAGCCCGGCGCAAACATCTGTGCGGTCCGGGGGCATTCCAATGTCCAGGGGCAGCGAACTGTTGGCATCACCGAAAAACCGGGCCTGGTTCCCCTGGACAAGCTGGCGGAACTTTATGATTTTGAGCCTCCGACCTGGGAGGGCCACTCGACGGTCGACAGCTGCAAATCCATCCTTTCTGGGGAAACAAGGGCATTTGTCAGCCTCGGGGGCAATTTTCTGCGCGCCGCGCCAGAGACGGATGCCATGGAGGCGGCGTGGCGGAACTTGCGGCTGACGGTGCAGATCGCCACGAAGCTCAATCGCAGTCACGTCATTCACGGCGAGATTGCTTACCTGCTTCCCTGTCTTGGGCGTATCGAAATCGACGACCAGGCTACAGGCCCGCAGGCTGTTTCCATGGAAAGCTCCGTTGCCCATTTCCATGGCTCGAGAGGAAGATCGAAACCGGCAAGCCCGGAGTTGCGGTCAGAGCCTGCGATCATCGCCGGAATGGCGCTGGCGACGCTCACGCGCGGCGATGTTCCCTGGAAACAATGGGTGGATGATTACGCGCTCATCCGCGACGCCATAGAGGAGACCTATCCAGAGACGTTCAAAAATTTCAATAAGCGGCTTTTCCAGCCCGGTGGAATTCCGCGTCCCTTACCAGCGCGCGAACGCAAATGGGTGACGAAAAGTGGCAAGGCGAATTTTCTCACACCGGACCGCCTTTTTCCGGAGTTTCCGTTTGACGCCGCGGCATCGGATGTCCTCCACCTTGCTACGCTTCGATCCAACGACCAGTTTAACACGACGGTTTACGGTTACAGCGACCGGTTCCGTGGCGTGGAGGGAACACGTCAGGTCATTTTCATGAACGCCGACGATATCGCGCTGCTCGGTTTTGCCGATGGTGATATCGTTGATATCGTCACGGCGATCGAGCCGGAGACGGTGCGGGCTGTGCGCGGCTTTCGGATTGTCACCTATGACATCCCTTCCGGCTGTTGCGCTGCCTATTTTCCGGAAACCAACCCCCTGTTTCCGCTCGCTCACCACAGCCCCAAGGCCAAGACCCCGTCTTACAAGCTGCTGCCGGTCCGACTGGAGCCATCAACAACTGTTCCGAACAATTGAGGATTGTCGAGGTGCAGCATGGGGAGGACGACAGAACGCGCGACTCTTTCCGGCATGGTTTTCTGGTCGGGTCTGGGAATGGTGGCGGTCGGTGTTGCAGCGATCATCGGGTACTGGCGGGAGCCCCGTGTGTTTCGCGGCGATCCTCCGATAATGTCCGCGCTCAACCAGCTCCGCTTTATGCCTGTTCCCGTTTCCGGCGCGCCTCCCGAAGTCTATTTCGCCCTTGGGAAACCGTTCGAACGCACAGCCTATGATCTTTCGCAGGGAAAGCGGCTCTACGGCTGGTTCGGATGCGCGTCATGCCACGCTGAAGGGCAGGGTGGAAAAGGACCTTCCTTTCTGGATGGCGACTGGATTTACGGGCCCTCGATGATGTCTATTGCCGGCTCGATCAGGGATGGTCGCCCCGGTGGAATGCCATCGTTTGGCGACAGGATGACGACAGACCAGATCTGGCAGCTTGCCGGATATGTCAGGACCATTGGTGCCTATTCGGCGAGAGTTTCGGCGCCGGCGCGCAATGATGATCGCCAGACACGGCCCGCGGAAAATCGTGCACCGGCTGCAATTCTCTTCAACGAAGGCAAAGCGTGGAGGAGACCAGAAGGTCCGGTGCCTTGAAGACGCCCGCCGCCCTTCTTGTCGGTCTCACCCTGCTTTCCGGCTGCAGCGGCATGCAGTCGGCATTGCATACCGCAGGGCCCGCTGCCTCTAAGTTGAAAGAACTGATCGTTCTCATCGTCGGCATCAGTGTCGTCGTCTGGATCCTCGTCGTTTGCATTCTGGTCTGGGCGCTGCTGCGGCATCGCAAGAAGGTCACCGCCGAGGACCCGCACAACCAGAGGAGGCTGTCGATCGTGGTCGCGGTTGCGGTTGCCGCCACCACATTTATTGTCGCGGGCTTGACTGTCGCGAGCTTTTTGACCACGCGGGCGTTGGATGTCAACGACGACGCCGCTGTAACGATCCGGGTCCGTGCCCAGCAATGGTGGTGGCAGTTCGTTTATGAAGCGAAGGGTTCCGATCAGTCGTTTCAGACCGCAAATGAGATGCATATTCCTGTTGGCCGCACTATCCGCGTGATGCTTGAAAGTGCCGATGTCATTCATTCCTTCTGGGTGCCGAGCCTGGCAGGCAAGATGGACCTGGTGCCGGGCCGCGAGAATATGCTGACATTTCGGGCCGATAGACCAGGTGTTTATCGAGGTCAATGCGCTGAATTCTGCGGGCTCCAACATAGTCATATGGCCTTCATGGTGATTGCCGAGGAGGAGGCTGACTATCGCCGCTGGACTGAACGACAAAAGGATGATGCGTTACCGCCGGACAGTGCGGAAGCGCGGGCCGGCATGGCCGTCTTCATGGGCAGGCAATGTGCCGCCTGCCATACGATCAGGGGAACGCCTGCCGCCGGTCTAAACGGTCCCGACCTTACTCATGTTGGCAGTCGGCAAACGATCGGAGCAGGTCTTTTGGCAACAACCAGGGGCTCGTTTGCAGCCTGGATCACCGAACCGCAAACGCTGAAACCCGGCAACAACATGCCTTTGGTTCCGTTGACCGGCGAGGAGTTGAGGCAGGTATCCGCCTATATGGAGGGGCTCAAATGATGCCCGACGAAAGAGCTCCTGCGGTCATGGATAGTCATCTGTCGGCGTCGCAACTCGACGAAAAGTTACACAAGACCTGGGATCCCCGTCCTGGATTCTGGGGCGCAATCGCCACCGTCGATCACAAGGTCATTGCAAGAAGATACATTGTCACGGCTTTTGTATTCCTCATCCTGGGCGGGATACTCGCGCTCGTGATGCGCGTACAGCTTGCTACGCCCGAAGCCCGCTTCATCGATCCGGATCGCTATAATCAGATTTTCACGATGCACGGCGCAAACATGATGTTCCTTTTCGCCGTGCCTGTCATGGAAGCGATGGCGGTCTATTTCGTGCCGCTAATGGTGGGAACCCGCAATATCGCCTTTCCCCGGCTCAATGCCTACTCTTATTGGGTATTCCTTGTGGGCGGGCTGCTCCTGTGGTTGTCGTTCCTGCTCGACAGCGCACCCGACGTTGGCTGGTTTGCCTATGTTCCGCTTGCGGGCCCCGAATATGGGGCCGGAAAGCGGGCGGATATCTGGGCGCAGATGATTACCTTTACCGAGCTTTCCGCCCTTTCGATTGCGGTCGAGATTGTCGTGACTGTCTTCAAGCAGCGGGCGCCCGGAATGTCACTCGACCGCATCCCGCTGCTCGTCTGGTCTATGTTGGTAATGGCATTTCTCGTCATCATCGCCATGCCGGCGATCATGTTTGCCAGCTCAACACTGATAATGGACAGGCTGGTGGGCACCCATTTCTACAATCCCGCCGAGGGCGGAGACGCGCTTCTCTGGCAGCATGTCTTCTGGTTTTTTGGCCATCCTGAGGTCTACATCATCTTTCTTCCCGCCGTCGGAATGGTATCCACCATTCTGCCCGCTTTCGTTGGCCGACCGGTCTTCGGATATCTCGCGATGGTCATGGCGCTGATTTCGACCGGTGTCCTCTCTTTCGGTCTCTGGGTCCACCACATGTTCGTCGCTGGTCTGCCAAAGCTTGGCGAAAGTTTCTTCACGGCGTCGAGCATGGCGATTTCCGTACCGGCAGGCGTCCAGATTTTCTGTTGGCTGGCCACATTATGGGCGGGGCGCCCCGTCTTCAAGACACCGCTTCTGTTCATCCTAGGGTTTATCGTGACCTTCGTGATCGGCGGGCTGACGGGCGTCATGGTCGCATCGGTGCCTTTTGATACCCAGGTTCACGATACCTACTTCGTGGTCGCTCACTTCCATTACGTCCTGATCGGCGGCGCGGTCTTCCCGTTGATCGCGGCCGTCTATTACTGGTTTCCGAAAATGACAGGACGCATGATGAGCGAAAAACTCGGCCGCCTCAGCTTCTGGATGATTTTCATCGGCTTCCACCTGACCTTCTTCCCGATGCATATGCTCGGACTTCTTGGAATGCCGCGACGGGTCTACACCTATCAACCGGAATTGCCGTGGGCCGGTCTCAATTTTTTCGTGAGCCTGAGCGCATTTTTGCTGGCGGCCGGGTTCCTTGTCTTCTTCATCGATGTTGTGAGGAGTTTCCACACGGGAAGACCTGCCGGAGACAATCCCTGGGGGGCGGCGACACTTGAATGGGCGACGACGTCACCGCCTCCTTCATTCAATTTCCGCTCCATTCCCGTCGTCCAAAACCGCGACCCTCTATGGGCGGCTCGGACTGAGTTTCCTGTTGCTGTCGGCCTGCGGGCAGATCGCCGTGAAATTCTGGTCACCAGCGTGGGCGAAGCACAGCCCGAGGCACGGGAAGCCTCGCCGACCGACTCCGTGTGGCCCTTCTGGGCGGCCATTGCGACCTCGATCATGCTTATCTGGTCGATGTTTTCCGCCTGGGCAGTCGTGTGGGGGTCGATCCCGATTGCAATCGCGCTTATCGGCTGGTTCTGGCCGAAGGGAACGGCGGAGGAAGAATCGTGAAAGAGCGTGCTGTTCTCGACGTGTCGAAGCTACCAATCTCTGGAACGGGCACAGCAAGCCCTGCCTGGTGGGGAACATGCGCGTTCATGTTGATTGAAGGAACGGGCTTTTCCCTGGCGATCGCCGTCTATCTCTATCTGATGAGCCTTGCGCCCCGCTGGCCCATCGACGCGCCAGTGCCCGACTTGAACGCCGGGCTCATTTTGACGGCGGTTCTTATCCTCAGCGTCATCCCTAACATGATGGTCGCGCGGTGGGCCCGCCAGCGCCAGCTCGGCCACGTTCGGGTCGGGCTCGTGGTCATGTCTGCGGCTGGCATCGCCCTCATCTGCCTGCGGGCGTTCGAATTCCCGGCCCTTCAGGTGAAATGGGACGACAACGCCTATGGCTCTATCGTCTGGACGATACTTGGGCTGCACACGACCCACATTCTCACAGACCTTATCGATACGATCGTCCTCACCTGCCTGATGTTCACCCGGCACGGAGATAGTCCGCGCCGCTACGGGGACGTGCAGGACAATGCCCTCTACTGGAACTTCGTCGTCGTTACCTGGCTACCGCTCTATCTCTGCATTTACTGGATACCGCGGCTATGACATCAAGGTTCGCAAATTATGCGAGGCTGTTTTTCGCTCCAGTGGCCTGGCTGCTCAACACCCAACTCGGTCAAGTACTGCCTCCGGCAGACTGCGCCATCGCTGTGAACGTCACGGCGGCCGTCTCATTCGGCTGCGCTGTGGTCGCACTTGCGTCGGCTGTTATCGCGCAAGGAAGGAGAGGTGTTGAGACGTCGCGGCTTTCCTTGTTCATCGCGTCGTTGAGTGTGCTCATCGCCCTTATTTTTGCTTTTGCGCTTCTTCTGCAAGGGACAGCATCATTGCTGCTAAGCCCATGCGCGCGTTGACACTGATCATCGTGGTTCTCGCCAGCGCCAGCCCGATTGCAGCGCATCAGGGAGAGGAGCACGCATCCGCGGCGACATGGACATTCGATGCCTGGATCGTCAGTCCGATCATCCTTTCGGCCGTGCTCGCCGGTGCGGGTTTCCTTCGGCTGCGACGCCGATCGGGGAAAAGCCGGGAAATGACTAAATCCGCTCTGGCTTTCTACAGCGGCCTGCTTGTCCTTGTTGCAGCCCTTGTCTCGCCCATCCATTTCATGGGCGAACATCTTTTCACATTCCATATGATCGAACATGAGCTGGTCATGGCGGTTGCCGCGCCGCTAATCGTCCTTGCCCGGCCCGTTGGCTTCATCCTCTGGAGCGTGCCCAGGCGTGTCCGCCACCTCATCGCGGCTGGCATGACCGCAAAGCCGGTCCGGGCATCGTGGAACCTGCTTGCCGGCGGGGCGGTTGCGACAACGCTGCACGGTGCCGCCATTTGGGTCTGGCACGCGCCGGACATATTCGATGCGACGGTTACGGACGTGACGCTGCACCGGCTGCAGCATCTTTCCTTTTTCCTGACGGCGATCCTGTTTTGGTGGTCCGTGCTCTGGCGCTCTGGGAAGGGAGTGGCAGCCTGGCATCTATTCGTGACGATGATGCACACGAGCATTCTGGGTGCGTTGATCGCCCTTGCGCCCCGGGTCTTTTACGTGTCGCAAACGGAGGCCGCGCCCGCATGGGGTCTGACGCCGTTTGAGGATCAACAGCTAGCCGGCCTTCTGATGTGGGTGCCGGGCGGCATCATCTATGCGGGAGCGGCACTCATGATGATGGCAGCGTGGATTTCACGCTCCAGCAAGCGAGGTGGTTATGACAGTCACGCTCCTGCCGTTTAAAGCTGGCCTCGTCATTTCTGCGGTTTTGACAACCGCGGTTCTCACCGGCGTCGCCGTCGCCATCGTCAAGGACGGGTCGCAGAGAAGTGCGGTCGCGACAGCGATGACTGGCGGGGATGAAACGCTCGCGCCCGCAATTTTTCGCCGCTACGGCTGTAGCGGGTGCCATACGATTCCCGGCGTTGCGGGCGCCGATGGGAAGGTGGGCGGCGAACTGACCATGGTTCGGGAACGGGTCTATATTGGCGACGGTCTCAACAACACCCCGGACAATCTCGTCCGCTGGATCGTGTCTCCAACGGATTTTTCCAAGCGGACGGCGATGCCCGAGACAGGGATAACTGAAACCGAGGCGCGGCATGTTGCTGCCTACCTTTATGCCAGATGACCTTACGGATGCGGGGTTTCGACCGGGGGCAGGGATTTGATGTAGCGCGCGATGGCGTCGCGGTCGGCCTGAGGGAGTTGCGAGAGATTGGCGACGACATCCACCATTGCGGAGCCAACGTGCCCGCCTTGCGGGGTCTTGCCCGTTGCGAGCATCTCCGAGACATCGGCTTGCGTCCAACCGGACAGACGGCGTGCTGTGATATTTGGCACGAAGCCTGTTCCCTCTGCATCCGGGCCGCCAGCATAGCGCGTTGTGGGTTTGATTGCTCCGAGAACATTGCGCGTGGAATGACATTCAGCGCAATGCGTGACAGCCTCGACAAGGTAGGCGCCGCGATTGAAGACGGCGTCACCGGCAACATTCGGCGCTTGGCGTTGCCTGGCGAAAAAGAAGAGCTTCCAGAGCCCGATCAAACGTCGGATGCGCGCAAAGAACGGGAGGTCGTGCGGCGGTGGGCGGCCGGAAACCGCCGGCAAAGTCCTTAAGTAGGCATAGAGGTGTGCGACATCCCGCACGTCCATGCCTGTATAGCTCGTATAGGGAAAAGCAGGATAATAGTGACGGCCGGCGGGAGAAACGCCTGCAATCAATGCGTTGGCGAGATCAGCCGCCGACCACGAGCCGATACCATCCTTAACGTCGGGAGAAATATTGGGTGGCCGAAACACACCGAAGGGGGAAGCGAGCGCCATGCCGCCGCCGAGAAGAAGAGGATTTGCCTGACCCGGTGTCGCGTGACACGACCCGCAGCTTCCAGCAAGGAACACCAGTCTTCCCACCTGTGGATCGCCCGCGGTAAGGCGGGGATCGGCCTGATCAAAGAGTGTTTTCGGAGCAGTCAAAAACCAGAAGGCAGTCAATGCAACTCCTGCGATGCAGGCCCCAACGAGTACCAGGCGAAACCGCAGCAACGAATGAGAAACGGCAGCATGGGGGATCATCATCGATCATGTCCATCCTCAATGGCGACGGCGGGGCCGCGCGATCTTCTTGTATCGAACTTTCATGAACATTCCCGGTTCCTTGCTATCCCAGTAGCGCGCAAACCTGCCCTGGCTGGAACATCTTGGCAGCTGCTGGGTTGGGTTGTGAACCGAAGCCCATGATTGGTTTTTACAAGGGGCAGGCAATGGAAAGCGACAGAGACAACGTGAAGCCAGAACCCGGTAGCGACGACGCCCGATCTGCAGACGGGGATGTCAGCCGGGAGGACCGGCAGAAAGCAAAGGAAAACGCCGACCGCATGCGCAAAGAACGGTACGGCGGCAGTGACAAGGATGAGCACAATGACGGAAGCAGCGACAACCACCGACCATGAAACAATAAGGAAATGGGTCGAGGAACGCGATGGTCGCCCCGCCAAGGTGGACGTCTCCGGTGACGGAGGTATCCTGCGGATTGATTTCGGCAAACCGGAAGAGGACCTGACAGAGATTTCCTGGGACGAGTTTTTTGAAATCTTCGAAGAAAGAAAACTGGCGTTCCTTCATCAGGATAAGACGTCCAAAGGCGAAAGCCGCTTTAACAAATTCGTTTCACGCTGAGGCAAAGACTTGCAGGCAACAGACGCAATCGATGCAAAACGCGAACAGCAGCGAAAGGCTTACCGCTTGTGGGCGCCGATTTATGACCGGGTCTATGGCTATTTCCTAAGGCCCGCGCAGGTTGAGCTGGCGCGATGTGCGGGCAACGTCGCAGGCGACGTCCTCGAAATCGGCGTGGGAACTGGCCTCGTGCTTCCACTCTATCCGCCGACAACTACCGTAACCGGTATCGATCTGTCGCAGGACATGCTTTTGAGAGCGAAACAGAAAGTCGCGCTTGGATCTTTGCCGCACGTCAAAGCTCTTCATGTCATGGATGCCTGCGATCTATCCTTCGACGACAATTCTTTTGACGTGATCTCGCTTCCCTTTGTCATGCCGCTGATACCGGATACAGATCGTCTGCTTTCCGACTGCGCGCGCGTGCTTCGACCAAAGGGGGAAATCGTGATCGTCAGCAAGATCACAGATAGTGCGGGCGCGGTGCGTCGGGTCGAGCAATTGGTGTCGCCGCTAGCGCAACAAATCGGTTTGAGTTCTGCCTTTCACATCGAAGAGATCGAAAGATGGCTGCAAAAGAACCCATCTTTTCAGATGATCGAAAACAGAAAAATTCGCCCGACCGGGTATTTCCGTCTTCTTCGCATCGGTCGCCAAAGGCGTTGAGGCGAGGCTGTGATGCTCATGCAAAAGCAGCTGTTCCCGGAGATCGAATGCTGAAGGAACAAACGATTTCTATCGCCGTTTGTCGATGATGAGAGGCGGTGCTTGTTCAGCTTTCTGCCTTAACCGCAATAACGCCGGGACTTACAATGACAGACGAGACCGACCTTGCCGAATTCTTTCGCGTTGCGACCGACGACGAACTGTTTCAGAAAATGCGAGAGCTTGAAATCAGGAGCGAAGAAGAAGGTCTGGATGAGGTCGCCGCCCAGGTTGAGTTGACAGCTAGTGAAATCGAAAACCGTTTTCCCGGTCAGGCGCTTGCACCCTATAAGCGTTGGAAGCAGGAGCAATTTCTTTAAAGCGACCGGCATGCGCGCCAGCAGATCGGTCAGATCCCGGGTACGTCCCGGCAAACCTCTGGCGCCGGTTTTTCGTGCGGAATGCATAAAAACGAAGAATAGAGCATTGTGGGTCATCTAGGTAGCCGAAAGAGCTCTAGTGGAAGGTGCCCCCTTGTTGCGCGGTCAAACCAGAAACAATATTCCTGATATCCCGCGGGTGGGCGGAAAGGACGTAGGGGCCAGCCTCCTGCCGAGCAAGCGTTTGTGACACATAGAAGAGAAAGCGCGTGCCTCTTTCTTCCAGCTCCTGTGTCAGGCGCAGCATGATTTCGGCGTCGTAACGAACGTCGATTATCGCGGCCGTATACGACAGATCGTGACCATCGATTATTGCATCCGCAGCGTAAGGTCCAAGCAGATCGATGTGGGCCGCTGCCCATGCCCCCCTGATCTCGGGTGTAAGATCATTGGCCTCGCCAATGACAAGGATGGTGAAGCGTCCTGTGCTTCGCATGCAATACTCCCTGCGTGCTCGCCAGCCACGCCTCGTTTCATGAAGGCGTATACGCGCGGCAAGCCATAAAGGCCCATCGGGCTTCATCAAATATCTGCGAGGCTGCGCAGACTTCGTCTGGTATATACGAACCTAGTGCTCGGCGAGTTTCAGCAACGGGTATATTTCAATTCCGCTTTGTATTTTGACAGGAACAAAACAGGACTGCCAAGGTTCGGGGCCATGTTCAAACACGGAGATCCCCAATGGCTACTCAAAAGACCCTCGACGGCCAATCTGGATGAGGATGGCGCAACGGACAAAAAGCTCACCAAGCTTGCGTTCGCGAACCAGAAAGTCGAAGGGCCGCATAATTTCCTCTCGGCTTGCACGAACGACGTAGCGAAATCGCCGGCGCGGGAAGAAATTCCGGCCCGGGCGGCGTTCACTGTATTTAGCCACTCGCGTTGATGGAGAATTAAATGGCAACCGTTCCGCAACTAGGCGCCAATCCAATCGGTCTCCTTGTGGGAACCCGCCGCTTCATGCTCTCCGGTGTCGATGACGCCGTGCAGTTGCTTGAACAACACTGGCCGAACAAGACGGGCATCCACTATGGCCGGGCGCTCAGGAGCTGTCGTTTGGCATTGCTCAGGAACGGGCCCGCCGCCGTTGCGCGCGAGGATTTGATCGCCGCCTGTCTGGAGGCCGGCATTCCACACCAATTTCAGTCCGGTTCCGATAAGGAGCAATTGCCTCTTTTTGCCGGGCCGGAGGATGATGAACATCCTTCACCGGGAGCGGGTCGCCAGTAGGCGTCGTCGCCACAAAAAAAGCAGGAGGTTGCGATGCCGGAGCCACGAGAACGTATCAGGCCGGAGGAGGACCTGAACCGCACCGTCAGCGAAAAGCTGGATTCGAAATTTTCGCCTGTCGGTATCGATGATGGGGCCTTTCGCGGGCGGAACAGGACTTGGAAAAGAATGATCGGTTATGTGCTGGTCATTTTTGCCCTCGCAATCGTCATCGCTTTGTCCTTCCTCCTGGGAACGCATCCGGGTCGGGTCTCGTGATACAAGAGCTGAAGAGGAGCATGAGATGAGTGAACGAACTGACGAAAAGTCGCTTTATTGGGCCATTGTCGGTGCCGACAGGAACACCAACGAAGGCTTGGCGCGTTTATTGGGTCTTATTATCCTGCTGATTGTTGCGGGCGGCGTCATCGCCTGGATAATTGGGCGTTGATCCCTCCCCGGATGTCTTAAAGAGCCGTTCGGCGGCTCATCAAAAACGGCCTTTCTCTGGGTGACGTCAGCCCCTTCACGTCGCCTGCGGCGGCGGCTCTGCCGCATAGTGGCGTTTGCCACGCCGGCAGAGATACACCTCGCGTTCCGGATTTCCCTGGATGATAAACCCAGCGCTCCTCAGCATCGCCTCCACAGCCGCTTTATTCGGGATGAACCAGTTCGTCGGATCGGCCGCGTACCGCTCCTCAACGAAGAAGAGTTTGGGAGAGGACGGTTCGTCGAAAACGGCCCACTCCGAGAAGGGATAATCTTCTTTTATAGCCAGCGTTCTTTCGTCGCCCCGTTGAAGGGACTGGAACAGCATCATGTCATCAGCGACATGCTCAAAAATCAGATCCAGAGCGAGCAGGGGATGGCGTAGATGGTAAAAGACACCCATGAAGATGACGAGATCAAATCGCTCGTTCAGCGAGCCAACGTCATAGACCGACATTTGCCGGAATTCGATGTCGAGCCTCGACTGTTCGGCCACGAAGCGGGCCTGATCGAGATAGTGCGGGTCGGAATCAATCCCGACCACACGCCCCGCATTTCGACGCTTCATTTCCAGACTGTAGAAGCCGGCATTGCAGCCGATGTCGAGAACGCTCCGACCCTCGAGATTGTCTGGAATGACATGAGCGAACCCTTCCCACTTAAACGCCGGATAATCCCCGAGAAAATGATCCGGTGCGGTTTTTACACCGGCGATCTCCATGTTCTGGAACCACGGGCCAAGCTCGATGATGCGCTTTTTAACGCCCCCCATGGCTTAAGCTCCCAGCACCGCACTGGCGGCAATGGCGCCGCTTCCGGCCACAATGGCTCCAGGTGCCGGATGCTGCTTCGATGCGGCGAGGAGAAACCACTCCGCAGTGTGGCGCAGACCTTCAGCGAGCGGTACCGTCGGCGCCCAGCGAAGCAATTCTGCTGCCCGCGATATGTCCGGTTTCCGTCGGCGCGGATCGTCGGTCGGCAGGGGTTTATGGACAAGGACCGAGCGCGTCGGAACAGTTTCAAGAACCAGATCTGCGAGCTGCCTGATTGAGAACTCGCCCGGGTTGCCCAGGTTAACAGGAAGCCCCGGATTGGGCTGGACATCCATCAGGGCGATAAGGCCGGCGATCAGGTCGCTGACGTAACAGAAAGATCGAGTTTGCTCGCCTGTGCCGTAGATTGTCAACGGTTGTCCCGCGATGGCCTGCACCAGCAGGTTCGACACGATGCGGCCGTCGTCGGGGCGCATGCGCGGGCCGTAAGTATTGAAAATTCTGGCAACACGAGCATCCACTTTACCGGCCCGGAAAAGATCGAAACACAGCGCCTCGGCCGCCCGCTTGCCCTCGTCGTAACAGGCACGAGGGCCGGTACAGCTGACATTGCCGCGATAATCCTCCCGCTGAGGATGTTCGTCGGGATCGCCATAGACCTCGCTCGTTGAAGCCTGCAGGAAAGATGCCCGGTTGCGTTGAGCGAGCGCAAGGAGGTTCGCCGTGCCTGAGACACAGGTCATCATCGTGTGTACCGGATCTGCCTGGTACTGTGGTGGCGATGCCGCGCAGGCCAGATTGTAAATCTGGTGCACCGGCTCATCGATCTCCTGAAGGTCGCATATATCCTGCTCGATCAGCCGAAAATGTGGATGGTTCAAAAGAGGACGCACGTTTGCGTGCGAGCCTGTGAGGAAACTGTCGATGCATAGAACCCTATCGCCCCGCGCCAGCAAAGCGTCGCAGAGGTGCGACCCGACAAAGCCCCCGCCGCCTGCGACGACAATCGTTCTAGTAGGTGGATTTGGTGTCGGCATAATCATTCTCCCTGGTTTGGGTAAGATTGGCGCGTCGCGCAGTCTCTGACCGTCGAGGCGATATTCCATCAAGATATGCTTCCAGCTCTGCGGCTCTTGTTTCACCGGTATGGTGGTTGACAATTCGGCTCTTGGCAGCGGTTGAAATTGCCATCCGTTTCGTTTCATCGACGCCAGTGAGCGCCTTGACGACACCGGCTGTTCCCTGCGCGATGATGACAGCTTCGTCTTCCGGCAGTAGTTCCGACAGGCCACGCCAGTAATCGCTGATGATGGGAGTGCCGCACGCCGCCGCCTCAAAGAGACGAACGCTTGGCGACCAGCCGGCAGCGACCATATCGGCGCGCGTCACATTCAGGGTAAAGCGCTGGCGGCTATAGAACTCCGGGTGATCCTCCGGTGGAAGATGATCGATCCGTTCCACGTTGTCGGGCCAGATGATGGTCTCAGGGTATTGCGGGCCTGCGACAACGAAGTGCATATGCGGCAATTGCCTGGCCGGTTCGATCAGCAGTTCTTCAAGCTTTGGCTGGCGATCGGGGCTGTAAGTGCCGAGATAGCCGAGGTCCCATCTGATAGGTTGAGCTGAACTTCGATAACGCTCTGCATCGACAGAGCAATAGAGCGCCGCAGCCTTGCGCGCACCATAATGTCGCTCGAGCCGTTTCAGCGTTTCACCGCCTGTGAAGGAGAAATAGATGTCAAAGAGGCAAATCTGCCGGGCGGCCAGATAGTCTTCCTCGTGGCGATCCAGTTTCGCCATGGTTACCGGTGTATCGATATCGTAGAAACAGAACCGCTTGGGCCCCAGCGCATTGACAGCGTCAACAACCGCTACGCCGTCGGGCACATAGGAACCTATAATAACGGCATCAGCCTCTCGCAAACGGGATGCATATTTTTGCGTAATGGCGAGCGGGTCATCATAGTAGACAAGGTCGCAGAAATCTGGGGCAGGGAGATCGCGGCGCGAGGCGTACCAGAGCGTATCGCGCTCCAGGAAAAGAACGCGGTGACCAGCCTTGTTGAGGCCGCGGATAAGCGCGCGGAACGTTGTCGCGTGACCGTTGCCCCAGGAGGATGAGAGGCTGAGGCCGAAGAAAACGATATCGAGCGGTTTCGTCATTCTGCCGCCTCCCTGCTGTCGGCGAAACGACGTCGGAACAGTTCGTCCACCGCAGCGGCGCGATCCTGATACGTGTGCTTGTCCAGCACTTTCGCCAATGCACGTTGGCCGATTGCAGCGGCTTTCTCAGGTGTAAGCGCCGTTAAGGTGTCCGCGACATCCTGACCGTCACGTGCAACCAGGATTTCCTCGCCGGGGGTAAAGAAGAGATCGATACCGTCCCAATAATCGGTGATGATGCAGGCCGCGGCCCCCGCTGCCTCGAAAACCCGGGTTGCTGGCGAAAATCCGGTTTGTGCCATGCTCGCCCGCGATATGTTGAGCACGGCTTTCGGCGTGGCGTTAAAGGCATTGTGGTCCCGGGTAGAAACGTGCCCGATATAACGGATGTTGGGAGACATCGCCTTCCCCTCCCAACCGGAGCCTCCAAGCAGAAAGGTCTCGTCTTGCAACCGGGAAGCGGGTTCAAGAAAAAACGCCTCTACTCGTTCCTCGCGATCCGGCAATCGGTTGCCCAGGAAGCCGAGGGAGGCAGCAAAGCGTGGTTCAGATGGGACAGGATGATGCGTCTCGGGATCGAGCGCGTTATAGACCGGGATGCAATCCTTTGCGCCAACGGCACGATACGCCCGGATGACCGGCTCACCGCCGCCATAGGTCAAGACAAGGTCTATCTCACCAAGGGCCCGGCGTAATGGGTGATCCGGAGACATCCTTATGTCTTGGAGCGTCGCTGGGGCGTCGACATCCCAAAAAATCTTGAGGGCATCCTGCCGGGCGTGCGTCAGCACCTCCGTCAAAAGGAGATCGTCCTCGAATCCGACGCCGCTCGCCTTGCAGACAATGTCCGCGTCGGCAGAAAGACTCGCCGCCTGTTTTAACGCCGGGATGGTCCCTTCGTAAACAACCACCCTGCACCAGTCCGGCGGTTCGATGTCCCGGTTTTTTTGCCGATCGAACACATCGGGTTCGTAGAAGGTGATGTCGTAGCCTCTTGCTGCCAAAGCCTTGAGCAGACCGCGATAATAGGTGGCGGCACCATTCCAGTAGGCGGAGACAAGGCTTGATCCATAAAAGGCGATTTTCATTGGGCTGCCTCCCTTGCCGTCAGGGCATCCGTTACTCTGGACGAGCCGCAGGTGCGCAGGACTTCGAACAGTTCATCGACACGGTGACGGCAGGTGTGGCGGCTCCTGATTGTTTCGAGGCCGGATTGAATGAGATGATTGGAGAGATCGCGATCGGCGAGAACGGTTCGGAGCTGTTCTTTCATTTCGTCGCCTGAACTGACGGATAGATAGTCGTCGCCAGTGCGGAAGAGACCTTCGCAATCGTTCCATGGTGCGGACACAAGAGGAATGCCGCAGGCCAGCGCTTCAAACACGCGGATGGTGGGGATACCCGGCAGATTTTCGACATAGGGCCTTCGAGGAATGTGAACCGTCACCCGGTTTTGCGCAAAGGCTTCAGGCACCGCGGCGTTGGCAATCCAACCCTTGTAGGATATGCCTGCCTCTGCCAATGCTGCGAGCGCCGGGCGCGGATATCGCACGCCGTGCACCGTCGTCTTCAGACGCAGGTCCGCCGCAGGCTGCACGAGGTACTCAGCGATCTCGGCCGATCTCTCGTTATCTCCCCAGTTGCCGATCCAGATAAGGTCACCGGTTTTCGACACCGATTGCAGCGGCTTGAAAATGCTGTCGTCGGCGGCTTCATGCCAGGTGAAAACGTTGCGCCCCCACCCGGCTTTAAGGTAACGCTCGCGCAACGTGCCACCGAAGACGAGGACGCCATCGTAGGCGCTTAGATCAAGGCCTGCGATATCGGTATCGGCGGAAACGGCGCGGTGATGGGTGTCGTGGAACAGCAGCGTAAATGCTGCGCCCGCCTGGCGCAGCCGCCCGATCCGGGCCACAAGGGCCGGGTCTGTCCATTCGTGCATGATAACGACGTCAGCGTCATCGAGAGCGGCCTCATGGTCGAAGCCATCGTCGTAGACTACGGAGCGCAGGTCGGGAAAAGCGTCATGGAAGGCGGAAACGGCAACGCTTCCCTGATCGGCAATCAGATTTTGGCGACTCCATGATTGCGCAGGCTCCAACGCGATGGCCACGTGTCCGCGACGTGTGAGGTCGCGCATCACGCCCCTTAAAAAATGGGCGTTGCCGTGGTTCCAGTCCGATATAAGCGAATGGGTGTAAAAGACGAACTTCATGTTTCACTCCGCAGCGGTGAGAGAGGACGGCCGCTTTGCCATGGCGCGATACTGCGCCAGCATGGCGTTAACCTGCGCCTCACGGCTGAAGCGTTGTGAGCGTGTTCGCGCTTCTTGTGCCAGGTGGTTGCGAAGGCTGGCTTCCGCAGCGAGCCTGTTGAACGCCGCCGAAAAAGACGAGGGGTCACGGGGGCAAGCGAACACGGCGGCTCCATCCCATAATTCGCGGTAGGTCGGGATATCAGCCAGCACTAGGGCGCAGCCGCTCTTGGCCGCCTCCAGCGCTGCAAGACCGAATGGTTCGTAAAGAGAAGGCGACACAAAAATTGAAGCTGTGTGCATCAGCTCAAGCACATCCCGATGAGCACATTCGCCAGCGACATGAACATTTGCGATTTCGATGCCCTGACCGTTCGGCCCTCTTGTCGACCCTGCCATGATCACGGGCCAAACCGCGTCGCGCGCGGCGCGATCAAGGACATCGCCACCTTTTCCCTCATCCCACCAGCGCCCGGCTGCAACGATGAAGTCCTGCTTTTCCGCGACATCGGGGACGTCGCCACAGGAATTGTATACGACCTGCAGGTTGGGCAATGCCCCGTAGATGGCTTCCAGCTGATCGGCGTGGCTCCGGCTCGGGGCTAGAACAAGATCGGCACGTTCAAAGCCGCGTTTTCCGAGCTCCTCATGCCATTCCCAGCCGGAGGGGGGTGGCGTCCCCCTCACAGCGGAGAACCAGCTTGGAATGCAGGAGTGGGACACAGCAATCACCGGCTTTTCGAGTCGAAGGCCTGCGGCTTGCGATGGCAGGTTGAGGTGCAACAGGTCAACCTCCTGACGGAGAGCCAGCTCTTCGATCATTGCAGGTATACGCACAAGCTGCGCGACGTCGTCCGCTATCCAGTCGAGCGGTGCATCAAGCCAGGCGAGCCTGCAATTGCGGGGGATCTCCAGAATCTGCCGAGAGGTGGGCGGTGGTCCAAACCCGGTCAGGATCACCTCGATATCGGCGTCCTCCAGTCCCGTGGCAAGATCCAACGCGTAACGCCAGACACCACCGACAGCATCGACAGTCATCAGTATCGTTTTGATGGTAGGCGTTTCCGGAGGCGGGCTCATGCGCGCCTCCTGCCCTGTTCAGGAGAAGCGTCCACGGCGTCAATGCGGCTTTCGATAAGCCATGCCGCGAGATCACGCAGCCCTTGCCGCCACGGCGTCCGCGCCTGCCATCCGAGCGCTGTTTCAAGCTTGCGGGTATCTGCGACAAAAAAGAGCTGGTCGCCTGCCCGCCACTCACCAAAGCTGATCTCGGCCCGGCGCCCGGTGACCGTCTCGATCTCCCGAATGACTTCGATCACGCTCACGGTATTGCCGGGTCCGCCGCCCAGGTTGAACGCCTGCCCCTTGATTGCTTCGATGTTTTGGAAGGCAGTGCGGTAGGCGGTAACTGCATCATTGACGTGCAGGACATCCCGCACCTGTCGGCCATCGCCGTAGATGGAAACGGGCTCGCCGGCCAGCAATTGAAGAAGGAAATGAGCTACCCATCCCTGATCTTCGGTTCCGAATTGGCGAGGGCCGTAGATACAGCTCATGCGCAGAACACTCGTCGGAATGTCGAAGGAGTGGGCGTAGTCGAGGACGTACTGATCGGCCACGCCCTTCGAACAGCCATAGGGAGTGCAGAACGAAAGCGGTCTGTCCTCACCTATCCCGAAAGCACGGACGTTTTCGTCCGCTGGCAGATAGCGGTCGCCGGCTTCGATCATAGCGAGATCGTCGAGGGCGCCATACACCTTATTGGTACTGGCAAAGACAACAGCTGCCCGGAGACCCGCCCGCCGCACCGCTTCAAGGACGTTGAGTGTGCCACGGGCATTCGTCTCGAAGTCATCCTGAGGATGGACGAGGCTGGTGGTGACCGCTGTCTGAGCTGCCAGATGAAACACCGCTTTCGCATCGGCGAATGCGGCTTCGATGCCGTTGAAGTCGCGGACATCGGCGAGAACTGGATGCACCCTGTCACGGTGCCTTCTCATCAGCCATTCGAGGTTCTGATCCACCCCAGGGCGCTGCAGATTATCGACGATAACAACATCCTCGCCATCCCTGAGAAAACTGTCGGCGAGATTGGACCCGATGAAGCCACTGCCGCCGGTGATGACGATCGGGGCGGCGTGGGTTGCCACGCGCGGGGTCGCAAGCCGCGTCACCTCTTGAAGTCTGTTTACGCCGCCCTCCGTCAGCAGGCGCGCGAGAAGCTTCGGTTGATTGTCATGGGTGACTGCACCGAGATGATAGTGTCGTGGATCGAACCAGAGGCCTTCCTGCACCGCGACGTCAGGAGGCACGTCCTGCCAGGCGTACCAGTACATTCGGTCCGCATCGACATTAAGCGCGACCATGAACCGCCTTGCCTGTTCGATCTCATCCTTTCGCCACGTCGAATAGCCGGTTTCAGTGATCCAGATTTCAGCCTGCGGGTTGAAGCGATCAAGAACCTTGCGCATTTCCCCAAGATGCATGTCCCAGCCGCCCCAGGCACCTTGTTCGCTGTCCCAGGTGCCGGGAAACCCGTGGAAGCCGACGGCGTCTACGACTGCGAGGACGCCACGCTCTCCCATCAGGTTTAGCCAGAGCGGATCGAAGGGGCAGGGGCCGCCAAGAACCGGCTTGAAGCCACGTTGACGGGCCCAATAGGCGGCGCCCCCAACCATCTCGCAGAACAGCATGAAATCGCTGTCTTCGCGCCAGTCCCAGTCGAGCAGGTTGTTCGGTTCGTTCCACAATTCAATGTGGCTGAAGTGCTTGCCGTAGCGGGTCAGGATGTGGTCGACGAAATCCGCATAGGACTTCAGGTCGTGCGGTGCGCCGGAAGAGCGGCCCGTGCGCGACATGGATGGCGGGGTATAATGAATGCAGGGCACGATTTCGATCTGGCTGGCGAGGTGGGGAATGAGCCAGTCGAACCATTCTTCGCCACCGGGCGCCAGATATTCCGCCCAGGACAGATGCGTCCGCAGATAGCTTGCGCCACTTGCGCAGATGTCTGGAAGAGCTGCCTTCGCCCTGTCATATTCGCCCGGGCGAAACCACTCCACAAATCCGAACTTGCGTTGCTGCGCCGGCAGGATGCTCAAGGGTTCCGTCATAACACCAGGCCCCTTGCCATGAGTTCCTGCTGCATCTGGGCTCCCCGGTCCAATCCTCCGGTATTCCGCACCCAGGCGGCGAAGGGGCCGAGTGAGTTTTCCAGCCGGTGGCGGGGCGTGAAACCTAGAAGCTCCTGTGCCTTGAAGATGTCGGCGAAGCAGTTGCGGATATCGCCGGCGCGGGCTTGCGAGGTGATTTCCGGCTCCAGATCCGGGCAATCCATGGCCTGCGCAAGAAGGGCGGCGACCTGCGCGATTGTGTATGCTTGGCCGCTGCCGATATTGAAAACGTGACCGGGCGCGGCAGGCTTTTCGAGAGCGAGACGAAAAGCGCGGGCCACGTCCTCTACGTGGACGAAATCTCGCCGTTGCTCGCCGTCTTCGAAGATGATCGGGCGTTGACCATTTGAGAGCCTCGCAGCAAAGTTCGCAAGGACGCCGGTATAGGGATTGGAAAGCGCTTGGCCCGCCCCAAACACGTTGAATAGTCGCAGCGCGACCGCTTCGACCCCGTAGGCGCGGCCAAATATCAGGACCTGTTGTTCCTGTGCGTATTTGGTCAAGGCGTAGATCGACGCAAGGTCGACGGGTTTTTCCTCATCGGTTGCAACAGGCATCAGGTCGGCGCCATCGGCGTCCGTTGGATTCCAGTGCCGTTGTTTGACCTGATGGGTGTTTCGGCGAACACGTCCGAGGATGGTATTCTTGCGATCCCGATAGAGCCCCTCGCCATAAACGCTCATGGAGGAGGCAACGACGATTCTTCGGACCGGACGCTCAATTAGCGCTTCGAGTAGAACCGCCGTCCCCAGATCGTTGCTGCCGACGTAGCGGGCGATCTCATACATGGATTGGCCGACCCCAACCTCCGCTGCCAGATGGATGACCCCATCAACATCCTCGAGCGCTGACAGCACCGCCTCCTTGTCGCGTATGTCGGCTTTGATGATATCGGTCAGGTTGGCAAGAGCAGGTCCGCCATCGCCATGGACCTGATCGATGAAGGCATCGAGGACGCGGACGCCATAACCGTGCTCTGCAAGTTCTGCCGCAACGTGGCGGCCAATAAAACCACCGCCACCTGTTACCAGGATTGTCGCCATGGGGAATGTCCTTTGCTCGGTGAGAGGGGTGCGAATTGGGCTCCCCAACCGCACACCTTTGCAAAAGTTCCTTCTTGAATGACTTCAATGTTGTCATCTTGATCAATGACTTCTTCCGGAACCGATGGTGCCCCTGGTTGTTCGGCGCCCCGAGATCCGTTGCAGCATTAAGGGTGGCGGGACCAGCATCATCTGAACGAGGAGCGCTTCGATGAACCTTATGGAAAACCGCAGCGGCACCATGGAAGCCGCGGTCGTCAGCGGCCCCGGCATCTTGCAGGTTGGACGATATCCGCTTCGTGAGCCGGGCCCGGGTCAGGTCCGGATCAGGCTGGAAGGGTGCGGCGTCTGCGCTTCCAATCTGACGCCTTGGGCTGGCCCTGAGTGGATGCAGTTTCCGACCGAGCCGGGCGGTCTGGGGCATGAAGGGTGGGGCGTTATCGACAGGATCGGCACTGACGTTTCCCATTTAAAAGTCGGCGAGAGGGTCGCGGCCTTAAGCTATCACGCCTATGCCACGCATGATATTGCCGAGGCCGATATGGTGGTTCGCCTGCCGTCGGAACTTGATGGCCAGCCCTTTCCGGGTGAGCCGCTGGGCTGCGCCATGAATATCTTCGAACGGTGTCAGATCGAGGCCGGCCAGACCGTTGCAGTGGTGGGCGTCGGGTTCCTTGGAGCACTGCTGACCCAACTTGCTGCCCGAGAAGGTGCGCGGGTCATCGCCATATCACGACGTTCTTTTTCGCTGGCCCTGGCACGCACGATGGGTGCAGCGGATCTCATCGAGATGGACGACCACTGGAGAATCATCGAACGCGTCAAGGAATTGACCGGCGGCAGGTTCTGCGACCGGGTCATTGAAGCCGTCGGCCAACAATGGCCGCTTGATCTCGCAGGAGAACTCGCTGCCGAGCGCGGCCGCCTGATCATTGCAGGCTATCATCAGGACGGCCCACGGCAGGTCAACATGCAATCGTGGAACTGGCGGGGATTGGACGTCATCAATGCCCATGAACGGGATCCACAAATCTATATCAGTGGCATGAAAAAGGCGGCGGCAGCCGTGGTTTCCGGCGCACTCGACCCATCGAGGTTATACACCCACAGCTACCCGCTACGAGATCTCGATAAGGCACTCAATGACACAAGGGATCGTCCGGGGGAGTTTTTGAAGGCCCTTATTTTCTATCCGTGACCCAGCGGACGACTGCGCGCAGCGGAGCCTTTCCATTCAAGGGGCGTCGGGAGAAGGCAGGATGTCATGGTCGGCAATGAACGCCGACGTTCCATCAGAAATCTCCTTACTCGAACCGGACAACAGATTTTAGCGGGATTTTCGCGACCAGAACGCCATCGCCCCTCACGACCTCGAACTCAGCGCCATCGACAATTTCGTTTTTCAGAATTTTCTCGGCAAGCATTTCCCTGGCGGCCTGCAATGCCTCGATGCAGGCCCTTTCGTCGTTCGAAAGCATTGCACCTTCTGTATCCACAGAGAGACCTTCAGCATCTCTGATGTGGAAATAATACCGCGGCATTGCAAACTATCCCGTTTTCATGGATTTTCATTCAACCTGCTCTCGCGGTCTTGGTTCCATTGCCGGAGCCCAAAAAAAGCTTCGCCGATAAATCAGACTGGAACCTGTCTGTTGCTGCTCGGTTGTGTTGCGGTGCAAGGATAGCCGGTTTAGCTGGCGTAACGATGCAGGACATAAACGCATGGGACAAAGGAAGTGATTGTCTCCTGCTTGCCGCCATGGAGCGGCTGCCGGCATAAAAAGGACATTACCGTGCTACGTGTCTTCAGAGGCAAGAGGCTGATGGTGGTTGAGCAGCGTAAGGTGCTGACGGCGGCGTGCCGTGAGCAGATTGCGGCCGCCGGAGCGACTGTCCTCGGTCCCGTCCCCTCGTTGCGGGCGGTACTGCGGACACTGGAAGCGGGAGACGCCGACGCCGTCATCATCGATATCAACGTCGACGTTGAAACGATGCTGCAACTAACGACGCTTTTCGAGGCGATGGGGCTACCTTTCGTCTTTTCTTCTCCCATGTCCGCAAACCGCGCAGGTTACGTCCTCAGCGATGACAGAAAACAGCTTCGAAAAATTGCCGACGCGCTGTTCGGCCCCCCGGGAACGTCGTCAATGCTTCACTGACCGTTTTTCATCACGCCTGCTTCAGGCCGAGCGGGAAGATTGTCGGTGCGGGTGGAAGGGATACTGAATTCGCGCAGGAAAACCCGCCGCATCGTTGCGAACAACTCAACATCGATGGCAAGCTCGTCATCTTGCACCGGGAAGCGTCGCAATGTGTGATTGATGGTATCTTCTACCAGTTTCACCCGCAGCCCTTCGTGCGAGGTAAAACGTACGGCCCAGCGCATCAATGTGCGCCGTAAAAGACAATTGTCGAGATTATTGTAAGAGGACACAATGGCTCTCCCGATCAGCAGGCGGGAGCACATAGTAACCCTCAGTTGCCACCGCCTACGAATTCGGTTGGTGGCAATATCTAAAGGATAACATTGATCGGCGCAGAGTCCACCCCAATATGTGGGGAGTGCGAACTCTTCCGTCGCGGCTCTGACATCCTAAATTTTTTCGTCAGACCCCGGCGCCGCGTTACCGGCTTCTTTCTCCCTGTCGCCGGGTTGGCCGATAGGGACCGGCGGGGCACCCTCGTCCCCGTTCGTGATGATGTCCTCATCCCGGGCTCTCGGCCGCCACGTCGATCCGCGTGTGGCTTTCGGGTCGTCAGGCTTGCCCACCGTGTTCTTGTTCAGGTCACGCATCATGGTCTCCTTTTGAAGGACGAACCATCAAATGACCTCCCGGTTCCGGTACCCTCGGGCTTAAAGCACTGCAGAGCAGACGCCGCGTGAAAGCGTTCTCGGGGTTTGTCACGGGGGCCGAGAGGCTGCAAAACTGGCCTAACAGTCGTCAGTTCAACCGTAAACCTGTGGCGGGATCAAAGACGTGAATATCCGACGCGGCCACGTCGACCCCGAGCACCTCGCCTACGGCTGGTCTGACCTCCGCCGGAACGGAAATGTTGATCTCGTGCCGGTCGTTTTTGAGGCAGATCAAACGTGTCTCACCGTGGAACTCATTGCGCTCAACGGTTCCGCGAAACGCCTTGGCATCGTGGTTCAGGCGGAATGATCCCGGCCTGATCCCGACGGTGACCTCACCAGAGCGCAGACCCGCCGGGGCTGCAAACGTGACGAGATCGTCGCCGACGCCCTCAGCCGTCATCTGCAATTGCAGGAAATTCATGTTCGGCGTGCCGATGAAGCCTGCGGCAAATATGGTTCGGGGTGTCTGGTAAATCTCTTCGGGCGTGCCCATCTGCTCGATCCGACCATCTTTCATGAGCACGATACGGTCGGCAAGCGTCATGGCTTCGAGCTGATCATGAGTGACGTAGATGCTCGTCGTTCTCAGGTCCTTGTGTAGCCGTGCGATCTCAACACGCAGACTACCGCGCAGCTTGGCGTCGAGGTTCGAAAGCGGTTCATCGAACAGAAAGACCTCTGGCGTCTTGATCATGGCGCGGGCAATCGCCACACGCTGCTGCTGGCCGCCAGATAGTTCGGTGGGCTTACGCGAGAGATAGACGCCAAGGCCAAGCGCATCAACCACAGGCGTCAGACGCTGATCGATTGCGGTTTTGGCAATGCCGGCCCTCTCAAGACCAAAGGTAATATTGTCCCGCACACTCATGTGAGGGTAGAGCGCATAGTTCTGAAACACCATGGCGATGCCCCGGTCGCCCGGGTCGCGGTCGTTCATCCGCGCGCCACCAATGAGAAGATCACCGCCGGAAATTTCCTCAAGCCCGGCGATCATCCGCAGCATCGTGGATTTCCCGCAGCCGGACGGACCGAGAAAGACGACGAATTCGTGATCGTCGATCTTCAGGTCGAAATCGCGCATCACCTCAAGCGAGCCATAGACTTTCCGGATTCCCCGGCACTCGACGGTGGCCATCAATGCGTCTCCCCATCCAGGATGATCTGCAGCTTCACGTCTTCAGGCCTGCCTTCGGCCGCCCGCTCAAAAGCGGCGATCGACTGATCGAAGGCGTAGGTGCCGGAAACCAGCGGCTTCAGATCAACCTTGCCCGCGGCAATCAGCGCCAGCGCACGATCAAACACATTCGCATAGCGGAAAACGGTCTCGATACGGCATTCACGGAAGCAGGCCGCTGCAAGGTCAACGGCGACCGGTTCCGGCGGCAGGCCGACGATGACCACCGTTCCGCCCGGACGCACGACCTTGAAGAGATCGCGGACCGCAGCCGGCGCGCCCGAGCATTCGAAAACGATGTCCGCTCCCCAACCTTCGGTTGCTTCATTGACGGTCTGAACGAGATCGACCTCTTTCAGATTGACCCCCGTTATGCCGCCATAGCTTTCGGCAAGCTTCAGCTTCGTGGCGGAAATATCCGAAATCAGGACCCGCGAGCAGCCGCCGGCGAGAGCGGCCAGGGCCACCATGATGCCGATCGTGCCGCAGCCGGTCACAACTGCCGTATCGCCGGGCGTTATCTTCGCCCGGGCGGCCGCCTGCATCCCAACCGCGAATGGTTCGACCATAGCGCCTTCGGCAAAGGAGACATTATCCGGCAGTTTATAGGTGAAGCTTGCGGGATGAACTGTCTCGGGGCACAGAACGCCGTGGACGGGAGGCGTCGCCCAGAAAGTGACGGCAGGATCGACGTTGTAGAGGCCGAGGCGGGAGGCGCGCGATTTCGGATCGGGGATACCCGGCTCCATGCAAACCCGGTCGCCCGGCTTCAGATGGGTGACACTGGCACCGGTCTCGATGACGGTGCCGGCCGCCTCGTGACCGAGAACCATGGGCTCGTTGACGACGAAGTCACCGATGCGTCCATGAGTGTAATAATGCACGTCGCTGCCGCAGACGCCGACAGTATGGAGACGAATGCGAACGTCATCCGGCCCCATTTCATGGGAAATTTCGATGTCGCGCAGGGAAAGTTCGCCGACACGTTCGAGGACAAGTGCTTTCATGGGTCAGTCAACCTTGATCAGTTTTTTTGGAGAATGCAGCATTGAGGCCACCGGCAAGCACGCCGAGCAGGATCAGCGGCGGCAGCGATAGAAGCACCACGGCGGCGTTGAGAATGCCCCAGGGAACGTTCATGCCAAGCTGCGACATTTCGGACGCGATGATCGGCAGGGTCTTTGCCTTCGAGGTCGTCAACATCATGGCGAGAAGGAACTCGTTCCAGACGAGGACAAAGGAGAAGGCGATGGCACCAAAGACCTGGAAACGGGCAATTGGCAGGGCGATGCGGAAGAAGGTCGCATAAGGGCCAAGTCCGTCCACCCTGGCAGCTTCTTCGACGTGGTGGCTGACGCGCTCGAAAGCCGGGACGGAAAGCCAGATGGTGATCGACGCCGTCACGATGAGATAGGTCACGATCAGGGACAGTCGCGTGTCGTAGAGATCGAGGCCGAGCCAGATGACCAGCATGGGAATGGCGATGGCAACGGGCGGCAGGAAGCGGAGCGACAGCACGAAGAACTGCGCTTCCGCCGTGATCCTGTTCTTGAACCGGGCGATCACATAGGCGGCGGGCACACCGAGGACAGCCCCCAGGACGACCGCGCTCGAGCAGATGATCAAGGAATTTGTGAGCGCGCGTGCGACCGATCGGCGGTTCACCACGTAACTCATATTCTCGAGAACAGGCTGGAAGACGAGCTTCGGAGTCGATACCAGCAGGTCGGCATTGGTCTTGAAAGCGTTAAGCAGCGTCCATAGCAGCGGCAGCACGACGAGCGCGGCGGCAAGGACAAGCAAGAGCCTGAGCAGGAAGGTGGAAATCTTCATCGATTCAGCCTCTTCCAGGTGAAGGTAAAGGTGACGATGGTCAGGACCATCATGATGACGGCCATGGAGGAGGCGTACGAAATCTTGCCGGCTTCGATAAATCCCTGGGAATAGGCGTACATGTCCAGCGTCTCGGTCGAGATGCCGGGACCACCGCGGGTCATGACATAGACGAGGTCGAAAGAGCGCAGGCTTTCGATCGCCTTGACAAGCAGCAGGCTGATCAAGGGTGCCTTTAGCATCGGCAGCGTGACAAAGCGGTGAATTTCGAAGCGGGTCGCTTTATCGATGCGTGCGGCTTCCAGCGGCTGTGGCGGCAGGGATTCCAGAAGCTTCAGGATGATCACGGCGAAGAAAAGGCCCCACTGCCAGACGTCTACGAAGGCAACGGCAAGGAGTGCGCCAAGCGGCGTCGACAGGATATCGGGCGTGATGCCGGTGAGTTCCCTGACCGGCCATGTCAAGGCGCCGTAGAGCGGATGGAAGGCGAACTTCCAGACGAAAGCGGCGCAGACGCGTGGCAAAAGAACCGGGATGATGAAGAGCACGCAGAGCACGTTGCGCATGCGCGGGCTTGCGGCCTCGAACATCGCAATCCCGAGTGCAAGCCCGGTAACCATGGTCAATGAAACGCTGATGATCTCCCACTTGAAGGACACCCATAGCGCATTCAGGAAACGGGAATCTGAAAACAGCGCCAGATAATTGGCAAACCAGACATAGTCCGCGTCGGGCGCAGACAGCGTGCGGTTTTGCAGGGAGATATTGATGGCGTAGACCGTCGGCACGAGCGCCAGAACGATCAGGATACCCAGAGTGGGTCCAAGAAAGACGTAAGGCAGCGAGCGGCCGCGGCGCATGGCAGATCCTCGGGTGGGAAAAAGGGGGCGCGTCACCAGACGCGCCCCTCAGACGGCTTGGGAGGCGTCAGAGTTTGGCGGCGAAAGCTTCAAGTTCGTTGAGCGTCGCCTTGATATCGGTACGGCTGCCGGTGATCAGCTCTTCCAGCATGATACCCCACTGGTTGCCCAGTTCCTGCCAGCGTGCATCCTGCCAGAAGGTAACGGTGGTCTTTTCGCCGGTCGCCGCCATCGCATCGGCAAGATTCTGGCCGAAGGTCTTGGCGTATTCCGGGCTCTGATAGGTGCTTGTACGCGTCAACTCCCCCGGCTGACCGGCGGCGAGGCGGCGTGCCTCCTGTTCCTTGGATGTCGCCCAGGCAACGAAGAGGCCGGCGCAGGCCTTATCCTCATCCGTCTTGTTGGCCTTGGAAGCGATTGCAAAACCATGGGCGTAACCAGCGCCCGGCAGCGGCGACGGTGGAACCGAGAAGGCGACCTTGTCTGCAACCTGGCTCTGCGCCTTATCGACCGACATGCCACCGAGTGGCGCAGATTCGATGATGATCGCCACCTTGCCGGAGCGGAAAGCGCCGGTGGACTCATCCCAGGAGCCCGTTTGGGTGCCCGGTGCGGAGTATTTGAACAGTTCGAGGTAGGTTTCGGTCGCCTTTACGGCTGCATCGGAATTGAAGGCCGGTTTGCCATCCTTGAACCACTCGCCGCCATTTGCCTTGAAGAAGGGCATCCAGCGCCAGACATTGGCGCCTGAACCGCGCTGTCCGCGCAGGGCGGTGCCGTAAACACCATTTGCCGGATCATGCAGCTTCTTCACCGCGGCGAAATAGTCGTCCCAAGTCTCCGGCGGGCTGATGCCTGCCTTCTCCAACAGATCGGTGCGATAGACCATCAGGTCGCCGCCGCCCTGTACCGGTGCAAACCACTCCTTGCCATCATAGGTCGCAGCAGCGCGCATGCCGGCGTCGAAATCTTTGTAATCGTATTCTGCCGGGTAAAAGCCTTCGAGCGGAACGATCCACTTCGACGACGCAAAAAGGGCAAGATTGGCCTCGTCGACGTAATAGACGTTAAAGCTCCCGACCGTCGAGGCGTCAGCCTGTGACTTTGCGCGGCGATCGTTCTCGTTGAGATAGCTGATCTCGAAACCAGCGCCCGAGAGTTCTTCAAACTCATCGACGTATTTTTCGAGAAGTGTCAGTCCGTCGCGTGGCTGCGCCAGCACACGCACGTCGCTGGTGCATTGTGCGGCGGCAAACGCGTTGGATGCGGCAAAGATGGCGATAACCGCGCAGCCGGCGCGGAGTGCGTTCAGTGTCATGATGTCCTCCCTTGGTGGCAACTCCCGTGCCATCGACCGGGCCAGATTTGCGCAAGCGAGACGCGTAAACTAGTTGGCGTCAATCACAGAACTGGTATTATCTTGATATTTGTGCGCCATAACATGAGCAGATGAATGCGTATTGCATCGGACTTTCCGCAATCGGTCTCCGAGACCTTCTCCGCCACACGCGAACAGATCGTTCTGCCAGGAGGGGCGTCCTATCTGATCCGCAGGGACGACTACCCCAATCCGATCTGCATCTGGAACTACCACCCAGAATGGGAAATCCACTTCATTCCTGATGCTACAGGCTTTGCCTATGTAGGGGATTACATCGGGCCGTTCCGCCCGCGGCATCTGGTGCTCACGGGGACGAACCTTCCCCATAACTGGATTACGCCGGGCGCGCCCCCGTTGCCCGGTCGAGACATGGTTCTGCAGTTTGATGCGGATGCGCTGATCGGTATCCGCGCGGTCTGTCCGGAGTTTGATGTCCTTCACCGGCTCAAACCTCTGGCACAGCGTGGCATCGAGGTTCTGGGCGAAGACGCTCTCTCGATCGGTGCCAAAATCCTAAAATTGCACGCGGTAGGACACCGCGGCGGGCTTGGGCTTTTTCTGGAAATCCTCGAAGATATCGAGGCAGCCGCCGACAAACGCTTGCTCGCAAGCGAACATTTCATATCCGTCTATAACCAGGTGTCTGACCGCAGGCATCGCAGGATCGATCAGGCGATCCAGATCCTCCAATCGAACCCGGCCGCCCAGATGCAGGAAGTGGCCGAGCTGGTTGGCTTCGAGCCCTCGGCATTCTCCCGCGCCTTCCGACGCCTGACCGGCATGAACTTCTCCGACTACAGCCGATCGGTTCGCGTCTGGCGGGCGCGAACCCTGCTTGCCGAGACGGAGACATCCATTACCGATATCTGTTTCGAGGCGGGCTTCAACAACCTGTCGAACTTCAATCGTTACTTTCGACTGGAGATGGGGCTTACCCCCAGGGCTTACAGAAAGGCGGCGCGCATCAGGGCGAAATCCGTCATCGCGGGACCGTCAGCGAAATAGGGTTTGTCGCTGACCTGATTGGGTCCGCATGTGCAACGCTTTTGACGCCGATGCGTTCTATGGCGCCAGCGTTCGTCCTTGATCGCTGTCGGGGTATACCGCGACGGCGGGCGGATACCTGGGCCTATGGACGCCATCAAAAGGAGGAGTTCATGCAGACGGGTATCAAAAAGCTGGCCGGAGCGTTAACGCTTGCTGTTGCGCTATCGGCCCAATCCGCCGTCGCCGCCAGCCCGAAGCCGGTTCCGGTGGGGATTGATCACTACCGCGGTACGTGGCTTGAGATCGGCCGCATGCCCATGCTGCTGACGGACGGCTGCGTCGCCGGCTACTCGACCTACCGGCAGGGTAGCGCTGCAAACGAGGTCATGGTGGAGGACGGCTGCCGGGTAGGCACTCCGCAGGGCCGGCTGAAAACCATCAAGGGTGTCGGCAAGATCGAGGACTTTGGCTCCGCAAATGCCAGGATGCGGGTGCGTTATCCGCTTCTCATCACGTTTAACTATTGGGTTCTGTACAAATCCCCGGACAAATCCTGGTTCATCAGCGCCAACCCCTCCACTGACGACGTGTGGATTTATGCGCGTGGCATACCCTCCAAAGCGAAACTCCAGGGAATGATCGCGAAAACGCGCGAGCTGGGCTATGACGTCAGCAAGCTTGAGTTTCCCGCTCAACGCTGAAGGGGTATATCGATGCTGCATTCCCTAGCGGACGGCTACAGGGCGATCGTGATAGGCGCATCCGGCGGCGTCGGAGGGGCCTTGATGTCCCTCCTTGAAGCCGATGCTTGCTGCGCGGTTGCCCTGCCGCTCTCCCGCAGCAAGGACGATCTGGACATTACCGATGAGACGAGCGTCGCCGCGGCCGCGAGCCGTCTCGGCGACCAGCGCGGGTCCTTCGATCTGATTTTCAACGCGACCGGCGCCTTGACGATTGACGGCGTTGGCCCTGAAAAGTCGATCAAGGCAATCGACCCTTTGCAGATGGCCAAACAGTTTGCCGTGAATGCTATCGGACCAGCCCTGCTGTTGAAACATTTCGCGCCGCTTTTGAAGCGCGAAGAAAAATGCGTTTTTGCCTCGCTGTCCGCACGCGTCGGCTCGATCGGAGACAACCGATTGGGCGGGTGGATCTCTTACAGGGCATCTAAGGCGGCCCAGAACCAAATCATAAGAACGGCAGCAATCGAGATCGGGCGCACCAATCCACGGTCTATTGTCGTGGCGCTTCATCCCGGAACGGTCGCGACTGATTTGTCGCAGCCGTTTTCAAAGGGAAAGGATCGGTTCGAGCCGGAAGAGTCTGCCGCGCGCCTCCTCCAGACGATAGACGCCCTCACGCCAGAGCAGACCGGTCAGTTCTTTGCCTATGACGGCTCAAGAATCGAATGGTAGTTTTCGATCTCGCAAAACGATTTTAACGGCTAGTTATCATGTCCTGAAACTTTTCTGTCAGTCCTTTCGTCTTTTGTCTCGCTCCAATGAAGGAGTGTTAGCCCGAGGAGGCGCGCAATCCGCGTCGGGGCAATTGAACAAGAGGACGTTACGATGATCCGGTCTGCAATACAGAAGCTCGCGCTTGCCACAATCGTTTCTGCCATCTCGACTGGCGCTTTTGCCGCTAATCCGAAAGTCGGTGGCGCCGCGATGTATGAAAACAAAAACATCGTTGAAAACGCCGCGAATTCAAAAGACCACACGACGCTTGTCGCAGCCGTCAAGGCCGCCGGCCTGGTGGAAACGTTGCAGGGCAAGGGTCCCTTCACGGTTTTTGCACCAACCAACGAAGCTTTTGCGGCCCTGCCCAAGGGCACCGTCGACAATCTCTTGAAGCCTGAGAACAAGGCACAGCTGACCAAGGTTCTCACCTGTCACGTCGTTGCGGCTGACGCCATGTCAAAGGCTATTGCAAAGATGATCAAGGACGACAACGGCACCCACGACGTGAAGACAGTGGGCGGGTGTATTCTGAAAGCCAAGGAGAGCAAAGGTAAGATCACCCTCACCGACGAGACTGGCGGTGTAGCGCATGTCACAATCGCCGACGTGAAACAGTCGAACGGCGTCATTCACGTTATCGACAAGGTCCTGCTTCCCAAGATGTGACGGTAAACCCTTGATAAACAGGGCTGGCTCCGGTTTCGGAGCCAGCCCTTTGTCATCTCGCGTTGTTGCCGCAACAGTGTCTCAGGTTGCAGGCAGGATGGCGATGTCGCGAATCCGGCCGTCAGCACCGGCAATCGCACCAATTTCAGTCGCAGCACCCGTGTCCAGATTGACGGTGTAAAGCGTATTACCCGCAGCCAGAAAGGCAGTGTTCTTGCCGCCTTCCTCTCCGTGGATATCGAATGCATAGCTTGCGGGTGTTTCCTTCAGGCCGAGCTTGCCGATCGACTTCAACGTTCCATCATTTGGCTTTGTCTGCTGGATCAGCGCCCCGATTGTGGCGTCGATATTGTACATCGCGGTTTTCTCGGGCTTGCCGATCGAGTTCGTGTAAGCCGCAGCAACGATATTCGGCGTTTCACCCTTATGCATGTCGCCATCCTCATAAGCGAGTGAACCATCCACCGTGACTGCCCCGGTGTCAGGGTGAACGCGGTGGTTCGTGGTGCCCGTCATGAAACGAAGACGGTCTGCAGCGGGATTGAAGTCGACGACAACAGGTGCATCGGAAAGGGTGAGCGTCTTGTCCATCTTCGCGACCTCGGTGGCAGCGCCGGTCTCGAGGTCGATGGTGACGATACGATGATCCGATGTCACACCAACGACGGACTTGTTGCCCGGGCGGAAGTCGATGCCGACGAGCTTTTCGACGCCGGTCACCTCCATGGACTTCGTAACCGAAGGTTTTTGCGTATCGAACATGACGAGGGTCTTGTCTCCTGTGAGACCAAGGACCGGCGCCGCTACGGCAAAACCTGCCGATGCCGCGAGGGCCATGGATGCGATGAGACCGAGGCGGATAGTATGCATGTGCTTCTCCCGTTGTTGAACCATTCTGAAGGCGTCGTTCGAACGCCTCCGGTTTCAGGACACGGCAGCCCGCGCGGTTGGATGCAGGCGGGAAAAATTATTTTAAGATGCATCCATTAACTTGTCTGATGGGTATGATGCAGCGGTCGCCGTTCACCCGACCACGTGGAAAGGAATAGGATGCAGATGGGCTCCGTGCCGAACGATCTCGACAGGGCGCTCGCTGCCTGCGCGAAAGGCGATAAAAATGCGTTGCGGTTGATATTCGATCGCGAGGCCGGGCGGCTCGTCGCGGTAGCCCAGCGTATCGTCAGGCGGCGCGAGCTGGCCGAAGAGGTTGTTCAGGAAAGCTTTGTGCGAATTTGGACCCATGCGCATCAATATCGCGCCGATCAGGGATCTGCGCGGGGATGGATTTACGCGATCGTCCGCAACCGCGCCCTCAATCTTGTCCGCGATACGCGCCGCGAACTGACCGTTGAGGACGTCGACATGCTTCGGGATAGTGAAGCCGCAACACAGGTGATCGCCGCATGGCAGCAACTGGATCGGAACTCACGGCTCTATGAATGTCTCGGTCAGCTCGACGAGACGAAGCGTCAGGGAATCTTGATGGCCTATGTCGGGGGATACTCTCACGGTGAGATCGCCGGCAGGCTATCCATTCCGCTCGGAACGACAAAGTCCTGGATAAGGCGTGGCCTCATCGCCCTGCGGGAGTGTATGGCATGACCATTGACCGCAAAGACAGTGCCGATCTTGCCGATGATTACGTTCTTGGCCTGCTGGATGAAAAGGACGTCGGAGCAATCGAGGCTGAACTGGTGCATGATGCTGCCCTGCGCGCGGAGGTGTCCAGAAGCCGGGAGCGATTTCTTCCCCTTGATACCGCGGTTGAACCTGCTGCAAATACCGAAGGCTTATGGGAAAAAATCGAAGCCCGCCTGGTTCAGCAAAGCGCTCCTGCACAGGACGCGTCGCCCAGGTCCGCAAATGATAACAATAGCTGGCGTAGCGTCGCTCTTTCAGCTATCGCCGCAAGCCTGCTGCTCGCCATCGGTCTTGCCTTCAGCCTAGCGCGGCCTTCCGATCCCCTCGTGATCGCGGTTCTCCTTGACGAAAGAGGTCAGGTGCAGGCTGTCGTTGAGGATTTCGGAAACGAGAGGGCAACGGTGCGGATGCTGGCCGATTTTGCGGTGCCGCAGGACAAGACGATCCAGCTATGGACGTTGCCCTCGAAGGAGGTTGGTCCCGTTTCGCTCGGTTTGCTCGAGGGCGTGCGTTCCGCGCAGCTGGAAGGGCCTCCACTTCCTGCCCCCCGAACCGACCAGCTTTACGAAATCACGCTCGAGCAGGCGGGTGGCTCGCCAACCGGCAAACCCACTGGGCCAATTCTTGCAAAGGGATTTGCCCGGATGCCACGATAGGACTGTCCGCAAAGCGTGACATGTGATCTCGATGTTGCCCGGATGTTGAACGGCTTGTGGCCGCTCGCCTGAAGTGACTGCTAAAATCTGGTCGTTGCAACTCGTGCCCCCTGTCCCTTTAGTGTAGGGATGATACTGGGAAGTCAGGCTCCATGATCACGCGTGCGCAGGACGTGACATCATTACCGTTTCAGGTTTGCATCGTTGGTGCTGGGCCGGTGGGACTAGCCACTGCATTTCGCCTGGAGAAACAGGGTATCGGCGTTCTTCTGGTCGAGGCGGGACAACACGATAACGGCGGTCGAGTGGTGAACGCAACCAACCACCATGCGCCTGGCGGACCACCTCGCTGAATCAATCAGAACTGTCCATTCTATCGAGTGGGTCAAGTCCTGAAATGACCGGTGCCTGCGGTGCCTAGATGCGGCTCTTGCGAGGATGCGCCAGGGGATAGCCGTTCTTTTTTTCAAAACTGGGGCTGAAGATCTCGCTCAGCATATCAAGGACGCGTTGAACGCCGGGATTTCGGCAGATGTAATAAACCGTCTGGCCGTCCTTGCGCGTCGCGACTAGTCCGTCGCGGCGAAGCTTGGCAAGGTGCTGTGAGATAGCCGACTGGCTCATATTCAGTCGCTCGGCCAGACTGCCAACTGAGCTCTCATTGTCGCAGATGATCGACAAAATCTCCAGCCGAACCTCGTTTGAGAGATTGGATAACAATCTGGCCTTGGAAGAATTTGAGTACATGGTACCGATCCGGAACTGTTCAACCCTGTCCTGACCTCATTTGATCAACTTGGGACAAGTAGCAATCAGATATGCCAAGCTGCGCTTTGCCCTCAATTCTGAGCTTTCCCATACTATGCAACAAACTTAAGGCGGGCAAGTTATGCATTTAGTGCCGTCATAGGTTCAACTGACAGCAATGGAAAAGAGATGCGCGACTTCAACGATGACATCAAATATGTCGGCGGTTTGAGCGATTCCATCGGGTTCTTCAGCTGGGTTCTTGCCGACAATCTTCTTTTTGCCGATGCGGTATTCGCGTCGCTCTACGAGATACCACTTGAGGATTTAGTTAAGGGCATGCCAGTCGAGACCATCCTCTCAAGGATCGTTGAGGAGGATAGGGCGATGATTGCCCGTAATACGCATGAAGCAATAATTTCCGGTAATACATCCGCATCATCTTACGCCGTGCAGCTCAAAAATGGCGGGCGAAAATGCCTTGTCGCCTATGGGCGATGTCTGAGGGACAGCAACGGCGAGCCGTCGGTGTTCACCGGGGCTGTCATGGATGCCGTCATGCCGGACGTTACATTTGGCTCCAGTGCGCTTGAAGCGCATTGTCGTGCAGCCTATGAGATTGCAAACCGAAACGGTGACGATCTTGCTGCGCGCTATCTTAAGTCGGCCCTGGCACTCGTATCTGGCTCATGACACGCGACTCAAAAATACTAAAACTACATGCGGGCGTTGAAGGCTCCATGACTACGCGAAACCTACTGATGCTGCTTTTGGCAAGCGTCTTCATCTCTGGCGCTGGTGCCATCGGTGCGGCGGAACAGGTCCGCAAGAACGATCACGTTATCGTCTTTATTCGGCACGGAGAAAAGCCGTCAAATGGATTGGGCCAGCTGAGTTGCCGTGGCTTGAACAGGTCCTTGGCTCTGCCGGCAGTTCTCACCCGATTGTTCGGCAAGCCTGACCGCATCATTGCGCCCGATCCATCCCGGCAAAAAGAAGATGATGGTAAGAGCTATGCCTATGTCCGACCGCTGGCGACAATCGAGCCAACAGCGATTGCAAACGGCCTGCCAGTGGAAACGTCGATAGGCTACAACGACGTCAAAGAATTGGTGACCGCTTTGGATCCTACCGAACACCCAGACCGTGTGACCTTGGTCGCATGGGAGCACAAGAAACTGGTCAAAGTCGCAAGGGCGTTGGTGGAGGCTGAAGGCGGAGACCCTGATGATATCCCCAAATGGTCAGGCGATGATTTCGACAGTCTTTATGTCCTGGACTTTCCAGGCAACGGCGAAAAGCCGCAGTTCAAGCATATGACACAGGGACTGAGTGGATTGCCGGATACATGTCCTTAACGGTCGTGGCCTATGAGGCGCCCCGTCCATAGCACCCTGCATCTATTGACTGATTTGGTTCCCAAGACTTGCTCAGGCCGTGCCAGCGGTCTTTGTCCCACGTTCCAGTCAGGGAGTTTTTTCTTTCATGATAGCGGCCTGGCACGCGGAACGCGATCAGCGATGCCGCAAAAGGAGGTGCAGCCGCTTCATGATGACGTATACCGACATCTCCACCTCCAAAATATTGCCCATCCAAAAGCAGAATGGGCCGGTGCGCGCAATTTACCTAAATAAGAGTCAACTGATAGATAGCCAAATTGATGTTCGGGGATCGCTTGAATAAAATCAAATCGTCCATCGTTGCGAAGATTTTTCTTGTCTGCTTCGTCAGCGTCCACGTGCCGCTCATTGCGCTCGTTACCTTTTTGTCGCTCGGCTTCCAACCAAGCGCCCTGTCGATTTTCGGTCTTGTCCTCAGCGCGACATTGGTCGGAACGGTTCTGTGTCTTTACGCGATCTGGCGACTTATCAGTCCACTTAACCGGCTTGCATCGGCTTTGAAGCGCTATCCCGACGACAAAACGATCCTGACCTTGCCAGCGTCCGCCTCTGATGAAATCGGCACCGTTACCGATATTGCGCGGTCCATGCTGCTGGAGGTCGAGGACTTGACAAGGAAGCTCAAGCATCAAGCAAGCACGGACTTTCTCACGGGCCTCGGAAACCGCAGGGCGCTGATGGAACGCATGCCGGTTATTCAGGCCCAGGCCAGCCGATCGGATGACGCGGTTTCCATCATCCTCTTCGACCTGGACCACTTCAAGCGGATCAATGATGAATATGGACACGAGACCGGTGACAAGGCGCTGATGGCGGTTGCCGAGGCCGTCAAGGATCACTTGCGCCCCTATGATTATGCGGCAAGGATCGGCGGCGAAGAATTTTGCATCGTGTTGCCCAGGGCTGACATGGCGTCGGCACTGATCGTGGCTGAACGGCTCCGTAACGCCGTCGCCGAATGTGTTGTCGAGCCGCTGGCAAAAGGGCGCATCACCTGCAGTTTCGGTGTCGCTGAAGCTCGACAGAACGAGAGGCTCCAGGAACTCCTTCTGAGGGCGGATGCCGCGCTGTACCAGGCTAAACATGGCGGTAGAAATCTCGTGAAGAGCGCCCAGTCAAAATGACTTGAGGTGACCGAGATAGAAAGCCGTTCGACGGACAGTCGGTGTCAACGTCGACCTCTTTCTCCTATGGCGAGGGAGGTAAGGCCCTCCGTTGACAGTATTAGCAGCATTTGACCCTGGCTTCATGCCTCGAAGAATGAAGTGAGGGCCTGCGCCAGTTCCGAAGGTGCCTCCTCCGCCATGTGGTGGCCGCTGTCTATTCCTTGCCCTGAGACCGGATGTGTTGACCAAGGCTGCCATATTGCCCGAATATCTCCATATAGTTCTTCGAGGTCGTCCTGCATCGACCACAACACGTGGAGCGGGCAAGTCAGCTTTTTTCCGGTGTTCCGATCATCGCGGTCGTGGAGGTGGTCGACCCGGACACCGGCCCGATAGTCGCCAAGCATACCCTGAACCGTCAACGGATCACGGATCGCCGAAAAGAAATCCGCAAAGTTCTCGCGCCCCATGGACGCTTCGTTGCCACCGTACCATGTCAGGGGATCAGCGAGGATGGCCTGCTCGGGTTTGCCATGTTGCGCGAAAAAGAACCAGTGCCACCATCGTGAGGCAAAACGAAAGTCACATCGTTCCAATGCTTCCAGGATCGGAATTCCATCCAGGATGGCAAGCTTTTTCACCCTTTCCTGGTGATCCATGGCCGTGCGGAACGCGGTGTAGCTGCCTCTGTCATGACCTGCCAGGAAGAATCGGTCGAAGCCCAGGTGC
Source organism: Agrobacterium tumefaciens (assembly GCF_017726655.1). Classification (NCBI taxonomy): domain Bacteria; kingdom Pseudomonadati; phylum Pseudomonadota; class Alphaproteobacteria; order Hyphomicrobiales; family Rhizobiaceae; genus Agrobacterium; species Agrobacterium tumefaciens. Next base: position 1,156,097 of record NZ_CP072309.1, read on the forward strand.
TCCATGAGTGCGACACAGTCACGGGCCTTGGCCCGTTTGGAAGACGCTTCATAATCATAGGGGTCAGCCGGCTTGCCGGACTTTCCAAACCCCCTCAGATCTGGGCAAATTACCGTGTAATTCTTCGCAAGAATAGGAGCGACCTTGTGCCAGGTGGTGTGAGTCCTGGGATGTCCGTGCAGCAGAAGAATAGGTGGGCCACTTCCGCCATGTCGCACACGAAGCATTGTCTCCGGCAACCTGATCATTTCAAGCTTGAAATCTTCGAACATGCGCACTCCCTTGAATAAGATGCTGAACGATCTTCGTGATTGCCGGTTCCGAGAGATGTCCCGTTGTATGAGACGTGGAAAACGCCAGGGGGGGCTTCCGCTGCACGACGCATTTGGGCGTGTTCTGGGATGAGAAACGCCACCTGCTGAACCTTCACGCTCTAATCGACCGCCGCCCTCGAAATTTTTTAAAGGCGGCTCTTGAATTCGCGGCGTCCAAAACCAAATCGATACGCGCCGGCCGCTCACGACAGGGCTGGCACTGCTGGAAGCGCCATCTTTCGGCGCTCCGTACCCATGTTGCTTCAAGGAGGATATGGCTATGGCAACATCTTTTGACTATTCCCCCCTTTTCCGGTCCAGCGTCGGTTTCGACCGGGTGTTCAATCTTCTCGAAAACGCGCAGCGCGCTCGCTCGGTCAGCGACTGGCCGCCCTACGACATCGTCAAGACGGGCGATGACAGCTACCGGATTGCAATCGCGGTTGCCGGCTTTGCGCAGGACGATCTCGACATTACCTTTCAATCCAATCTGCTGACAGTCACCGGCAAAAAGCAGGAGACGGCCGCAGAGGCCTATCTGCATCGCGGCATTGCCGGCCGGTCATTCGAGCATCGTTTCGAGCTTGCCGATCATGTCAGGGTCAGCGGAGCAGATTTGAAAAACGGTCTTTTGTCCGTCAATCTCGTCCGTGAGGTTCCCGAGGAAATGAAGCCGCGGAGGATAACCATCGAGACCGCGCCCGCGCTTGGCTCGACATCGTCTCCTGCGCAGATCGAAGCAAAAAAAGCCGCGTAAGCTTTATAGCTTTCAATGAGGGCGCCGTGGCCGCGGCGCCTTCGACATCACGGGTTTGGAAGGAGGAAGCAATGAAACCCGATATGTTCAGAGAACCTGTTTCAATTCTTGTTGGTCTCGGCTATCCCGCCCAGGTGCGCAGCGTCATCGATGCTTACCGACACCTCGTAGAATGGCCGACAGCGCTTAGAGACAGCGCACATTCGGTCGCGCTCAAGGCGTGCGGAGCAGCACTGCGCGGTGAGATCGAAGCGGAAACTGCCAGAGGGCTGTTTGCCGCCTTCGCGCAAAAACATGATTTATTGGCGCCGGAGACGAACTTTATCGCCTCGACTGGTTCGCGCCGGGATAAGGATCCACGCCTCGCCTGAGGCAACCCTCGACGCCCGTCAACGAAATTATAACAGGGCGCGCGGTTCGAGCGCCGGCGGGCTGGCTTCTTACTTCCGATTAGGAGATATGCGCGGCGTTGCGCCGAGCTCAAGCGAGCCGGCACGGTCAGCAGCTGATAGGGTCAGGTGAGGCGAGGTGACTTATGGTGATTGCTGCGTTTCCTGCATGTCGGCTCCGTTTAAATACCTCTCCGTCTGGAAACTGAGCCTTGTCAGGCCGCTCCTCACCTCAGCCGCGTTCATGAACAAATCCCATATCAGGCCGCTGCGATAGTTTTCCATCATCGCCACGACCGGGCCCTGATTGATCGCGAGATGGGTTTTGGAAACCCATCCAGTCGATGGCTCAAAGGAATCCATCAGGCCGAAGCGACCCATTAGCCTGCCTTCCCGCCATTGCAGAAAGGACATCGCTGCCTGTTTTGATCGTGCCGGGAGAAACGGCATGCTTGAGAGAGCAGCCGTCGTTGCAATGATGCCGTGATCTTCCGTCGGCGAATTGACGATATATCCTTTGGGACCATCGCAAGCGGAAAGCCCCCATCCGTCAGCAGGCGCATAGCGATTGCTGCAATAGCGATAGTTGATGACACTATGAGCATGCGCCTGCTCGACATAATCCTGGCAATAGGCATCCCGCAATCCGCGCGGATCGATCGTGCAGAAGGAGTAATGCGACAGGAAAAGCGGACCTCCGAATGGCTGCCCGAGCGGCAGCCGGACACCCAGATAGGATGCACCATTCTTGATGTCGCCGTTGCGCGCCCAGCCGATATGGTAAGATGCGGGATCGATCGAATGTTTCGCCGATCCCGCGGCAAGAACATAACAGACCAGAGCCTCGTTCCACCCCACGATCGGCAGGTTCTTCGCCCAGCCGAACCGGGGGCTCCAATGCCAGAAGAGCGGGCCGGGCTTGCCCTGTGTGAACCAGTCCCATTCCACCGTGTCAACAATGGCGGCTACGGACTGGCGCAGACCGATTGCGCTTGGCGTCGGCTCGCCGAAGAATTCGCGTGTGCAGATCAGCGCCTGGACCAGAAGCGCTGTTTCAACGAGGTCTCCGCCATCGTCGAACTTTGCAAACGGAATGGTCTTGCCTCCTGATGTCTGCACAAAATGCGGAAAGGCGCCGTGAAATCGTTTCATCGCAAGAAGAGAGCGAAGCATTCGATTTGCCCGGTCAATCCCCTCCTGCCGCGTGATCCACGAACGGTGTACACCGACGATCAGCGCCAGAAATCCGAAGCCGACACCGGATATGGAGGTAACCTCATGAATCGGCTCTCCGTCCGAACTCATTCGATCCCTCGGAAGTCCGCTTTCGCGATGGCTGCCGGACCAGAAATAATCAAAAGTGCTATGATGCAAGCCATCAAGCTGAGCAGAAAATTCGTCTGTCACTTCCAACCTCGGATGATCCGCAGCACAATCGGAAGCAGATCCGCACACAGGCTTAACCGACTCGGCTATTGATTCCAAATGTGCAGACATGCAGGGCTGAATTGGGGTCGCTTGGCAAAATCCAACACTCTACCACATCGCGTTTCGGGAACATCGCCGGGTAAGCTTGGTTGATGACCGTACGCATGTCACCGAGCAGAACACGAGTTGGGAAACCGAAGCCGCATGATCCTCTTCATCTCCGACGTCAAAAAGACCTATGAAACGGCTGAAGGTGTAATTCCGGTGCTCAATGGTGTCGGGCTATCGCTCGATGCCGGTGAAAGCCTTGCCCTGACAGGAGAATCCGGCAGCGGCAAAAGCACGCTTCTCCATCTTGCTGGCGGCCTTGATCTTCCCGACAGCGGCACCATCATGGTAAGCGGCCGCAAGATCACCGATCTTGACGACAGGGGCCGGGCGCAATTTCGCCGACATGATGTCGGTCTGATTTTTCAGCAGTTCAATCTGATACCGAGCCTTGATGTTGGCTCCAATGTTTCTTTCCATGCAAAGCTTGCGGGCCGCCATGATCCGACGTGGGAAAAGACGCTGGTCGAAGCGCTCGGAATTGCAACGCTGCTGAGGCGCTACCCAGAGCAGCTATCGGGCGGGCAACAGCAACGGGTTGCAATCGCACGAACCCTTGCGGCACGGCCGGCACTGATCCTCGCCGACGAGCCAACCGGCAATCTGGACGAGGCGACCGCGGATATCGTCATCGACATCATGCTTCGGCTGACAAAGTCGGCCAATATAGCACTTCTGCTCGTCACCCATTCCAGCCGGCTTGCCGCGAAGCTTGATCGGCGAATCACCTTAAGCGGCGGGAAGGTTTCGCAATGAACCTATCCGCCTTCAACGCGCTGCTTTCGCATTGGCGCTATCGACCTGTTCAGCTGATGACGCTCGTGATGGGCGTGGCGCTCGCGACAGCTCTCTGGTCCGCCGTGCAGGCCATCAATGCCGAGGCGCGGGCGAGTTATGACCGGGCTGCCTCCGTTTTGTCTCAAAACCAGCTGGATCAGTTGGTGGCAAAGGACGGGGGCATGATAGCGTCGCAGACTTACGCAAAACTTCGGCGTGCGGGTTTCGATGTCTCTCCAGTCATTGAGGGTCAACACCGGTTTGGGATGACGCGTATCAGGCTTATCGGAATTGATCCGTTGACGATGCCGTCGGACCGTACGCTTCTGCCCGCCAATGATCGATCTGGACTGATCGAATTCATGACGCCGCCCGGTGTCATGATCGTGTCGCCGGCAACAGCCGGTAGCCTGAAAGAAACTTCAGGCCTTGCGGTGAGAACGGCAGAAAATATCCCTGACGGTGCCGCCTTTGTCGACATCGCCACCGCGGACCGTCTCCTTGAACGCAATGGCCGCCTTAGCCGAATTGTCGTTTCCGCGGGAGAAGGGCAGAAATTGCAGGCGATTGCGGCCGTCGCGCCCGAGCTGAGGATTAGAGAAGCAGGTGGGCGGCCGGATGTCGCGCGGCTCACCGACAGCTTTCATCTCAACCTTGCCGCATTTGGGTTTCTTGCTTTCGTTGTTGGTCTTTTCATCGTTTATTCCGCAACCGGCCTGTCGTTTGAGCAGCGGCGTGGCACCTTCAGGACGATGAGATCGCTCGGCGTCTCGCTGACATCCCTCACGGCCATGCTCTTTATCGAAGTGACGCTCTTTGCGCTCGTTTCGGGCGCTTTCGGCGTTGTGCTGGGTTACGTGATTGCCTCGGCACTTCTGCCTGGCGTGGCAGCGACGCTCGGCGGCCTTTACGGGGCGAGCGTTGTGGGTTCGCTTTCCATCAGGCCGGAATGGTGGCTGGCAGGCCTTGGCATGGCGCTGGTCGGCACCTGGCTTTCTTCCCTTCAACATCTCTGGCGTGTCTGGAAGATGCCGATCCTGTCAGCGGCGCAAAGCAGGGCTTGGGCAATGGCCTCCTTCAAGGGGCTTGTGCTTCAGGCCATAGCAGGCGTAGTTCTTCTTGCGCTTTCTATCCTGCTGATCTGGTGGGGCAAGGGTCTCGTTGCCGGCTTTTCCGCGCTGGCGGCATTCCTGCTGGGCGCAGCTCTTATCCTCCCACCGTCACTGGCTGTTGCCCTGAAAACATGTGAGCAGACATCCCGACATGTGTTGGCAAAATGGTTCTTTGCCGACACACGGCAGCAATTGCCGGGACTGTCGCTCGCGTTGATGGCATTGCTGTTGGCATTGTCGGCCAATATCGGCGTGGGAACCATGGTTTCGAGCTTTCGCGAAACGTTTGTCGGTTGGCTGGACCAGCGGCTCGCGGCGGAAGTTTATGTAACGGCAAGGGATGAGAGTGAGGCGGACCGATTGCGTCAATGGTTCCCTGATCATACAAAAGCGGTTCTGCCGATCTGGAGTACGCAGGGCGAAATTTCGGGAGAAAAGGTGCAGATTTTTGGTGTCGCCGATGACGCCACCTATAGGGACCATTGGCCGTTGATCCAAGGTACCAAAGCGACCTGGGACGAGGTTGCGAGTGGGCAGGGAGCGCTTGTCAACGAGCAGTTCTGGCGGTCCGGCAAGGCATCGCTCGGACAGAAAATCGCCCTGCCGGGCGGCTGGAGCGCCACCGTCGTCGGTGTGTTTTCGGATTACGGCAATCCGACCGGCCAAGTCATCATCGGTATCAAAGCCCTTGTTGAACACTATCCCGACGTCGAGAAGCTGCGCTACGGGCTCCGCATCGCCCCGGAGGAGACGTCCGCCTTCCGGCAGCGGCTGATGGACGAATTCGGGCTGCCTGAAAGCAATATCGTTGACCAGGCTTCTCTCAAGCGGCAGTCGACGGCCATTTTCGAGCAGACCTTTGCAGTGACGGGTGCGCTCAACGTCCTGACGCTTGCCGTTGCGGGCTTTGCGATGTTTTCGAGCCTTTTGACGCTTTCGTCGCTCCGGTTGCCACAGCTGGCTCCTGTCTGGGCGCTCGGGCTTCGTCGTCGCGATCTGGCGTGGCTAGAACTTCTCCGGACGCTTGCCTTGTGGTTCATCACTTTCCTCGCGGCAATTCCCGTCGGGCTAGTATTGGCGTGGGTTCTCCTGGTGATCATCAACGTCGAAGCATTCGGCTGGCGGTTGCCCATGATGCTCTTCCCCCTGGAATGGCTTAGACTGGCCGTTGTCGCGCTGCTCGCCGCCGTCATCTCGGTTCTCATTCCGATCCGGCGGCTGGCGAGAACGGCTCCTGCCGACCTTCTGAGGGTCTTTGCCAATGAACGCTAATCCCATCATCGCTTTTCTTTGCGCTTCTCTTGTTCTGATGCCCGCCGCGGCAGTCGGGCAGGGTTTTGCCGGTCTCGGGTCGAACGCGGAAGGTTTTAGCGTTCCGAGGAGAGGCGTGCCGCTGGTGTTCCCGCAGGACCATGGGGCGCATCCCGATTTCAGGATCGAGTGGTGGTACGTCACAGCTAATCTGCGCACATCCGATGGTGAAGAACTCGGTGCGCAATGGACGCTTTTCCGGTCGGCGCTTCAACCTGGTAAGCGTGGCGGATGGGCCGATCCGCAAATATGGCTCGGCCATGCGGCAGTAACGACCGCTAACCGTCATTACGTGGCTGAAAGATTGGCGCGCGGCGGTGTTGGACAGGCAGGCGTCGAAGCTGAGCCGTTCGACGCCTGGATCGACAACTGGCAGATGGAAGCGGTGACGAGTGAACTTGCCGATCCTCTCGACAAGATTGATCTGAATGCCAAAGGCGACGGTTTCCAGTATCAGTTAAGGCTTACCGCGAAAGGACCTCTGGTTTTGCAGGGTGAAAAGGGCTTTTCCGTCAAATCGGCGGCAGGCCAGGCAAGCTTTTATTATTCACAGCCATTTTACGAGGTGCGCGGGACGGTCATCCTTGATGGCCGATCACGCGAGGTGAATGGCAGGGCTTGGCTCGATCGGGAGTGGTCGTCCCAGCCGCTGGCGTCAAATCAGACGGGGTGGGACTGGTTCTCCCTCCATCTTGCGACGGGTGAAAAGGTTATGGCGTTTCGCCTGCGGGACGACAGGCAAGGATATGTTTCTGCCAATTGGGTGTCGGCGGACGGCACGACCGCAGCCATGGATCCCGCAGATGTGCAGCTTTCACCCTTGCGAACCGCAACTGTCAACGGCAGGGTCATCCCTGTGGAATGGAACCTGAAGATACCGAGCCGCGGTCTCGACATCAACATGACCGCTCTTAATGAACAGGCCTGGATGGCGACCTCGACGCCCTATTGGGAGGGGCCTATCAGTTTCACAGGGACCGCCTCGGGGAGTGGCTATCTGGAAATGACCGGCTACTGAGATTTTTTCTCAAACGCTCGGAACAAAATTGAAGATGACACATTTCCCCGGCGTATAATCCTCAGGACGCTGAATGAAAGACGACCCACACTCCCGGCAGGACGCTAGAGACGCCGGAGAGCGTCTTGTTTCAGGCCACGCTTCAGAAGATCCTTTTGCGGCGGCTTTTAAAGCCACCCGCATGCCGATGCTCATCACCGACCCTCGGCAGCCCGACAATCCAATCATTTTCTGCAACCGCGCCTTCTGCAACCTGACCGGCTATGGGATGGAGGAGCTGATTGGGCGCAACTGCCGCCTTCTTCAGGGACCGAAGACAAATCCGGAGGCGGTCAACAAGCTGCGCGACGCGATCGCTTCGGAACGGGATCTCGCCATCGACATCCTGAACTACCGCAAAGATGGCTCGGAGTTCTGGAACGCGCTTTTCGTCAGCCCTGTGCGCGACGTGTCCGGAGCGGTCATCTACTTTTTCGCATCGCAGCTCGATTTCACCAACATCAAAAGCAAGGAGGCCGAGCTCGCCCGCGCCCGGCATATTGCCGAGGAAGAGGTGGCGCTGAGGACGGCCGATCTGACCGAGGCACTGCGCGCAAAAACGGCGCTCGTCCATGAAGTCGATCACCGCGTCAAAAACAATCTTTTGACGATCGCCTCCATCGTCAAGCTCCAGGCACGAATGACAGACAATGAGGTCGTCGAGCGGACACTGATGTCCGTGCTGAACCGCGTCGAAGCGCTGAGCACCGTTCAGCGCAAACTCCTGAACGATGAGGATGTGGGCCATTTCGATGTGGCGGATTTCGCCAATACCCTGATGCTGGACAAGATCGGTGCCTTGAAACGGAGCGACATCACTCTCACGACGGACCTCCACGAGGTCGTGGTTCCAGCAACCAAGGCATCGCCTTTGGCGTTGATCATCAACGAGCTGATTGGAGACGCGATTGGCCGTGGACTGAAAGATGGCGGTGGCGAACTGCATCTGGAAGTGAAACGGCTCAACGGCCACTTCCTCATTCGGGTCGTTGATATCGTTGTTCCGGTTGACGTCGATAGCGAACAAGCCGCCTTCAGCAAAAAGATGCTGGAAGCATCACTAAAACAGTTGCGTGCAACGATGGTGAGGACCGTCGATAATCGCCGGACGGACGTCCAGGTCACGCTTTCTGTAAAAGACTGAAAGGATATCTCGTGAAGATCTTGATTGTTGAAGATGAGGCTTTACTGGCTATGGAGCTTGAGAGTGAAGTGGAAGAGGCCGGGCACGAGATCGTGGGCGTCGCCGCTGACAGCAAGCAAGCTCTTTCATTGATCGAAAAAACCTCGCCACAATTCGCCTTTGTGGATATTCAATTGCTTGACGGTCCAACTGGTATCGACGTCGGTCGGCATCTTGCGTCCCGTTCAATTCCCTATGTTTTCGTTTCCGGAAACCTGAAGCGCATCCCTGAGGATTTCGCGGGGGCGCTTGGCGCGATCGAAAAACCTTACACGATGAACGGGTTGCAAAATGCACTTGAATTCATCGACACCATCGTGAACGGCGAGCACCAGTCGGTTACCGCACCGCCAAGTCTTGTGTTGTCGCCGAACTTGCTCGCTGCATTGTCGGTGTAAGACGCCGTCGTAAATAGGATTTGCCCTTGAACTCGCCATCTGAACGCATCGAAGCCGTTCGCAATTCTGGTTTGCTTGATGTTCAGGGCCAATCCGAATTCCAGGAGATTATCGAGGTTGTTAAATCCGGGCTGAAATGTCCGGTAGCACTGATTTCCATTCTCGATGAGCATCGGCAAGTCTTCATCGCCCATCTCGGCCTTCCGGAAAAATGGGCCGAAGCGGCAGAGACGCCGCTGACGCATTCTTTTTGCCAGCACGTGGTGCGCGACAAGATACCCCTCATCATCGGCGACGCGACACTCCACCACCTCGTCAGGGACAATTTGGCCATCGCCGATCTCGGCGTGATTTCATATATGGGCGTTCCGGTCACCATGCCGGATGGTCTGGTCATCGGCGCGCTCGCGGCAATCGACGGAGAGCCGCGAAGCTGGACTGAGAGTGAGCTGGAACTGCTGAGCCGGATCGGGCGTGTCGCTTCCAATCAGATTGCCACCTTCCTCTCTGAGCGTCGATGGGAAACACTGTTTCGACAGCTGGAAGAGGGCATCGTCGTCGGCTCCGTGATCCGCGATCTCGAAGGATCGATCATCGACTGGCGGTTTGAAACAATCAATCCGGCCTGGAGTGTTCTTCTCGGCTTACCCGGAGATAATGTCCCCGGCCAAACGATGCGCGATGTCTTCCCAGACTTTGAGGAAGAATGGATTTCCGATGTCGCCGAAGCGATGGAGACCAGGCAAAGCAAGCGTTTCACACGCAAGATCCGCTCCCTGGATCGCTGGTTCGACGGCTACGTGCAGGCGACCGGCAACGATAAATTCGTCATCATCTTCGTCGACGTTACTGATCGCATGCAGGCGGTGGAGGCGTTACGCAACAGCGAGACGAAACTGCGACTGATCGTTGAAGGGGCCAAGGATTACATCATCCTGACGCTCGATGAGAACCACCGCATCACCAGCTGGTTTGGCGGTGCCGAGGAGACTTTCGGTTGGTCGGAAGCGCAGATGCTTGGCAGACCGTTCGAAGATATTTTTACGCAGGAAGATCGGGCGGCGAATATTCCGCAGCTTGAGATCGACACGGCGGGTCGCGAGGGTGTTGCACTTGATCGCCGATGGCATCTCACCGCCGATGGTACGCGGGTCTTTCTCGATGGCACCATACGCCCGATGCCCAATCATTACTCCTCCCATCTTTCCGGCTTCATCAAGGTTGCGAGAAACGCGACAGCACAAAAGCTCTCGGAGGACAGGCAGCTCGCTTTTCTCGAACTGGGGGAAAAGATCCGCGAACTCGACTCGGTCGCCGACGTCGCTTTCGCCGCCGCGGAAATTATGGCTCGAAATCTGCAAGGGGCAACGCGGGCGGGTTATGGCATCGTCGATCCCATCGCCGAGACTGTGGAGATGCTGCCTGACTGGCGCGCGGCCGGGATGTTCACCGTTGCCGGCCGCCATCATTTTCGTGAATACGGTTCCTATATCGAAGACTTGAAGCGTGGCGAGCTAGTGATCATAGCTGACGTCGCTGCCGATCCGAGGACATCGGGGTCAGCGGAGCTTTTGAACTCGCTGGGCATTTCCGTCCTTGTTAACGTCCCAATCCTTGAACGGGGCGCTTTTGTCGGCGTCATGTTTGTGCACTACGAAAAGCCGCACGAATTTTCTCCAGAAGAACGGGATTTTGTGCGGACGATTGCCGATCGGACCCGCGAAGCAATATCGCGGATCCGTGCGGAGCATGAGCAACAGGTTCTCAACCACGAGATAAGCCATCGGCTGAAAAACACGATGGCGATGGTTCAGGCAATCGCGACCCAGACCCTTCGGCCCGTCACCGACAGGGCGCCCGTGGAAGCCTTTGTCAGCCGGCTTCATGCTCTTTCGAAAGCGCATGAAGTCCTTCTCAATCACGACTGGTCATCAGCGCGCATGATGACCGTGATCGATTCCGTGCTTCGGCAACTTTCCCTTCCGGATCGTTACCGTCTTTCAGGTTCGGACCTTGAGATCGGTCCGCGGACGGCGCTCAGCCTTGGGCTTCTCATGCACGAGCTCGGCACCAACGCCCTGAAATATGGCGCCTGGTCGAGCGACGCTGGAAAGGTCATCGTGACGTGGAGGGTCGAGCCCGTCGGTGGGGACAGCACGCTCGTTGTCGAGTGGGACGAACAGGATGGTCCCCCGGTCGTACTGCCGTCGGGCAAAGGGTTTGGATCGAAGCTGATCCGTATGGGCCTCCTGGGAACCGGAGGCGTCGAGATCAATTACGATCCTGACGGACTGCGCGTGACCATGCAGGCGCTGGTTTCACAGCTGGGACAATAGCATTTGCCACAAATAGCGCCAGCGATAGGCGAGGCTCTTTGGTTTGCGTGAACTCGAAGGGTATCAGCCCCAGGTGTCGGCGACCTCTGGGGCTATCTGCTTTTCATATCGACTGGAGCAGGGCTCGACGGCGCCGGCCATCTACGTTAGCGGTGCTTCCCGGAGCGAAGCAGGACCAGACTGCGTTCGACCAGATCATATGGAGAATCCCCCACCTCCCGCTCTTCCAGGAGAGGATCGGCGGTGGTCAGTACTTCAAACCAGCCGCCCTCAACCTCGGGCAGGGCGAACGGCACGTGTCCGTCATGTGGATTGAAGAGGATGAGAATGTCGTCCCAGCCCTCTTCCTCGTCATGATCACGGGAAACCCGTAGACCGATCGTGGTCGCGCCGGGATCAGCCCACTGTTCCTCCGTCTGTTCGGTCGCGGCGGGATTGTACCAGGTCATGACCATGCCATCACGCCAGTCGTCGCGCCTCAGGATTGAATGGGAATGGCGCAATGCGATCAGTTTGCGGACGAAATTACGGAGTTGGTCGGCGCTTTCAGGCAGATTGTCCCAGTGGACCCAACTGAGTTCGCTATCCTGACAATAACCGTTATTGTTGCCCATCTGGCTACGGCCGAATTCGTCGCCTGCCAGCAGCATGGGCGTTCCGTGGGACAGGAACAACGTCGCCAGGAAGTTGCGCTTCTGGCGATCGCGAAGAGCGATGATTGTCTCATCGTCCGTAGGGCCCTCGACGCCAAAATTGAAACTGCGGTTGTCGCCATGACCGTCCTTGTTGTCTTCCCCGTTGGCCTCATTGTGTTTGTCGTTGTACGAGACAAGATCGTTGAGGGTGAAGCCATCGTGGGCCGTCAGGAAGTTGACGCCCGACCAGGGGCGGCGGCCGCGCTTGTCGTATACGTCACCGGAACCAAGAATTCGCGCGGCAAAATCTGGCGTGGTCCCGTCTTTATCCCGCCAGTAGTCGCGCACGGTGTCGCGGTATTTGTCATTCCATTCAGCCCAGCCGGGAGGAAACCCGCCTACCTGGTATCCGCCGGGGCCAATGTCCCAGGGCTCACCGACCAGCTTCAGACGCGACAGAACAGGATCCTGGCCAACCGCATCGAAGAAACCGCTGCGCTGGTCAAAACCTTCAGGCTCGCGCCCGAGAATTGTTCCAAGATCAAACCGAAAGCCATCTATTTCCATCTCCTGCGCCCAATAGCGCAGAGAGTCCGTGATCATCTGCAAAACCCTGGGGTGGGATGTATTCACGGTGTTTCCGGTGCCGGTATCATTGATGTAATACCGGGCCTGATCCGGCATCGTGCGATAATAGGAAAAGTTGTCGATGCCCCGAAAGGAGAGCGTCGGCCCCATCTCATTGCCTTCGGCCGTATGGTTGTAGACGACATCGAGAATGACTTCGATACCGGCATCGTGAAATGCACGGACCATGTCGCGGAAACCATCTATGCCGCGGGGTCCAAAATATCGGTTGGCCGGCGCGAAGAAAGCCAGAGTGTTATATCCCCAGAAGTTCTTCAGCCCCTTGTCCAATAGGTGGGCGTCGTCGGGGAACCAGTGGACGGGCAACAGCTCGATGGAGGTGATGCCAAGGCTTTTGACATAATCGACGATATTTTTATGACCGAGGCCCTCGAAAGTCCCGCGAAGCTCTTGCGGAACGGACGAGTGCAACTGCGTGAAGCCTTTGACATGGGTTTCGTAAAATATTGTCTTGGACCAAGGAATTTCGGGGCGGGTTGCACGAGGAGATTTGTCTGTAGATCCGACGATTCGGGCTTTTGGGACGAATTGCGCGCTATCGGTCTCGTCGAACGAAAGATCCTTGTCCTCGCTGCCGATAACGTAAGCGAACTGGGCCTGTTGCCACGCAATATCGCCCACGAGCTCTCTGGCATAGGGATCCAAAAGTAATTTGTTCGGATTGAAGCGGTGACCTTTTTCGGGGTCGAAAGGACCATGAACACGGTAGCCATAAAGTGCGCCTGCCTTCAGGCCCGGCACATAGCCGTGCCAGATCTCATTCGTATATTCGGGAAGATCGAAGCGATCGACCTCCTGAGATCCGTCTTCCGAATATAAGCAGAGTTCCACCCGCTCCGCATGCGCGCTGAACAGCGCGAAATTCACACCCTTATCGTCCGCTGTCGCGCCGAGTTGACGATAGTCACCGGCGACGATACGGGAATTTCTGCTGATCATTATTGCCTCTGAAAAGTTCGACGGGGAAAGGAGGTCGTGGCATCTGGAGGAAAGACGAACTCGTTTTCCGCCACGCAAACAACCTCCGCGCAGCCGAACGGTTCCTCCCTGTCGTGAAGATTATTCGCGCTCAAGGCGCGAGCGACGTTTCAGTGCGCTCCGCATCAATGCTTTCCAACGACGTGTCATCCTGTGGCGGGGTTTCGGTGGGTCAGAACTCCTCCTCCCATTCCGCGCTCGCGGCGTGCCACTGCTCTTCATCCTGCCCATCAGGGCGGCCCGCCTGTTCCCATAGTTCATAAGCGCGTTTCGAAATCCATTCCTCGCGATCCGTACCCATGTCGTTCTCCCTTGAAGGTTCGAGAAAATGTCGTCCTGTCCAACCTCAGCCCGAAAGGAAAGTTCCGCCATGGCACACGAGCGCGCGCCAGATCGCCAAATGCAAAAATCTTAGCGGTGCTGACGTTGTGCCTGTCGCTTTTTAAACAGGACGATGCCGGAGAGACAGAAACAGATGGAATTCGTCAGAATGATCGGCCATTCGCTCCGCAGAAAACCGAATGTCGCCCAAAGCGCAAATCCCGTCACGGTCAGGAAATACATGCGCGCCGAAATAGCTGCCGTGTCGCCTGTTCTCACCACCTTCCAGACCTGCGGTATGAAACTGGAAACCGAGCAAAACGAGGCGAGATAACCAACGATCAAACCAGCATCCATCACTGTTCCTTTCCTGCGCAGTTCACAAAGAATCGTTTCTAACCATCAGCACCTTCGCAGGACGACGGCTCGAGCACAGCAATAGTGCGAACCGCGGTGGCCAGTCGTGGTTCCAAGCCTTTATATGCGCGGGTTAGGGAACTTGCGGACCATTTGCCCGATTTAAACGGCAGTTTGGTCTGATCTCGAGCTACGCGGCGCCGGATGGGGATTCAGCACCAGTCACTCAGCGATGAAATCATGGCCCTTGGCGGCGGACATCAAAAAGCCATGCCGCCGGGCGCCTACGTTCTTTTTGTCTACGCTCCTAGAGACTACTCCGTCTAATCGTGATTGACGTTCCTGAGCTCAGCTGCGCAGACCTGGTGCTTCCTGTCCCGTGCTCTCGACATATTCGGTGTAGCCGCCGCCGTACTGATGGATGCCGTCAGGTGTCAGTTCCAGCACGCGGTTTGAAAGCGCGGCCAGGAAATGACGATCGTGCGAAACGAAAAGCATTGTGCCTTCATAGTCGGACAGTGCCTTGATCAGCATTTCCTTGGTGTCGAGATCAAGATGGTTGGTTGGCTCGTCCAGCACGAGGAAATTCGGTGGGTCGAACAGCATGGCGGCCATGACAAGGCGCGCTTTTTCGCCGCCGGACAGAACGCGGCAGCGCTTCTCGACATCATCGCCAGAAAAGCCGAAGCAGCCGGCAAGGGCGCGCAGCGGTGCTTGACCGGCTTTGGGAAACCGTTCCTCAAGCCATTCGAGGATGGTGCTGTCACCGTCAAGGACATCCATGGCGTGCTGCGCGAAATAACCCAGCTTGACGCTGGCGCCGAGGGTAACATTGCCGGAATCCGGTTCTGCCGTTCCCGTCACCAGTTTCAGCAATGTCGATTTCCCGGCGCCATTCACACCCATGATGCACCAGCGCTCCTTGCGGCGAACCATGAAGTCGAGGTCGTCATAGATCGTGCGGCTGCCATAGGTCTTGTTGACTTTCTTCAGCGCGACGACATCCTCCCCTGAGCGCGGGGCGGGCGCGAATTCGAATGCCACCGTCTGTCGCCGTTTCGGCGGCTCTACACGGTCGATCTTCTCAAGCTTCTTCACGCGGCTTTGCACCTGCGAGGCGTGCGAGGCGCGGGCCTTGAAACGCTCGATGAACTTGATTTCCTTCGCAAGCATCGCCTGCTGGCGCTCGAACTGCGCCTGTTGCTGCTTTTCGTTCTGGGCGCGCTGCTGCTCGTAAAAACCGTAGTCCCCGGAATAGGTGGTGAGGTTACCCGCATCGATTTCGATGATCTTGGTAACGATGCGGTTCATGAATTCGCGGTCATGCGAGGTCATGAGCAAAGCGCCATCGTAATTTTTCAGGAAGTCCTCAAGCCAGATGAGGCTCTCAAGGTCCAGATGGTTCGACGGTTCGTCGAGCAACATCACGTCGGGGCGCATGAGCAGAATGCGAGCAAGCGCCACGCGCATCTTCCATCCGCCTGATAGCTTGGAGACATCACCGTCCATCATGTCCTGGGTGAAGCTCAGCCCGGCAAGAACTTCCCGAGCGCGGCCTTCCAGCGCATAGCCGTCAAGTTCCTCGTACCGCGCCTGCTCCTCGCCATAGCGCTCGATGATCGCGTCCATCTCGTCCATCCTGTCAGGATCGGACATCGCGGCCTCCAGCTCCCGCAGTTCGGCAGCCACGGCGCTGACGGGACCTGCCCCCTCCATGACCTCGGCAACGGCAGACCTGCCGGACATTTCGCCGACGTCCTGATCGAAATAGCCAACCGTCATGCCCTTCTCGACAACGACCTGGCCTTCGTCGGGCTGCTCTTCCCCCGTTATCATCCGGAACAGCGTGGTCTTGCCGGCGCCGTTCGGGCCGACGAGGCCAATCTTCTCACCGCGATTGAGCGCGGCGGAGGCTTCGATATAGAGAATGCGATGGCTGTTCGACTTGCTGATATTTTCGATGCGGATCATGACAGGGCCTGTGAATGGGAGCGGCCCTCCTATGCCATGGGCCGCTGCCGCTGTCACCTGCCGTGCAGGTTCTGACAGCCATGCATGGCATAAACCTCATCCGGGGAGATCGCGAGACCCGTCAATTTGTCAGCGTGGCGATGCTGCCGGCGGCCTTGCGGGCGATTTCGCCAAACGCGGTCACGATCTGCTCCATGTTTTCAGGCGCATAATAATTGTCCGCACTTGAGGCGCAATATTGCAGCAGCGCCTTGCCCTTATCGGGAGCCATGAAGGCGACGGTAAAAATTTTGATGCCGTCCTTCTTCGCGGTTTCGCAGGTGGTGCGCACGGACTGGTCAATGCTGGAATTCCACGACGCACTGTTTCCCGTCATCTCGCCATCGGTCATGAGAACGATATAGCGCTCGAAGGATTCACTGCCCTTGTCTTTGTGTGCCTTCGCTTCGGCGGGGTTGGATGTTTTAAGCGCGTTGTAGGCGGCGGTCAGGCTGCTGCGGGCATCCGTGCCGCCGGTGGGGAATTCCGGGATCTGCTTGTCGACGTAGGTGACGACGCTGTTCGTCCCCCAGCTGAGGGGCTGGGCAGGATAGGTCTCGTGCGTATAGACAGACGCGCCCGTGCGGACGAGTTCCGAGCCGCCGTTCGCCGTGTAGGTCGGATCGGCCTTGTTCAACGTTGCGACAAGGAACCCGACTGCGGTTTTCAGCGAGGTGGCCTTGTTGACGTAACACGGCGATGACTTGGTAAGATTGGGATATTTGATCCAGTTGTCAGCAGTGTAGTTCTGGCAGGACGTTTTTTTGGTGTCGACTGTGTCCGTCTTGAACGACATGGAACCGGAACGATCGAGCGCCAGATACATGGAGATCGGCGCGCCCTTGTTGACGGTACTCTTTGCCGTGCCCGTTACGGAAACGTCGATCGTGTGCGCCCCGATCAAACCGAGCAGCGGGTTAAGCTGGATTTTCTGGTTTATCTTGGTTTCAATGATGAAGGTCTTGCCGCGGGCGTTTTCGGTTGCCCCGACATTGGTGAGAGAATTCTCGTCCAGTTCCTTTTTCTGCTCCTCGGTCAGGCTCTGGTCCATCTGGCCCGCGATGAAGGCTTTGGCGATTTCCTTTATCTGTTCATCGGTCAGTTTGCCCTCCCGCAGACGCGCTTCCGTTGCGGCGGCAAGTGCGGCGGAATCTGCCGTATTCTGCAGGTTCGCTTTCGCCTGCATAACATTTGCGAGTTCCAAGCCGGCGCCTGCAACGCCCAGCAGGACCGGAAGCAATATAGCCGTCAACATGCCAAAATTTCCGCTCGTATCTGCAAAGAAACGGCGCTTGAGGCTTCTGGACGGCAGGACGGTCATCGGGTGCTCACTATTAGAATATTCGACTGAGCGCAGGAAAGCCGCAAACGATGTAAAATACGCTAACATGACCGCTTCAATTTTACGCAGCGTTCAAATTGTTGCAGATTTTGAAGTATTTTCAAGAATTGCTTGAGGCGTTGTCCGCAATAATACAGATCGTATCATTATTGGACGGGGACGACATCGACCGCCTGTTTTATCTGCTGGTTACCGTAGCTCTTCAAGACGCCGATGACGGGAGCGACATCGGAATAGTCCCGGCCGTACCCGACGACGATATGGTCGCTTCCCGCGGCAATATCATTCGTTGGGTCCAGTTCCAGATAGCCGGTTGCTTCACCGCACCAGATGCGCACCCAGGCATGCATGGCATCCGCGCCTTCCAGCCGCTCTTTGCCAGGCGGCGGAATGGTGCGCAGGAAACCGCTGACGTAACCGGCAGGAATACCAAGGCTGCGCAGCGCCAAGATCATGATGTGCGAAAAATCCTGGCACACGCCGCGCTTGAGCTTGAAGGCTTCCGATGGTGTTGTGTCCACCGTCGTTGCCTCGCCATCATACGTGAAGTCCTTGTGGATATGCTTGCAGAGCGAAAGAGCGATTTCGCGAATGGTCATTCCGGGTTCCACCATGTCCCGCGCATAGGCGGAGATCGCCGCATCCGTTCCAATTCTAGGGCTTGGACCGACGAGATGGTGGGGTGACTGGAAATCCAGCGACCAGACATCCGCCAGTTCCTGTGGCAGGCGCGAAAGCTCCGGCGAAAAATCCGCGGTTAGTGCGATTGGCTCCACCATCACGCGGGCCTGCATTCGAATGTCGAGCTTCTCATGCGGCGAACGCAGATGCACTGATGTTGCAGACTGATGAAAGAAGTCCTCGAAGACGACACGCTCTTCCGGCGTCGGCAAAACATCGATGGATCCGGCGACCAGCCTTTGCCGACCAGGTATCGAGAGCGGCAGGATACGAATGATGTGGCGTGCGCCGTGGGCTGGCGTGTCGTAGGTATAACCCATATGCAGGGAAAGGTCGTAAAGCATCGGTTATCCCAGGTAGGTCCGGGCCAGAACATCGGAGAGATGTTCCATATCGGTCTCAAGCTGACGATAGATCGCGCCGTTCATGGTCTCAGGTGTCATGACCGCCAGTCCGGAATGCAAACGCATTGCCTCCCGATAGAAGGGAGACATCTGACCATTGACGAAAGCGTTCGGAAGCTGCTCCACCTCGGTGCGGATTTCATTCAGCTGGAACAGGATCGAGCGCGGATTGAGCGGATCAAGCGCCAGAAGATCGGTGACGGTCAGACCGGCCGTGTTGACATTGTAGCGACGACGATGGGTCATCACGCTGTCGCCGATCTCAAGCAGCATGTCGTAAGAACCATCCGGAGCGTCGGGACCGGCCATGTGGCCGAGAAGCCGCGTCATATGCAGCCCGCGCTCGAGATAACGGCCAATCGAGAGGAAACGCCAGCCCGTGAAGCGATACATGTTTTCGTGAACAAGGCCCGCAAAACCGGCGAGCTTGCGCAGCAGGATCGTCATCGCATGGGTGGCGTCGTCGCCGGGCGCCACCTTGGCGTGGAAACGCCTCGCGGTCTTGGCAAGATCGTTCAGCGCCAGCCAGCCATCCGGTGAAAAGCGGTCGCGAATATTGCTGGCCGAGTAAAGAGCGCTGTTGATGTTGTTGAGCAGACTTTCCGGCACCGCATCATTCATCTCGACGTCGAGCGCTTCGAGATAACGCGTCACATGGGCAAGCAGCGGCTGGCGCGGATCGGCGGATTCCGCGAAGCGCCCGTGCCATGCGCGCAGGATACGCAGCACGCCTTCCGAGCGTTCGATATAGCGGCCAAGCCAGAAGAGGTTGTCGGCGGCGCGGCTCGGCAGGCTTCCCGGCATATTGCGGGTGAAACTCTCTTCCGCTGGCAGCAGCGATGTGCGCTCAACCGGCTGGTCGCTGACGATCCAGACGTCAGCCGCACTTCCACCCGACTGCATGGCGATGGCGGAGACATCGTCGCCGCTGCCGATGCGGGCAAAGCCACCGGGCATGATCTGCCAGCCCTCCTGCGTACGGGCGGCGAAGACGCGAAGGCTCATCGGACGCGGGACAAGCTTATTGTCGACATAGGCAGGTGTGGTCGAAAGCTTCACCACTTCCTGGCCCACCAGCCTGTGGCCATCGGAAGCAAGCCAGTCGCTGATCGATTCCTTGGCTGTTTCACGCAATGAGGAGCCGAGTACGGATTGGCCGTTATCATCAAAAAAAGGCAGCCGCGAATAAGCGGGGCCAATGACCATGCCTTCAATATTGGAGGCAACATGGCGACGCTCGGCTTCCTGTCCGCACCACCAGGTGGCGATGGATGGAAGTTTTAGCTCCTCCCCGAGAAGGTGGCGGCAGATGCGCGGCATGAAGGCAAGCAGCGCCCGCGTTTCCAGGATGCCGCTGCCGAGCGCATTGACGATCGTCAGCGCTTCATTGCGCAGCGCTTGGACCATGCCCGGCGTGCCGATATGGGAGTGCTGGTTGAGCTCGAGAGGATCGGAATAGGAGGCATCGAGACGTCGCCACAGCACGCCAATGGGCTTCAGTCCGGCCACAGTTCTGACCATGACGCGACCGTTGACGACCGTCAGGTCCTCGCCCTCCAGCAACATGAAGCCGAGATAACGGGCTATATAGGCATGTTCGAAATAGGTCTCGTTGGCGGGGCCGGGGGTCAACACCGCGATGCGGTCGTCAGGGTGTTTCCGGTGCGACTGCAGGGCATCACGGAAGGCCCCAAAAAACGAGGCGAGGCGATGCACATGGCTTTCCGCGTAGATATCGGACAGGGCACGGGTTGTCGCCACTCGGTTTTCCAGCGCGAAGCCGGCCCCTGAGGGCGCCTGCGTCCGGTCGGCCAGCACCCACCAATTTCCGTCCGGCCCCCGGCCGATTTCGAAAGAGCAGAAATGCAGGTAGTGGCCGCTTGCTGGTTTCACGCCAACCATGGGGCGCAGATATTCCGGATTGGAGGCAATCAGCGCCGGCGGCACATAGCCTTCCTTGACCAGCCGGTTCTCGCCATAGAAGTCAGCGACCATCGCCTCCAGGAGATCGGCGCGCTGCTTTAAGCCTTCCGAAAGCACAGCCCACTCCCGGTCGTCAATCAGGACCGGAATGTGGGAAATCGGCCAGTTTCTCTCACCGCTGCCCTTGCCGTAATCGCGATAGAATACGCCGGCGTCGCGCAGATAGCGGTCGGTGCGGGCAAAACGCTCATGCAGTTCCCGCTCCGACATGCGCGACAGTGCCTCGAGCAGGGTCCTCCATACCGGCCTAACCCTGCCGTTGGTATCGAGCATTTCATCGGCCACACCCGGCAGCGGGAAATAGTCAAGCCCGCTCGGTTGCGGGCCCGTCTTCAACTTGCGATCCGTTGCCGGGGCTTTGGACAATTTACACTCCGTAAGGCCGGCGCAGATCAAGCGTCAGCGGAAATTCTGGCGACACGGTTTCCGCCTGCAACGGATATTGCCCTGCCGTATGTCCCCATGGTTCGAAACGGGCGAGGCGGCGTGCCTCCGCCTCGTTGCCGTTGACGGGAAAGGTCTCGTAATTGCGCCCGCCCGGATGAGCAACATGGTAGATGCATCCGCCGATCGATCGGCCCGACCATGTATCATAAATGTCAAAGGTCAAGGGTGAATTGACCGGCAAAACCGGGTGCAGACCGGAGGCGGGCTGCCAGGCCTTGAAGCGGACGCCGGCCACCGAAACGCTACGATTTTCCGTGGGCGTCAGCGGGACGGCGCGGCCGTTGCAGGCCACGGTGTAACGGGCGGGATTGGAGGTTTCCAGCCGCACCTGCAGCCGCTCGACGGAGCTGTCGACGAAACGCACGGTGCCGCCAATGGCGCCCTGTTCGCCCATGACATGCCACGGCTCCAGCGCCTGGCGCAATTCGAGTTTCGCGCCCTCGTATTCCACTTCACCAAAGAACGGGAAACGGAATTCCTGCTGGGCCGTGAACCATTCAGGTTTCACGTCGAATCCGTTTTCACGGAGGTCAGCCAGCACATCGAGAAAGTCGGCCCAGATATAATGCGGCAGCATGAAGCGATCAGCGAGCGCCGTGCCCCAGCGCACGAATTTGCCGGCGGCCGGATTTTTCCAGAAACGGGCAATAAGGGCACGCACCAGCAATTGCTGGGCAAGCGACATGCGGGCATTGGGCGGCATTTCAAAGCCGCGAAATTCCACCAGCCCGAGACGACCGGTCGGCCCATCTGGCGAGAACAGCTTGTCGATGCAGATTTCAGCGCGGTGGGTATTGCCTGTCACATCCGTCAGCAGGTTGCGGAACAGGCGATCGACCAGCCATGGCAGCGGTGGCACCCCTTCACCGGGTGGGGGCACCTGCGCCAACGCTATTTCCAGCTCATAAAGGCTGTCGTGCCGGGCCTCGTCGATGCGCGGCGCCTGACTCGTCGGGCCGATGAACAGGCCTGAGAAAAGATAGGAGAGTGACGGATGCCGCTGCCAGTGGAGCACGAGGCTTTTGAGAAGATCGGGACGGCGCAGGAACGGGCTGTCATTGGGGCTCGCGCCCCCAACCACCACGTGGTTGCCGCCGCCTGTGCCGGTGTGACGACCGTCGATCATGAACTTGTCGGCACCGAGACGCGACTGGCGCGCCTCCTCATAGACTGCGGTGGTGATGTCGACGCAATCCTTCCAGCTCGAAGCGGGATGGATGTTGACCTCGATGACACCGGGATCGGGCGCGACCCGGATGACGTTGATGCGCTCGTCATGGGGCGGCGCATATCCTTCGATGTGCACGGGCAATCCTTGCTCGGCAGCGGCTGCTTCTGCGGCGGCTATCAGCTCCAGATAATCCTCGATGCGCTCGACCGGCGGCATGAAGACGCAGAGCCGGCCATCGCGCGGCTCGACGGAAAGGGCCGTCCGCACCGCACCGCCAATCTCGCCGAGCGTCTGTTCGATCCGCTCTTGCCCCGAAACCTCGTTTGCCTGGAAAGACGCTTCCGGCATGGGGCGGCCGGATGGCTTGAAGGCATCGGGAAGCGGACCGCGGGGAATAGAAGGATCGGCCTCATGGATGTAGGGATAAGCAGATGGCGGCACGTAGGGCAGGGTGCCGAGCGGGAGGCGATAACCCACGGGGCTGTCGCCGGGAACAAGGAATATCTTGCCGCGACGGGTCTTCCACTTCTCGCTGATCCAGCGCTTGCCGCCAGCCCGCGCGTTCCACGCCTGAACAGGAAGGATATAGCCCGTTGGCGTCGTCAGTCCGCGCTCGAAGACGCGGGCGAGGCGGTTTCGTTCTTCCGGGTCTTTCAACTTGGAATTGGACGGATCGACATTGTCGGGAAGGCTTCCTTCCTTGATGATCCATTCGGCTGGATCCTCATAGGCGGGCAACACCAGATCGCCTTCGATGCCGAGCTGTGTTGCGATGCCGCCTAGTAGTTTCTGCGCATCGTCGGCACCAACGCCCGTGTCTGCGCCCTCATTGGCGATCAGATCAGGATTTTGCCAGATGGGGAGACCGTCTTTTCGCCAGTAAAGCGAGAAAGTCCAGCGCGGCAGGCTTTCGCCGGGATACCATTTTCCCTGTCCGTAATGCAAAAAGCCGCCCGGTGCGAAGCGTTCCCGCAGACGGCGGATCAGGATGTCTGCTTTTTCACGTTTTGTCGGCCCCACCGCGCCGGTATTCCATTCGTCGGACTCGAAATCATCGATGGATACGAACGTCGGCTCGCCGCCCATTGTCAACCGGACATCATGGCTGTTGAGAACCTCATCCACCCTATGGCCGAGAGCATTAAGATCGTCCCAGCTCTCATCGGAGAACGGTTTCGTGATGCGCGGCGTTTCCGCAACCCGCCGAACCTGCATGTCGAAGGCGAATTCGGTATTGGCGTGGCCGAAATATCCACCCGAGATCGGTGCCGCATTGCGGTAATGTGGCGTTGCCGCGAGTGGAATATGGCTCTCTCCCGTCAGCAGCCCGGAGGTCGGGTCGAGGCCGATCCAGCCGGCACCGGGCATATAGACTTCGGCCCAGGCGTGCAGATCGGTAAAATCGACTTCGGTCCCGGAGGGGCCATCGAGGGCCTTGAGATCAGGCGTCAGCTGAATGAGATATCCCGACACGAAGCGTGCCGCGAGCCCAAGGTGCCGCAGAACCTGCACCAGCAGCCAGCTTGTGTCGCGACACGAACCCTTGCCGGAGGCGAGCGTCTCCTCGGGCGTCTGGACGCCGGGTTCCATGCGGATCACGTACCCAATTTCCTGCTGCAGCCGGGCATTGAGGCCGACAACCATATCTACGGTCGGTTGCCCAGGTGTGCGGTCGACGGTGGCCATGAAGGCGGAGAGCAAAGGGCCCGCTGGCTCCGGCTTCATGTAAATGGAAAGATCGTCCCGCAGTTCCTGCGGATAATCGAAGGGCCACTTGGTCGCCTCTTCCTCTACAAAAAAGTCGAACGGATTATAAACCGTCATATCGGCGACAAGATCGACCTCGATCTTGAACTCCGTCGCCGGCTCGGGAAAAACGAAGCGGGCGAGGTAATTGCCGTAGGGGTCTTGCTGAAGGTTCACGAAGTGGTTTGTAGGCGAAACCTTGAGCGAATGGCTGATGACGCGGGTTCGGGAATGCGAGGCGGGCTTCAGTCTTATAATCTGTGGTCCAAGGCGGACCGGGTTATCGTATTTATAATGCGTCAGATGATAGATGCTCGCTTTGATCGCCATTAATCTGCCTTGCCCGGTTTTCCGGTTTATGCGGTTGTCCGCCCCTCTGAAATTAACGGGATTTTGTGCAATGCAGGAAGAGAAAGCAAGGATCATTTCCGGGGGCAATCGCATTGTTCGCTTTGGATGGCGGTACTTCCCCGCACAAAGAATTGCCCCGGCTTTTTAGTCACTGCCGTTCAGATTTTGCCGCGATTGTGGACAAGGGTGAACGGCATGTTATTGCTTGGCATCGCAAGGCGCAGAATCGCGACCCGCTTTCTTTGCCGATTGACGTTTCGGAATGGAATGAATGGCAACATCGGTAACCGACGATCAGCGCAAAGGCGCGGCTAATCTTTCGGGTTTCGATCTCGATTTTCCAGCACAGCTGCGCATGATGGGCCGTGCCTTCTGGACGTCGCCGGTGCGCACGCGGCTAATCCTGCTATCGGTGGCTCTGCTGACGGTGATATTGCTCACTGCCTACGGGCAGATCAGGCTCAATGAATGGAACGCGCCCTTTTATAACGCACTTGAGCGGCGCGATCTCGATGCCTTCCTTCATCAGCTCGAAGTTTTCGCCATCATTGCCGGGCTACTATTGCTGCTCAATGTCATCCAGACCTGGCTCAACCAGATGACGGCTCTCAACATGCGCGAGGGTCTCGCCAAGGATATGGTGGACCAGTGGCTGAAGCCGGGTCGCGCGGCCCGGCTCGCCAGCTTTGGCACGATTTCCATCAACCCGGATCAGCGCCTGCATGACGACGTCCGCAATCTTGCGGAAAGCAGCACAGCCCTTTCCATCGGCCTCGTCAATGCAACGATACTGCTCGTCAGCTTCATCGGTGTCCTCTGGTCACTTTCGGCGGGCTTTGCAATCACGATCAGTGGCGATACCTACGCGGTACCGGGCTATATGGTCTGGGCGGCGATCCTTTATGCAGGGTCGGCCTCGCTTCTCAGCAATCTCGTCGGGTATCGGCTGGTGGGGTTGAATGCCGAGCGTTACTCAAAGGAGGCGGAGCTGCGCTTTTCGTTGATGAGGGCAAGCGAAAATCTCGCGGCGATCGCGCTCGCTGGAGGTGAGAAAAACGAGAGACGCCGCATCGGCATCGATATCGACGCCGTGCTCGGCGTCATTCGCGGGCTTGCCATGGCCTTGACGCATCTGACATGGGTCTCCGCAGGTTATGGCTGGCTGGCGGTGGTCGCGCCAATTTTGATTGCGGCACCGGTCTATTTTTCCGGCAACCTCACCTTCGGCGGGCTGATGATGGCCGTTGGAGCGTTCAACCAGGTCAACACGGCGCTGCGCTGGTATATCGATAATTTCGGCCCGATCGCCAGCTGGAAGGCGACGTTGCAGCGCGTTTCGGTCTTTCGCAACGCTCTCATTCAAATGGATAGCGTCGAGCAGCACGGCCTCACGATCGATCTCGACCGCAACGCGGAGCATGAAAAAATCCGTCTGCGGTCGGTGACGATCTGCCGGGAGGCGGGCGGACAGGATCTGGAGCGCGGGTTCCGCCTGCGCGAGGCGGAGGTCGAGATCGGCCCCGGCCAGCGGCTGATGGTCAATGGTGAGCAGGGCGTCAACCGGCGCCTCCTGTTCGCAGCCATGGCTGGCCTGTGGCCCTGGGGGCAGGGCAGGATCGAAATGCCAGAACAATCGGACACGCTTTTCATTGCCCAGCATGGCTACCTTCCAGCGGGAACACTTCGCGAAATCCTTGCCTATCCACGCGCACCGCAGCGTTATGCGGATGCGGAGTGTGTCGCAGCACTCACCGCATGCGGGCTTGCGGAAATGACCGCGCGTCTCGATGAGAATATCCGCTGGGACAAGAAACTCGACTCGGACGAACAGGCCGGTATCCGCATCGCCAATGCGCTGCTTTTGAAACCGAAATTCATTGTGATCGACGATTTGCTGGAAGGGCTGGAAAAGCAGACGCAGGATACACTGGCGGAGGTCCTGAACGGCATCGAGGGTGCGGCGATCATCTATATCGGCCGGTCCGAGACATTTCTGTCGACCCTGACGCCTGACGTCGCCCATCTCGATCATGCCACGCCGAAGGAGAATCTCGCCAATGTCGATAACACTCAGCTGGAATGAAGGGCGGGGCGTGCCGCACTGATTTTCAGCGCAGTGTTAAATGAACACACATTGCGGCAGGCCCTGTTAAATGCATGTCTGGTGAAGCCGGACAACCAGGAATGCCGCATATCATCGCTTTGTGATGCCCGGACGCGATGCGTGACGCCCGCCTGCCGGCCGCTCGAGAAGCATCGTGCGGTGAGTGACCCGCACGATGGGGTCGCGTTGACTCTCAGCGTCGTGCAACTGTCACGATGACGCAGCCGCCCGCTGAGGCATGAACATCGCCTGGCTGCCGCCTGGCAGTCCGAACACATCCATGCCCATAAGCGGGGTCTGCTTGTTGCTGCCCTCTGGGAGACTTGACTGGGCGACGACGCAACTCTGCGGGAACGGCACGATTTTCACCATGTTCCCCTCGTAGCCCTTTGCCGTGGGAACCGCCAGAACGACGCCGCTTCCGGGGCCGGCATAGTCATTTGGATTGTTGAAGTTCATGCCGATGAGGCCGAGGGTGGCGTGTTCCGCGGGGTCGCTGCCTGCCGTTTGCGTCTGAACGGCAAAGGCCGTGCCGAGCGTGATGTCCTTGCCGAGGGCACCGTAGAAACCGGCACGGGTGGTCGCACCAATTTTGGTTGCGTTCTCGGAAAAGATGCCTTCGGCCGGTTGCCCGGGCTCGGCCTGCACTGACCCCGGCGCCGGATTGGCCGACCTTTGCGGCTGGGCATCAGGTTTCTTTTCCTGCGGCTGATTTTGAACAGCCCGAGGCTGCTGTTTGTCGTTCGCTCCGGCCACCGCATTGCCGCTTGGCGAAAGGAGCGCGAGACTTCCGCCTGTTGCGATCATTAGCATCACGCCGGCCGCTATTTTCAGGTGGCTGCGCAGCCGCGTTGAAGATCGCAAATGGTCTGCTAGCTCAACCGCATCTGCATGATCTGCTCCGGGATTTTCGGTTTCATTTATCGTTTTCATATCAGCCCTCTCAGCTCGGATACCCGACATGCGGCGAGACCATGAGCGATGTTTCACGGGTGGAGAGATAAAAGTTCAAAAAGAAGGTCGTCATATTGCTGGATGAGGTGGGGGTTCTCCGCGTGGAAACGCCAGATATGACGTTGCTGCGTATCCAGGTAATCTCCCCAGAGAGCATCGTGGTGGCGAAGCGCAGAAAGCAGGCGCTCGGCGCATGTCGGGCTGCTGCGCGGCCTCCGCGATGGCCTCGGCGTCAGCAGCATCGTTCTTCTGTCTCTTCACGAAATGCCTGACGTGAACCGGCGGTATAAGGGATACTTCATGGCCAAGCTCTTCCAGTTGCCGGCCCCAACACGGCGCGGTCCCACAAGCTTCCATCGCGACCATGCATGGTGGAATCGACATAAAAAACTTCACTAGCTGAGGCCGCCGGACCTGTCGGCGGAAAACAACACGTCCGTCTGAGCCACTGCATGCAGTTGGAAAACATGCTTGGCTACATCCAAGCCGATGAGAACTACCTGCGTCATTGAGTCAACCTCCTGGTGGTGAACACTTTGAATACTGCCACGCTTCCACAAGGGTGGCGAAGGAGGCGTCCACATGGGGGTAATCGCGGGAACGATGCCCCTCTCGATCAGATCCTGATGTTGGATGGCGGCTGTTCCCCGATAAGATGAAGTACGGGCTCTCGACTGGACGCCGGGCCCAGCATCAACGGAGAACAGCCATGGAAGAGTATATCGGCCTCGATGTATCTATGAAAGAGACAGCACTTGCCATCCGCCGGGATGGGGTGCGTGTCTGGTGCGGAAATGCGCATCAGATCCTCATATCATTGCCGAGTTGATCCGCAAACGAGCACCCGCGGTGAAACGCGTGGTGTTTGAAACAGGGCCGCTCTCCGTGTGGTTCTATCACGCGCTTCGAGCCAAAGACCTTCCTATCATCTGCATTGATGCAAGACACGCCAAAGCAGCGCTCGACACGGCGACGAATAGAACGGATGCCGATGACGCTGATGGGCTGGCCCACCTGGCGGAGGTGGGATTCTTTCGCGAGGTTCGCGTAAAGGGGTTCGACAGCATGTTAGCGCGCACGCTCGTCGCGGCCCGCACCCGTTTGGTCCATATGACGACCGAACTCTCCAACCAGATCCGCGGCATCATGAAGACGTTCGGCCTGGTCGTTCCGGCCGGTAAAGGAAGCGTGTTCGAGAAGAACGTTCGAAATCTTCTTCCTAGCGATGATGATCTCGCCCATATCGTGCTACCGCTTCTTGATGCCTGGAAAGGTCTCCGCGCTCGCGCCGCAGACCTTGGACGCCAGTTGGTCGCGGATGCCCGTCAAAGCCAGGCCTGCCGCATCCTGATGTCCATCCCGGGCGTGGGAGCAATCACTGCGACATCTTTCGCTGCCGCCATTGAAGAGCCGGAAAACTTCAGGAAGTCACGATCCGTGGGTGCATGGATCGGCCTCACCGCGCGCCGCTATTAATCCGGTGAAGCGATTATGATGGACACATATCTCGAAGAGGAGACGCCACTTGCGCGGGCTCCTGTACGATGCGGCTGCGGTAATTCTTACGCGCCGCTCCGTGCAGAGTTCATTGCGAACATGGGGCTTCAACTGCGAGAAAGGATCGGCTTCAAAAGAGCTGCTGTGGCGGTCGCACGAAAGCTTGCGGTCATCATGCACACGACGCTGAAAACCGGAGAGTTCTTCAATCCAACTGCGGGAGTGACGGCATAGTATCAAGTAGCGCTCACAACTGAGCGCGAAAAGTGTCCCTGCCGGGACGTGAGCCGAGCCATTCCGTTGATGGGGTTGCATCACTGTCTCAGTTGAATGCGTCGTCCACATTGAAGGCTCGTCCTGCACCCGGCAGCGCGATGCATCGACAAAATTTCCTATTGACGCCCCGGCTGCGATTACACAACCCCATCAGGCTTATGTCTAACGAGTATCGACACTTTGAATTGCTGACGGGTGATGTCCGCCGCAGGCGTTGGACAACCGAGCAAAAGTTGACAATCATTGAGCAGAGTTTCGAACCCGGGGAGACGGCTTCTTCGACCGCTCGCCGTCATGGCGTCGCGCCCAATCTGCTTTATCGGCGGCGCAGGCACTTGAGCGAGGGAGGTGCTGCAGCCGTGGATTCTGACGAGCCAGTTGTCGGCAATTCCGAAGTGAAGAAGCTGGAGGATCGTGTCCGCGAGCTGGAGCGCATGCTCGGTCGCAAGACGATGGAGGTTGAAATCCTCCGCGAAGCCCTATCCAAAGCGGACTCAAAAAAACGGATATCGCGGCCGATCTTGTTGCCGAAGGACGGTTCGCGACGAAGGCCGTCGCAGACACGCTGGGCGTCTCCCGTTCAAACCTCATCGAGCGGCTGAAAGGCAAAACAAAGGCGCGTGGGCCATACCACAAGGTCGAGGATGCAGAGCTTCTGCCCGCCGCAGGCTGGTGGATCAAAGGTCAGGATGGCTGGAAACAGCAGGTCCTCCCACCTCTTCCGAGCGGGTCCTGCCGTCGGTCTCGATTCTTCGTAGGCCCTTTGTCCAAGGAATGGTCTTGGCAATGAACGGAGGCAGGGCTGCAGCGTGCGACAGACTTGCTGCTTGGTCGTCGCACACGACAAGGGGGGCTTGTTTCGGGGCGATCACAACTTTACTCCAAACGAGAAACCGTAGGACCGTCGCCATGCTGTATCGGACGTTCAATTGCGATATTGCTTACGAGCGGGCCCTTTCGCAATGTTGGCTGCTAGCTGGCGGCCGATCTCGATGATGTCATCACGATTGGCCGTTGGGTCCTGATTGCTCCAGGCCAATCCAAGGTCGATGCGCAGATCAATCTCCTCCACTGCCTTCAAACAGAAGTTCCTATTCGGCAGGTTTGCCGCCCATTCCGGAACGAACCCGACACCGACACCTGCGGAAACGAGCGCGATCAGAGAAAGCGTGTCGTCGCAGGTATAGACGATGCGGTCGGAAAGTTCATGCTCGCGAAAAGTCTCCAGAAAGTACCGCTCGGTGTAGGACAGGTTCGAACGCGAAAAGGAAATGATCTTCTGGCGGCGCAGATCTTCTAGTGTGACGCTTTGGGCTTCGGCGAGAGCATTATTCTTGGCAACGGCGAGTAAATACCGCTCCTCCGTTATCGCCTGCCATCGCAATGCGCCGTTGTTGTCCAGAGGTCGGACGAAACCGATATTGACCTGTCCGCGTTCGATGTCCCGTACGATGGAATCGGTAGTGCCATTGCGGATATGAATGCGGATATCCGGATAGCGTCGGCCAATTCGGGCAAGAAAGTCAGGCAGAACACCGAAGGTTGCCGGATGGATCGTGCCGATGGTGATCTTGCTCGCAGCCTTGCCCGCCACCGCTTGTGTGACGGCACAAGTTTCATCAACATCGCGGAGCAGTTGAACGCAGCGCTCATAGAAAACAGAACCCGCGGGTGTAAGCTGAACACGGCGCGTGGAACGGATGAGAAGGGGAACGCCGAGCTCCTTCTCGATCGCCTGGACCTGGGCCGTGACGGCGGGCTGGGCGAGGTTTAACCGGATAGAGGCGCGCCCGAAATGCAGTTCTTCCGCGACAGCAACGAATGTGCTCATTTGGCGCAAATCCATTCCAGTCCCTTTCGCCTAGCAGTATAATTAGGGTCGAGGCAGGCCTCGATTACAGGAAAGATAAAAGGCTCGGTTGCCAAGGTCCAGATGCGACATTGATAAGGCATCACTATTAATGCTTGCTGAGGGCGGTGAAGCGCCGCATAATGCAGTCGCGTTTGGGTTACATGTGGAGCAGCAATAGTCTGCCGATAGCGGCGAGAATATCTACCCGAAAGAATCGATGGTGAGACCATCAAAACGGATATCGGACATCTTCCACAGACAAAGCAGCGTGAACTGGAAAAAGTCGTCCGAATCATCCATGAAGAGTTCGCTGGCATCGTCGAGCGCTCGAAGTCCGAGGGCAAGAAGCACGGACGGATTTATCAAATTGTCCTGTTCGGCTCCTATGCCCCCGGTGCGTGGATCGATGAGCCGCACACGTCAATTACGTTTCGCCGAGGCCGAACAACGGATTTGCAGTTTCGAAGGTCAGGCTAAATACGCAGCTTTAGAGGGGTGGTGGCGCAAATCGTCCCATCGGAAACATGGTGCAGGCGGCTATTGGGTGCCTGAGGACACAGCGCTTTCCGAAGCTCTCCGCGACGAAATGGAAAATGCTAAGTGCGGCCCAATGCTGAGGCGGACGACACTCGGCCCGGAAGTTGCAGATATCGACAGTCTTGAGTTTCATACAGAGGTTCCGCGCAGACAGAAGACCGGGATAGGTCGAAAAGCCAAACCCACGGATTTCGTTTTATATCGAAGCGGGCCTTGGTGACGTGGAACTGAGAATGGAGGCCAAGGTATTTGGTTAAGGACAGAGATATTTCCGACCAGTATCTCTTTCTTCACGGCCTCGGACGGTTCTCTGATCCGAAGGAGCCATACACCGACGAGCTTGTGGCGGGATGGTGGCTTACACTGTGACCGATGATCGTAGCGTGCGGTCAGATGAAACTGACGCCGGCATGGCCGCCGCTACTCCCGTCATACCCACCTTCCATCATTCGCTCCCTTAAGGCGGCGAACCCAAGCGTTTCTGCCGGATATCATGCACTCATTCGAAGTCTCCTCCGCAGGTTGAAGACTTGGTCTTTCATTTGGTGCTTGAGTTTGACCGCCAACCAGCTGCGCGCTGACCCTGGGCATGCCATCCACTGCATGGAAACCAGACAGTCGTGAAGTGCTTCCCGGTTTTGGTCCAGCGGCGGGGTGAATCCAGCCGTCTGGCTCGACCGACCGGACAAGGTCAACCGGCTCTTGGCGGCCAGTTGGTCAAACCAATCGAATCTATAACCTCTCCGGGTATCTTGTCGTCTCTTACACCCCGCCAGGAAACGAACCTAAAAAAATACGGGCTTGTGACCTTACGCACCGCTAAACCTGCTTTCAGGCCCGCTTTGAACATCGAGCATTCAGTCAATGGGAGACAATTATCTACCCCAAAGTGAAACTTAGGGCGCTAATCGATGCGGAAACTCGCTCTTACGGCGCCTCCGTCAAGAGGCTATGATTTTGCAGATGCATTTGGCCAATCACGCGCAGAGCCGCAAACACGGGATCTATGGAAGTCGCTCCCATTAGCCATCCTGTCGAGTGGTCGTCTATCGCGCCGTTGATGTAGGCGTTGCATCCGGTGATGACGCTCCTAGTTATGTCTACGATAAGGTGAACGCCAACCGCACATCCGTAATCCCCTTCCTGTTGGGTAAGGATATCGCGGGCCAAAGCTTTTCGGTTTCGGTTAGCGGAGCGCTTCTTTTCCACGACCAGAAGGTTTTTGCGCTTCCCGACTATATGAGCGACGACGTCCGGCTGAATTCTTGTCACCAGATCGCTGTCGGCCTTGCCAGTCGCGTCCATCCATTTGCCGTCTTGCTCGCGCTTGTCCCATCCGCGTTCACGCACCACCCGCATATCGGCCAAACATCTGAGCGTAGAGGACGCTCAATAGCGCCGTCTCGTCGTTGTTAGCATAGGCGAGTTCTACCTGCTTGAGGAAACGCTTTACCGCCTCGACCAATGAGGCCAAAGTCTCCTCAACCGTCATTTCATGGCTTGCCCCCTAGGCACCATTGCGCCAGCGCCGGTGCAGGAAGTCAACCCTTTGGAGACCGCCGTTCGGTGCTTGCAATCAGAATTGCAACCGACAAGCGGCCTGTTGGTGGCTGCTTTTGATCTACCTTGCAAAGCCCCGTAGTGCACGATTTGATTGCGCGGGAAGACGCGGCTCATAGCCGACGTAACGCAGAATAGCAGACCTTCTTACAGCCCGGCAGGAAAAAATAGTACATAACAAAACACACAATTTCTTAAGTTTCGGCACCTAAGGGCGAACGGACGATCGTCCTCATCTTGTGCATTGGCAAAATTGAGCACGGCGCGGAAAAATGTCGGCTATGCTATCGGCCGACTGATCGATTTCGGTGGAGTTGATTCAGCGAACGCTGCTTAGGTTGTTATAGTGGACGAATGTCGACGACCTCGTGGTTTTTAGATCAGTTTCAACTTTGTGGCCAGTGCAGTCGTCTGCGGGAGCGTTACGGTCTTAAGTTTCCGCCGAATGTTCTTCATATGAAAATTGACAGTGTGGTGCGTCATGTTCTCAAGCAGCGCTATCTCCTGGGTCGTTTTTCCTTCAGCCGCCCATTTAAGGACGATTGACTGCCGCGCCGTCAATTCGATGGGCGGTGCTCTGGTCGACGCCGCCTCGGTTGCTTCGATGTGCTTATGGAGTAGCGCGACAGCGTTTGCACTCAGAACGGGCTGCAGTTGGTATTTGTGGGGCACGGTAACATCACCGGTGAAAAGTGAGAGGGTGAACAATTCGCTGAATGGTGCTGTCACGGGCATGCATATGCCGGCCCTTACGCCCGCTAGGTCGGCACTAGAATAGAATGCCTGAAGCTGTCCGCGTGCGCCTCTTCCCTCATTCTCAATATCAACGACAAATGGCGCCATTATTTCTCGGGCTCGAATGAGGATTGGGTCGATTTCGTCAAAACGTTCCTGCGCATATCTGTCCAGCCACTCCTCCGGGGCATTGGACAAGATGGCGTTTCCCAATCCGG
Source organism: Agrobacterium tumefaciens (assembly GCF_017726655.1). Taxonomy (NCBI): domain Bacteria; kingdom Pseudomonadati; phylum Pseudomonadota; class Alphaproteobacteria; order Hyphomicrobiales; family Rhizobiaceae; genus Agrobacterium; species Agrobacterium tumefaciens. The sequence continues at coordinate 1,190,074 of NZ_CP072309.1, forward strand.
GGTGACGGACGGTCACCGCGTGATAGTAGTCAAACCCAAGCTCACGGGTCAGATGATCCAGCAGTTCGGCCGTCGCCTGGCTGGTTTTCATCATGGACGTCGTATCGATTAATTTGCGCAGCCAGATTTTCATCCCAGGTCTTTTCGCCCCGCCCGGGAGTTGCACGTCTGACTGTGAGTTGCATTGCAGGTCCAGAGGTTCTTCGTTCTTCTGAGAGGCTTGATAGGATCCGCGCGTCGAGGCGTTTGCCGGTCCGTCGCTTCCGTCCGGTCAGGCAGAATGCGCCCGTACAGAGGTTGCGCAACGCGAAGGACTTTCCGCATTTGGTGAAGCGTTTCGGCTGAGACCGCGAACACGCCGCAACACACCGGGAGCCGGCCGTAACCATCGGCACGGCCAATCTCCTTCACTCTCAATCCCGCTCGCCGGTATACCCTCTCCATTGGCGGCTCGTAATTCGACACGAGTGTTTTGATGCCGTGGGCGAAGGCGCATTCAAACAACGCCAGCAAAAGGAGCCCAAACGCCCTTGATGGGCTGAGCGCCGGTTGTGACTTTTTAAGGAGGTCGACATCGAGACACATTCGCGTGCCTTCCCATGCGACTGGGGACACCATATCCTTTCCTGCCAACGTTCGACTGAACACATCCCGCAGCAATGTCGGTCCTGTTGTTGGCATGAGCCGCACCGCGCCATAGAGATGATGCTCGTCCTCGTCACACCAGACCAGGTAGACAGCGCCCAGCCCGTCATAAGCGTCCCGTTCAAGGCCGTGAGGCACATCGACCTGCCAGCCAAGGCAATCGTGAAAAACCCGTTTCCGCAATCGGAACGATTGCTCCAGCAAGCCTCCGTACCGGTCATATTGATGGGGTTGGATAAGAAGGAACACGAGCCGATCTCCGATCATCTGTCGGACACAAATTGCACGTAAATTCCGGGCTGCCCATCGCCACGCATGGGCACAAACAATTGAGGTATTGCGCCGAAAGTTAAATGTCTATGGCTGTTTATGCGATAGAGTGAAAGGGCTAGGCTCCTGCTGCAACATCAGATAGTGATCAGCCTGAACTTCATCGCCTGGACCGCGGCGGAGGAAATAGTCGCGCATCCAAGTTTTAACCGTCCTGACTTAAGGTAGCTTCGTGCAGTGTGCTCGGAAATGCCGAGGATAAGCGCGATGTCCTTATGATCCTTTCCGCGTGCCACCCACGACAGGCACTCCCGTTCACGCGCGCTAAGGCCCGGAACGGGGTCTCCTCCCTTGTGGATCTCGCTGATCGCCTTCATGTGGATCTGATATGCGAGTTCGATCCAGTCTGATCGGTTGTCTGCAACCAGTCGGTCCCACTTCTTCACGGTACCTACCGCGCTGACGGAAAAAATCGCGCGCCGGCCGACCCTGTCCGTAACGGGGATTGAGTAACCGAACTCTCCGACGCCATGTTGCCAGGCATCATCAAAGAATGCTGCAATTTCGGGCGCCATCTCGAATTCACGCCAGTCGAATGGAAGTTGCCGCAAAAAGCCCTGTTGCACGACAGGGTCAACCTGGACATATCGTTTCAGAAAATACCGTGCGATCCATTCCGGACTATAGGTGGACTGAACAAACGGTGCATCAAGATCAGTGATCACTGTTGCGGTTAGGTGGTAGGTGACGAAATCTACGTCGTAGATTTCCTGAACAGATAAAAGAGCCTCATAGACTGTGGGGGCATCTGTGATTGTCTCGATACCTTTAGCGAGAGTCGCAGATACTGTTTTCATGCGGTAAACCCTTTCCGGTGTATGGGAAAAATTCATGGTGCAGACGAGGGCATAGTTCCCATGATCGCTCAACATCAACTCGCCAGCGTTTGACGGCCGAAGCCATGGCGGGCTGTTGCCTGTCTCGACCTATCGTGCCGCTACCGGCGCGACTTTGGCGGGATGGTCGCTTCGAAACCGATACCTGCATAGCTGCGCAATTCGGTAAGCCTGGCGCTCGGTCGCCATGGCCGGTTTGTCAGAAGTCGCTTCGGTCGACCGACATGGTCTGGCAGGAGCAACCTTCCGATGCCGACGGTGCAACATCCAACCGCGCTCTCGCGACGGCGTAGCAATCAGTGTGCTGTGTCCGGTTGGTGGGGGAATCTGGTTCGGCAGCGTGAAACGTCGCCCTGCGGAGGCGTTTCTCTCTGGCAGGACGATGCGACGATATTTCAGGGATAACGACGCCATGCTTGCGATTTTGTTGCCATCCATTGGATAGGAAGCTAGTTCAACGACCTTCCCGGTCTCTTTCCTCTTCGATCTGGCCAAATGTCCGTCCTTACAATGCTTTTCTTGTGAACTGCCAACTTGTGCGGGCAGCCACCGTCTCCTCCGATACCAAAAGCGAAATTTAAAACATGTCACAATGCGCCGCGTTTGACGACTACTACTTCTAGTAGTCGATTTTGGAAAAAAATTGAGGGAAATTGATACATTAATCGTAAGAAGGGTGGTTCAAGTCGGGGAGTAATCTCCCTGCTCTCAAGGCTTGCAGCCAGCGTAAAGGACATTTCATGACAAAATTGATCCTGATCGGTTCGGTCGACGCGGACTTCTTTCTCCTCCTGTCGCATATTCTGCAAGTTGAGGGTTATCAGGTTCTGATGGCCAGAGGCGTTGAAGAGATGTCCCATCTTGCCGACGATCCCCAGGTAAAAGCCGTGCTCCTTGACTGCCGGCCTGATCCTTTTCCCGCTGTTGAGGTGTGCGCCAGGATCAAGGAAAATAATCGCACCGCGGCCGTCCCCGTTCTAGCTATCATTGGTGCGGGTGCCGAGGGGCAATACGTGGACATGCAGCGCGCTGGCGCTGACGAATGTCTCGTGCGTCCTTTTGCGCCGATCAAGCTGCTTGAATACCTGCGCAAGTCTGCGCTCAATCGGACACCGCCTCAAGCGCGAACAGGTCAGTTATCCTATGGCGGCATCGAGATCGATTTCGAGCATCATCGCGTCTCAAGAGGCGGTCACAACATCCACCTGGGGCCATTGGAATTTGCTGTCTTGTCCTTCCTGATGGAGCGACCGGCAGAGATCTGCCATCGTGAGGCACTCATGAGCGCGGTGTGGCCCCGGCTGCATCACGTCGAGGAGCGCACCCTGAACGTTCACATAGGCCGATTGCGAAGGAGACTGAAGCAGGATGGGCTTCCCGATCTGATCCGCACCGTCCGCGGTGTCGGATACATCCTGGAATCCCCTGCACGCGAGGCTCAGGACGGTTTGGGAGGCGATCGCGATGTCTCATAATCGGCTCGACAGGATCATCCTTGGTGCTTCGGTGATAACGGGAGATGGAACCACGTTTCACGAAAATGCGTCCATTGGGATAGGTGAGGGCAAAATCGTGTTCGTCCAGCCAGGGAACATATCCGTCAATCCTGTCGGGGTCGACGTCATTGACGCCTCTGGCTATACGGTCATTCCCGGCGTGATCAACGCGCATGCCCATGGCTGCGTCAGCGGCCCATCCATGCCGAGCGGGTCATCTCCTGTCGACAAGGAGCTTATTCTCTGGAACAGGAACAGGCATCTCCTCGAGGGGACGACGACATTGTTGAATGTATGCGGTCTGGCATTGCCTGAGGAGGCGTTTGCGGGCGATGCACATCCGCTAGATGTCCACATCTCCACGGCTCACACGGCATCTAATATCGAAGCGGCACTCGCAATTGACGGCGCCGGCCTCACCGAACAGCATCGACAGGCATCGATCGATGATGCTTTGTCTCAGGGAGCAAAAGCGCTCGGCGAGGTCGGCGGGGGACAGACGTTGGGCGGCGGCGCGCAGGAATACCGGTTCATTCCCGAGGCGATGAAGCGGGCGACGGGACGGGACGTCTCACCTCTGGTTTCACGTCAGTTGCGAAATGCGGTGGTCGGCCGATACCTTAGAGTCGAGGATGGAGTTCCCGACGGGGAATTGGAGGCGATTCTCGACGAAGCTGGTCTGTCAGACGTCTGCAGCGCGCAAGCCTGCCGTCAGGTCATTCTTGCCTCCGTGATGCCGTCCGTCGCTCTCGCGCTCAGAGGCTTTGGGGAAGTGGCCCGAGAAGCCGCGCGTGTGGGCTTCCCGGCGATTTTTCATAATTCGGCGCCGTCGGTCGAACGCCTGATCGAAGTCGCCGAAAAATACCCGAGCGCAAACATCGTCGCGGGTCACTCGAACCATCCCATGTTTCTGCCGGATGAATCCGTATCGTTCGCGCGCGAACTGCGAAAGCGCGGCGTCACCATTGATGTTTCGACGCTCGACAGCATCCAGACACGCTGGCGGAATAATCCGGCGAATTTCGACGCTCTAATCGAGGCGGGATGCGTCGATACGATTTCGACGGACTATGCCGGCGGCCATTGGGACGGCATCCTCGTGGCAATCCAGCGCATTGTTCGCAAAAAGCAGATGTCACCGGCTGCAGCTGTCGCTTTGGCCACCGGCAACGTTGCACGCGCCTTTCCTCAACTGGCAGGCGATCGCGGTCTGATCGAGAAGGGCAGGCGCGCGGATCTCGTGATCGTCGATCATGTTAATCTGGGACGCGTCCGCCATGTCATCATCCATGGCAAGGTTGTGGTCTGGAATGGAGCGATTGGTGGGAAGGGTTGGGCTGCTTCGGCGGCCGAGCGAGTGCGTCGATAATCACAGGTCGGCCGAAATCTCTTGCAGGAACGGCACAGGATCGCCGGATTTGAGATGATCAATCGCCCTGTCGAAATCCTCCTCGCGCGCTGCAGTCATTTTCCCGCTGCAGACCCCATGAAACTTCTTCTCGAGTTCCTCCCAAAGCATCGGCCGGCCTACATCCCCACGCGGCATGGCGGTGGTGGACGTAATTTCGCCTGAAGGAGTGGTCAACGTCACCCTCGCCAAGGTTTCTGCCGGAAATTTCTGGTCGATCTGGTCATCAACCGTCAGGGTGACGGCGCCGGTAAGGGAGCAGATGTCCCCGTCTTCGAGAAGCTGCTCATTGATGGGTGCGAGAGCGGAGGCGCCGTGACGGACCGCCGCGGCCAGACAAAACGGCAAACTGTATTGCGCCTCAACAAGAGTTTTCGGCATCACCTTGTTTTGCAGCCGCTGAGCCCATTTGAACGTTTGAACTTCAATTGACAGCACGTCTTTCGGCTCGAGTCTCCGGCTTCGCATCAGGTCCAGCGTTGCATCGATGGCCGGATGGATATAGCGGCAGCATGAATATGGCTTGAAATAGGTTCCCAGTATTTCCCAGGTCAGACCAAGTCCGCTCCTGATACGCCCCCCATTGAAATGAGATGCGTGATCGAGAATGTCTGCCGGACCCGTAAACCCCTCCTCGGCCAATTCGAGTGCGGTAAGGCCAGTAACAACGCTCCACGGGATTCCTTCTTTCGCATGATTTCCGGTGAGCTTCGAATAGCCGGAACTTCCGTTTGCGGCCTGATTGGGAGCCCAAACACCGTTGATCGCAAGGGCTTGAGCGAGATGATCCGTGCTTGTGTTAAGGATACAGCCGGCTGCAGCGACAGCGCCGTAGCCGGCCCAGAGACCGCTCTGGCGGCTTTTTATGTTGTCAGGGTTTTGTGCGGCGGCGATCCGGATGGCGATCTCGTAGCCGGCGACAATCGCAGCGACAAAGTCCTCCGGGTCGATTGTGCTGTCCGCGCAGGCGGCCAGAACAGCAGGGATAACCGCAGCACCTGGATGTCCACGCGCTGCACGATGACCGTCATCGAAATCAAGGGCGCATACAGAAGCCGAATTGGCAAAGGCGGCACCGACGGTCGATAAGCGGTCATCCGAAAACCACAGAGGTGCTGGTCCGGGGCCGAAAATTCGGGCTGCAACGAGTTTGGCGCTGGTCGATCCCGTGGTATTTTTTCCGGCGAGGGCGCACACCACGGCATCGAACAGACAGGCCAGCGCCTTGTTCCTGACCTCTACCGGCGCGCCATGGAAAACGCGGTCGGCAATGCATCCGGCGAGAAGCGTCGTTAAATACATGGGAGCATCTCTCACTGGATCGCTTCTGCAACCGGCGCTCCGCTGGCGTTATCATTTGTGACGCTAGACAAAGCCTCATAGACATGGGCGGCCACATAAAGGTCCAGCATGGGAAGGCCCACACAGGTAATGTGGACAGGTTTTTCCTTCCCGATTTCCGACGAATCCAGGATCGTCACGATTGAGCCGATACCGAGCAGGGATCCCAACTGCTCCAGCGTCGTCCCCTTTCGCGAGAAGTGAAGCGCTAGGCTTTGGGAACCACGGCGCGACACCATCGCCACGTCGTCACATAGAACGCGACCGCACCGCAGCGCCCGCTCCAGATGTGCGGGCGGGGTCTCATCTCCACCGAGATGAAGCACGGCAGCGTCGCCGATCTCACTGGCCTCGAAAACCGGCGCTTTGGCGTTCGATGCCGTAATCACAAAATCACATCGACTGAGATCGCGGTTGTCCAAAACAGGCTTGATGTCGAAGGTCACCTTCTCTCTGAGCGATCGCGCGAGCCGTATGGCAGAGTCACCTGTCCGGCTACGCACAAGGACCTCGCGGACCCTCTCCCCATGGCATCGATCGAGCGCCAGAATAATCTTCTCGGCAATTGGTCCGGCGCCAAACAGGAAGACAGACATATCCCGACGGGCCGTCAGCAATCGCTCAAGAACAAGCGTCGCATAACTCGCTGTCCGGGCGGCGGAGATGTCGGTTCCATCCAGCAGGCACAGAGGAACGAGGGTAAACTTGTCCATGAGGACAATTGTAGACCGTGAGCGTGGAAGACCAAGCTGCCGATTGAGGGCGTTTGCGCCAACGATCTTCACTGCCCCGTAGCGGCTGTTGACGCTTGAAAGGCAAGACAGCTTCCAGCCGAGGCGCTCCTCGAGCAAACCTGCCTCCTTGATCAAGGGGTGCCCGTCAGTCTCCCCGAGCGGGATGGAAAGCACCGATTTCGTGCCGTACGCGGAGCCAAGGGCAATGTCGTCCCATGCTTTCCCGGCGACCGCATGGACGATCTTTCCATCAAGCAGAACTCCATCCCTGGCGATCTCGGTCGCGGAGTAACACGGTATGTCTGACAGGCTTCGACTGATAAATCCTCGGCTCATGCGTGATCCTCCTCGAATGTCGAACGAGAGGATTTCAGCAGGAATCGCCGGGAAATAAAGCCAAGATTAGCTATCTTTTATGCAACAATATGCATTGCGGTTACATGGGACTGTCCGCAGATTAACATGAGCATCCTGGTACACGGACCGCATCCAGCAGAAACCGCAGGTCGTCTTTCAACTGCAGCTGTTTAAGGAACTGCAGCATTTTCAGCCTTCCGTTTCCGGTTAAGTGCCCCGCCGACAGGCGCAAAAACTTCTTCTCCAGGAATGAAGGCGCAAGCGGATTGGCAGCATCGCCCTTTGCAACCTCGACGGTGGTCTCCACGACCTGACCGCCGAGCAGGTGAAGACGAACCCTTGCCGCGTGGTGGTGATGCGCTCGATCGACCGACCTCAGAGGAAAGAGCCGGATTTTTCCCGTCAGCTCGCGCACTGTTCGTTCTGCAAAACGCGATGGTGCGAACCATTCCGGACCGGCCGCATGCCCGAGCACCCCCATCGCGATTGCAAACGGTGCGCTGAACTGTGCTGCCCAGATATCGCGGGGTTCGGGATCATTGAATGGAGGACGGCAGACAATCTCCGAGGCGAAGACCTCGATCCCCCTGACGTCATGACCGGTCTCTTCAATGGCTCCGAGAGCGAAAGCCTCAACAGCAGCTTCGACGCTGCTCTGAATGATCCTGCAGCAGCTGAACGCCTTGAAGCCGACGTCTCGTATCTCGTAGCGCATATCGGGACCGATCTTCAGCCGAGACAGGTCGGCGCCGTCGGCGCCCGCCATCCGCCAGAACCCGGTGTCTCCTTGGAAAACGTCGAGCGGCCCCTCAAATCCGGCACGCGCCAGAAACGCTGCATTGACACCGCCCATTGCCGCGGTCGCAAAATTGTTCTTCGCCATTGTCGGTGTGGTCCCGTAAACCGTCTTCATGACTGAAGCGACAGGAGCATTGACAGCTGCGATGGCAAAGGCATGGGCCGCTCGTCGACGATCGAGTTTCAGCAGTTTCGCCGATGCGGCGGCTGCGCCAAATATTTGCCAGGTGCCGTGGCCATGGACTGTCTTACGCGGCGTGTCGTTGACGATCGACATACCAATGCGGCACCCTACCTCATATCCGGCGACGATTGCAGCAATCAGGTCGCGCCCCGTAGAGCCCGAGCGGTTGGCAACTGCGAGCGCGGCAGCAATCACCGTCGCCCCGGGATGGCCCTTCCAGTAGATGTCATCGAGGTCGAGGGCGTTGGCCAAAGTCGCGTAATGAAATGCCTGCCAGGCGGGATCCGGACAGGGTGCCATGGTGGAACCTCCGGTGATATCCGCCAAAAGCCGTTCCAGACCCGATGCGACCGGGGTTTGATGACCGGCAAAAAAGCACCCGAGCGAGTCCATCAGGCAGAGCTTTGCTTTCTCTACCACGTCGGACGGAAGGTTCTCGAAAGTCGTATTCACGAGGTAGTCGGCAAGGGTCAGCGTTGCGGGGGCAGTCATGATGCTCACTCCACTGTCAAAATGAGGCAGGCAGGCCTGTCTTGCTGCGGCAACTCGAACATAGCCCATCGCAGACAGCATGATCGACTGCCAAATGTTGAGCTGCTGGTCCCGGCGTTTCAGCGAGACATGCCCGGGATGCCGCGGCCGGAAACTGCTGACGATGGCGCGCCATCGGAATAAGCCGACGCACATCATGTATTCGCTGGCTGTCCAGCCGTGCTGTCGCAATTCCCATCCCGTCCGAGGCGCGGGCGATGACTTGCCCCCAGGGATCGCAAACCAGCGAGTTGCCGAAACACTGCCGGGTCTCGCCACCGGCCGCGAGGTAACCGCCCCATTGGCCGCACGCGGCGAAATAGACCTGGAACTCGATGGCGCGTGCCCTGCACAGGACCTCCCAGTGATCCTTTCCGGTCTGCATCGTGAAGGCAGCCGGCAGAATAACGAGATCGACCTTGTTTTCGGCAAGTTGATCGAACAGGCGGGAAAATCGAAGGTCGTAGCAGATTGCGGCGCCGATCCGGAGGCCGCAAGCGTCATAGACGAGCAGGTCGTGCCCCGGCGCGACTGTGGCGGACTCGCGATAGGCTTTGCCGTCGGGCGCCACAATGTCGAAAAGATGAATCTTGCGGTAGCGGCCAGCCTCCTTCCCTTCGGGATCGAACACAACAGTGGTGTTGTAGATACGCTCTTCCCCGGGAACACGCTCAAGCATGCTCCCTGCGTGGAGCCATAATCCGTGCCGGCAGGCAAATTCCTGTGCCATCCGGTAAGCCGCACCGCCAGGCATATAGTCTGCTGCCGCGAGTTTTTCCGCGGCGGTACCTCCCGACCAGTCGAAATGTTCCGGCAGGACGATAAGATCCGGCACTTCCTCCTTGACGGCCTTGAGCATCAGAGCCTGCGCCTGACGCAGATTTGCCCGGCGGTCCGGCTGGGAGTTCATTTGAATGAGCGATATTTTCATTGGGAGTGCCCCTCATCATACGTGAAGATTGAATGGCCTGCCGCAAGATGGGCTCGCAGCCGTGCGGACCGTTCCTGACGCTTCAGCGCAGCCTCACCCAGGCTGCGCATTAGTGAACGGTCTGCGACGAAGATGCCGGCGTTGTCGGCGAGCACCGCGAAACCGGGAAGGACCGCCGTGCCGCCGCAGGCGACGGGAACGTTGATGGAACCACCAATCCGGAATGTCCGGTTCGTGGTTTTTGCCGAGACGCCGCGACACCAGACCGGCAGACCCGATGCGACAATTTCCTCGATGTCAGTGCACGGGCCGTCGACAATGATGGCAGCGGCGCCGCGCGCCTTTGCCGCCGTCGCGACACCGCCGCCGACACATGCGATGTCATCCCCGTCGATCCTCGAGATGACGAGGATATCGCCGGGCTGGAGAAGGTCGATCGCCTTGTAGATCACAACGCCGTCGCGGCCCGGGGCCGCGACGGTGAGGGCTTGACCGGTGACCTTCGCGGAGCAGACCGGGCGGATGCTCGTGCTGAGAAAGCCGAGATGTTCGGTATGTCCGATGGTTGCGGTCTCAACATCGCGCAGCAGGGCGCAGAGGTCCGTTGGGAGAGGGGGCTCTCCCGGTTTTGTCCGATACTGTTCCATGAATTAGGTCGCTTTGCTGGCGTCAGAAATGATCAGATCGGGCGTTCGCCGGCGGTCGTGGTCCGGTGCATGATCCGGATCGTGTTCGGATCGAAGGAATCCCGACGATGCATGGTGCAGCGATTGTCCCACATCATGATGTCGCCTTTCGTCCATTTCTGGACAAAAACCTCCTTCGTATCCGTCGTATGGCGCCAAAGGCGCGTCAGCAGATCGTCGCTTTCATCAAGCGGCATGCCGACAATCCAGGCACCTTCAGCCGTTCCTCCAAGATAAAGCGCTTTGCGCCCGGTTTCAGCATGGGTTCGCACCAGCGGGTGGACTATACCGCTCCACTCACGGAAATCGCTGGTCCTCGGCTCGCGCTTGCCAAGCCGAAGCTTGCCGGTCTTGTCGTAGACATTCTGGAAGAATATCTGCCGACCGTCGATTTCCTTTCGCACGTCATCAGGCAAGGTGTCGTAAGCCTGATAGGTGGAGAGAAAATAGGTGTCTCCGCCTTCCGCCGGCACTTCCACGGCTCGCAGAATCGCGCCGGCGGGCGGACGTTCGTAGAACCAGGTGTCAGTGTGCCAGGTCGCCTCGCTGTTGCCCATGGCCCCCGATGGCTTGCCGTCCTTCATGGTGTTGGCGATCACCAGGATTTCCTTGTGCGTCGGATGTCCGCCTTCCTGCAATTGCTTGGGGTGGATCACGAACTCCCCGAAATGACGGGAAAAGTCGACGTGTTGCTGGTCTGTTATATTGGCACTCTGGAAGCGAAGCACGCCATAGTGGAGCCAGTATTTGCGAACCTCTGCAATGTCCTGTTCGCCATAGTCGTTAAAGTCGAAGCCAACGATATCCGCACAAACGTTGCTTCCGTCCTGGACCGCTGAAATCCTTCGGGTATTGAGCATATTTCTGTTCCTTCCTTGGATAGTTTTTCTCTGCAAGGGAAGAGTAACGCGACCGATCACTCCGTCTCCAATATCAATTTGAGTTCATTGATATGGGTTGACGATCAATCCTAGCTATCGAGAAGCTGCACCGCGTCAGGATCGATCCAGAGAACGACCGATTGCCCAACACTCAAGTCCGGCAGTCTCGTCGAGCGGACAAGAGACTTGAGCACTGTCCCGTTTGACAGGGTAACGAAGCATTCCCGGTAAGCGCCGAGATTGACGATCCGTGTCAGGTTTCCGTCGATCCTGTTGACCGGGGAGGGCACTCCCTCTCCCGCAGGCGTGAGACGGACGGCCTCGGGACGCAGGCAGCAGTAGTGGACGGTGCCTGGATTTTCGGATGACGATGCCGTCAGGGTAAGGCCGTCTTCGAGCACGACAATTGTCGATCCACCTTCCGCTCTCAAGGACGCAACCGGCAGAAGGTTCGACTTTCCGATAAAGTCGGCAACGAAACGCGATCGGGGATGATCATAGATATCATCGGGCTTGCCCTCCTGGGCCACGAGGCCGCCATGCATGACCACGATGCGATCGGACATGGCCATCGCTTCGTCCTGATCGTGGGTAACATAGATAAAGGTCATACCCAGCTCCTCCTGTATCTCCTTGAGCTCGATACGCATGGCCTCGCGCAGTTTGAGGTCGAGATTTGACAGAGGCTCATCGAGCAGAAGCAGCGACGGTTTCGGCGCGATCGCCCGGGCAAGCGCCGTCCTTTGTTGCTGGCCGCCGGACAGTTCTTTCGGATACCTCTGTTCGAACCCCTCAAGATGCACGCGTCTCAGTGCCGATCGCACCTCGGTCTCGGTCTCGGCGCGCGGAGTTCCCTTCATCTTGAGGCCGAAGGCGACATTTTCGGCGACCGTCATGTGCGGGAAAAGGGCGTAGTTCTGAAAAACCAGTCCAATTCCGCGCTTCTCCGGCGGAACACCCAACTGGCTCCGTCCCCTGATCCGGATGTCTCCGCCGGAAGGATCGGAAAAGCCGGCGATCATGTTCAGGGTGGTTGTCTTTCCGCACCCGGACGGCCCCAGAATACTGACGAATTCTCCGGCCGGAATGGAAAGATCGATATTGTCGACGACCCGATTGGCTCCATAGCTCTTGGAAACCGCGATCAGTTCTATGTCCATTGTGCTCATTTGCTTCCACCATGTATCTGTGTCGAAAAACCGCCGATCCGCTCAAACAGGAAGACGGCTGCAAGAATAAAAAGGAGGGAGGCGACGTTGACCGCCGCCAACACCGGGTCGAGGCTGTATTCAAGATGATTGATGACGGTGATGGGCAGCGTCGTCTCGCCAGGCCGGACGAGAAAGACCGACAAGGGAATGTTGTTGAAGGAGAGAATGAAGGCGAAGGTCATTCCTGAAAACAGACCGGGTTTGATCAAAGGCAGCAGGATGTAGCGGATCCGCTGCAGCCTGTTCGCGCCTAAAACACGGCCGGCAAGGTCAAGCCTCTTGTCGACATTGAACATCGCTCCTGCGATCATCCTCACGACGAATGGCAGCGTGAGAATGACGTGGGCCATGATCAGGCCCGGCGTACCAAGGAGAGTGTAAAATCCGGTCGACGACAGGAACAGAACGAGTGCTACCCCCTTGACGATTTGCGGCACGGAGAGGGGAGACAACAGGAAGGACATGATTGCAGCATGGCCCGGGCACTTCTCGTAGGCGACGGCAAAAGCTGCGAGCAGCCCGAATAGCCCGCTGAGAACCGTGACGATCAATGCGAGTTCGACACTCAGCAAAAATGGGTCAATCCAGCGACTGGACATGAGGGCGCCGTACCATTTTGTCGTCCAGAGCGATGGCGAAAAGACAATCCTCGCCGTTGGACTGACGGAAGCCACAAGCACGACCAGCAGCGGCAGCGTGATGAATGCGAGGATGAGTCCGAGCGAGATCCTGAACGTCATCGATAAAAACCTGTTCACGACCGTCTCCTACAGATGCAGTTTATTGTGGAGCCGCGCCTCAATGCGCGAGCCGATGAAGACGGCGACGAGCATTGCCACAAGCAACACATTCGCCATCACGGCCGCGAACGGCCAGTCGATGTAGAAAAGCACCTGCTCGTAGACCATCGTTGCCAGAACCTTGAAACCCGCGCCTCCAAGCAGCGCTGGTGTCGCGTAAGCGCTGGCCGCCATTGTGAAAGCAATAAGCAGGGAACTGACGATCCCCGGAACGGAAAGCGGCAGAACGATGTGGCGCAGTACGGCTGGCCGGGAAGCCCCCAGAACATGCGCGGCCTTTTCAAGATTGTGATTGATGCCTTGCAGGCTCGTCATCAGCGAAAGAACGCCGAAAGGCAGAACGACATGCGTCAGGCCGGCGACGACGCCAAACATGCTTCTTGACAATGGCAGCGGGTCGGAGATCAATCCCGCCCACAGGAGCATCGAGTTTACAAAACCCCGGTCCTCCAGGATCACGAGCCATCCATAGGTGCGCAGGACAACGCCGGCGAGTTCCGGGGCAATCGCAAGGGCGAAGACAACCATGCGCCATCGGGACGTCGCACGAGCCAGATAATAAGCAAGCGGATACGCCATGATAGTGACGCAAATCGCGACGAGTCCCGACATCAGCATCGTGCGCCCGAGACCCGCCATCATCAGATCATCAGCAAAGAACCTTTGATAATTTGCAATAGTCCAGTCCTCGCCGTCGCTCCCATGGAAACTCATTCCAATCATCATACCCATTGGCAGAGCGAAAAAGAGCAAAAGGACGGTTGAAGGCGGAACCAGCGAGGCATAGGGCCTGAGTGTGAAGCCCCGATGGCGGCTTGGTTTGATTGGCGACTGGAGTTCGATTGTTGTCATGATCGCCCCCTTATCGCCCTGCCGCGATCACTTCACGCTCCCAGCGCGCACCCCATTCGGGCAACTTGGCTGCAAGACCTGAAAGGTCGGGGAGAAGAAGTGTCTTGAGATCTGCTTCGGTTGTGATTTGACGCGCGCGGACGGCATCGGGCACCTCAATATCGGTGCGGGCGCTGCCGACGTTATAGCCCGTCACCCACGCTTCCTGGCTGGATTTTTCAAGGAAGAAATTGACGAACCTGTATGCGAGCTCTTTGTTGCGAGCGCCAACCGGGACATTCAAGGTTGCGACAAGCGGGATTGTCCCTTCCGCCGGTCTCACGTAATCAACCGGTAGACCGCTATCGACGAGGAGCTGTGCACGCCCGTTCCAGAACGGCATGGCCCAGACCTCGCCCTCCTTGATGTAATTTTCCATGATTGACGAGGACTGCTCGAAGCCCATCGATTGGCTGGCGAGCCTGCCCATGGCCTCGAAACCTGGGTCAACGTTGTCCATAAGATCGCCCCCATTCGCGACGGACATGATCTGCATCAGATATGCCGCCATGATGTTCTGGAAAGTCGGAAGGATCACCTTTCCCTTTAGCTCTTCATCAAAGAACGCCGACCAGGAGACGGGCGCTTTCGCGAGCTTGTCCTTGCGCCAGAGAAGAGAAAGATACTGGACCTCGTGGACGGCTCCGCAGGCCCCGGCGATGCCGCTGATCTCCGGATTCAGTTTCGCGATATTCGGTACGGTTTCGGTTGAGAACTTTTCGAGAAGGTTATCGCGACACCCGTCGAGGGACTGAGAGGCAGTCATGACGACGACGTCAAAGCCTGGCCGGCCGCGTGTCGCCTTGATTTTCGCGTAATCTTGCGACGCGGACCCCACGGCGTCATAAGTAACCTTCACATTGAACTCTTTTTCGAAGGGTTCAATGATCCGGCTGCGGATAATGTCTTCGTAGGGTCCGCCGTAGCTGTTGACGATCAACTGCTCGGAACTCGCCTTGTCGGCCATAGTCATTGTTACACTTAATGTAACAAACAGGATTTTCCATTTCATCGTTCACCCTCACATTTGTCTGGTTGACTGGCGTCCCGGAGACTTTGCGAAAGAAATGCGTCCCAGTTCCAATATTAGTTTTCGATTATTGATCGAATTTGACGAATAATAGCGCTCCCGATATCCTTGGAGTGAAGCAGGCGATCAACGTCGCCGCCTCTGCCGTTTGCAGACAGAAAATTGGTTCCTTCAGGGAAGAACGGCCGCAGTTTGGAGGCCGTGGGTAGCACGAGAGAAAAGACAGGCGAGGCCTTGCGAAGGTCGCAAAACACGGCGAGCCAGAAACGGTACCGGTGCTCATCACCTTGGGTGCGCGCGTCGATGGCGCACCACGCCGCGATTGTCGCGGCCTGCAGGCTATACTGATCGCGCAGCACCTCGAAGGCGACAGCAGCATGTATTCCGTCGCAAACATCGACGGGCGTAAAGGGCAGGGACGGGAATGCAGCAGATAGTTCCGACATGACGACTCTCCATTGAGAGCCCGGCCGAGTTTCGAAGTCGCTTGTGGCCGGACATTGCCTTGGCGACCCTCGCCGTCCGGATACACATCGACTGTCATGTCGGCCAACAGGATAGATCAATTCGGCTCTTGGGTGAAGCCAATTTATGTCAGGCAACATACTTGCGGTTGATCATCGAGTGAGGAAGACGATCGACTCTGGTCGGTCGAGTGTCGTTCAACGGCTGATGAGGGCTGAAGTTTGCATGGTCCGACTGCCGGTCTTTCCTGGCGTTTCCACGTCATCAAACAATCGAAGAAGGAGTAAACAGATAACGACCAGCGACAGGCCTTTAATAATGGGCTCCTGTGCTCCTAAGGGAATGGTGCGTGATCGTCAGGTCGCACGTCCGCAATAGCGAGGCGCCCTGACGTTTGTGCGAAATCAGCGCTCCTCGATAGTGCGCGACGTTCGATACTGGGCCCAGACGAGCGCTTCGACCGCTCAACGGTCGTGCAGGCTCCGGCAAGTGGCGACCCCTGTGCCTCACTATTGAGCGACCAAGGAGATGTTAACCTCGATATGCACCAGCCGCCCGCATCTTGGACGTCACAGTCTAATAAGCACCTGCCCAAAAGCAACTGGTTTCGCACGGGCGGAGCAGGTGCGCTGCGATCTGCGTGCGCTCCATTTTTTATCTACGGCACGACGGCGGGTGAAAAAGCGGATTTGATAAGTGTTCTGGTGTATTCAGCCGACGGCCGGTTGAAGATAGCGTTTGTCTCCCCCTCCTCGACAATCTTTCCGTTCCGCATGACGATGACGTAATCTGAAATAGCCTTGATAACGGACAGATCGTGGCTGATGAAGATGTAAGAAAGGCCATGCGCCTTCTGTAGGTCGCGCAGCAGGTCAATGACCTGCCCCTGAACGGATCGGTCCAGCGCCGACGTGGGTTCGTCAAGAATGATGACCTCGGGCTTCAGAATGATAGCGCGGGCAATGGCGATGCGTTGGCGTTGTCCCCCGGAAAATTCGTGGGGGTAGCGGTTGCGCGCCGCGGGATCGAGGCCGACTTCCTTCAGCGCCTCGATCGCGCGCCCGTCCCGTTCCGCGCGGCTGAGGCCCTGATCGTGCACGAAGAGACCCTCGGTGATGATCTCGCCCACCGTCTGTCGCGGGGAAAGTGAACCATACGGGTCCTGAAACACCAGCTGCAGATGCCGCCGCAGCGGCCGCATGGCCTTTCGATCCAATCCGGTGATGTCCTGCTTCCCGAAAAAAATCCGGCCATCCGCCTGGATCAGGCGCAGGAGCGCACGACCGAGCGTGGATTTGCCTGACCCAGATTCGCCGACGATGCCGATCGTCTGTCCCTGATGAAGGTTGACGTTCACGCCATCAACGGCCCGGAACTTGCTCGATTTCGACAGAAAGCCGCCCGGAATTGTGTAGTCTATCGTCACGTTCTGGCCGGAAAGCACAATCGGAGCTTCTTGGCTGACTGCGGGCTTGTGCCCACGGGGTTCAGCATCGAGAAGCATCCGCGTGTAATCAGCCTTCGGGCGCTCGAAGATATCCTCCGTTGTCCCGGCCTCCACAATTTCCCCTCGGCGCATGACCGCGACGCGATCTGCGAAGTGGCGGACGACACCGAGATCATGGGTGATCAGGACGATGGCCATCCCGAAACGCTGCTGCAGCGACTTCAAAAGATCAAGGATCTGGGCCTGGATCGTGACGTCGAGGGCGGTTGTCGGCTCATCCGCAATCAGGATGTCCGGCTCGTTCGCGAGCGCCATGGCGATCATGACGCGCTGGCGCTGACCACCGGAAAGCTCGTGCGGATAGCTATCGATCCGCCGCTCGGGTTCTGGAATTCCGACGAGCTTGAGCAGCTCAAGAACGCGCGCCCGCGCCTCCTTTTTAGTGCCGCCCCGGTGATGAATGATCGGTTCGGCAATCTGCGCGCCGATCCGATAGAGAGGATCGAGCGAGGTCATCGGCTCCTGAAAGATCATCGTGATTTTCGCGCCGCGGATCTTGTTCAGTTCGCCGACAGGCAATCCAAGCAGTTCCCGCCCGCGATATTTCGCAGAGCCGCTGATCTCGCCATTGGATGCAAGCAACCCCATGATGCCCATCATGGTCTGGCTTTTGCCCGAGCCGGACTCCCCGACGACGGCGAGCGTTCCTCCCTGCTTGACGTCAAGGTCGATGCCCTTGACGGCATGGACAGTGCCATCCGGCGTGGTGAAATCCACCTTGAGGTCGCGAACGGCGAGAATAGTTTCTGTTGTCGTATTCATGTCAACGATCCTTGGGATCGAGTGCGTCACGCAACCCATCGCCGACGAAATTCAGCGAAAACAGGGTCAGCACGAAGAAGATCGCCGGAAATATCAGAAGCCAGGGAGCCGACTGGATATTATTGGCACCTTCGGAGATCAGTGCGCCCCAGCTTGTCAATGGTGCCTGAACGCCGAGACCTAGGAAAGACAGGAAGCTTTCCAGAAGAATGACCTTGGGCACGACGACCGTAACGAACACGACCACGGGTCCGATTGTATTGGGGATGATGTGACGGCGGATGATCTGCCAGTCGCTCAAACCCAGAGCTTGTGCCGCGCTTACAAATTCCCGCCGTTTCAGGGCAAGTGTCTGTCCGCGTACGATACGCGCCATATCCAGCCACTCCACCGCCCCGATGACGAGGAAGATCAGGATGAAGCTGCGGCCAAAAAAGACCACCAGAACCACAACCAGAAAAACGAAGGGTAGCGAATAGAGGATTTCGACGAAGCGCATCATCACATTGTCGACGCGCCCGCCGATATAGCCCGCTGTTGCACCGTAGACCACGCCGATTCCCAGCGAAACGAGGCTCGCCAGCACACCGACGGCAATCGAAATCTGTCCGCCCAGCATGACGCGTGCCAGGATGTCCCGGCCATTCGAATCAGTGCCGAAGAAGAAGTATTCGCGGTTGACATCGCCTTCCAGCTTTAGCGTGCGGCCGTCATCTTCGGTTGCAATCACCTTGGTATTTTCGAATTCGTTGGCGCGGTCGAAATATCGTGTGGCACGCGGATCGATTGCGCTGCTGGAGGTGATGGTCGCCGTAAATGTCTGGCCCTCAACGGAAAATTCCTTCAGCTCGACGCGGGCGCGGCTTGCCACACCCTCCATCACGCCCTGAAGGTTGTTCAAATCCGGGCGCGGCTCCAGACTCGGTGCCACCGAGACATAGGACGAAAATACCTGATCATAGGTGTGCGTCAGAAAATGTGGCCCGATAAACGAAAACAGAGTGATCAGGAGCAGCATGACGGAGCCAGCCATGGCCGCCTTGTTGCGTCTGAAACGCAGGGCTGCCAGCTGGAACAGGCTGCGGCTTTTGACTTGTTGCGTATGGGCGTTCGTGCCGGGGATATCAGTCATGTCTGACCCTCGGATCAAGCAGGCCGTAGAGAATATCGACCACGAGATTGAATATTATGACGAAGATGGCAACGAGAACGACGGTTCCCATCACCAGCGTATAGTCACGGTTGATGGCGCCGAGAACGAAGTAGCGGCCGACACCGGGAATGGTGAAGATCGTCTCGATGACCGCGGAGCCCGTCAGCAGGGCTGCCGCACAGGGGGCGAGATAGGAAACGACCGGCAGCATTGCCGCGCGCATGGCGTGGAAAACGACGACGCTGCGCGCGGGAAGCCCATAGGCCTTGGCCGTGCGGATATGGTCCATACGCAACGCCTCGATCATTGCGCCGCGCGTCAGGCGCGCAATGACTGCAAGCTGCGGCAAGGCGAGCGCGATCATTGGCAGAATGAGATAGCGCAACGATCCGTCGCCCCAACTGCCTGCCGGAAGAAGCCCAAGCAGCACGGCAAATACAAGCGTGAGAACCGGCGCGACAACGAAGTTCGGTACGGTCACGCCGACCGTCGAGATAGACATGATCGAGAAATCGAAGGCGCTGTTTTGCCTGAGTGCCGCGAGCGTGCCGGCAAGCACACCGCCCACCAGCGCCAGCAACAGGGCATAACAACCCAGTTCGAGCGAATAGGGCAGGCCCTTGCCGATCAGCTGCGCGACGGTGTTGTCCTTGTAGATGTAGCTCGGGCCAAAATCGCCGGTGACGGCATTGCCGAGATAGATGAGATACTGGCGCCACAATGGCTCATCGAGATGATAGGTCCGCATCAGGTTTTCCATCGTCTGCGGCGGCAGGGGACGTTCAAGATTGAAGGGGCCACCCGGCGCAAAACGCATCAGGAAAAACGAAATCGTGACGACGATGAACAACGTCGGCACGGCGCTCGCCAAACGGCGCAGAATAAACGAGATCATGTTTTCGGGCTCCGGCAAGGCACGGTGGTGTCTGCCACCGTGCCAGCGCTGCTTATTCGGAAACGCTCAGGAAGCGGCTGAGGTGTTCGTTAGCAGCATTGTCCACCCATCCCTTGACGCGGTTGGAAACCAGCCAGAGATCGGCCTGCGTCAGAAGCGGTGCCACCGGCTGTTCCTTCATGAGAATGGTTTCTGCCTCATGCAGCAGCTTGGAGCGTGCTGCCGGATCTTTTTCCTCATAGGACTTCTTCATCAATGCGTCGTATTCGGCATTGTTGAACTTCGAGTAGTTGAAGGTCTTGTTGGACGAGATGGAGAGCGCAAGGAAGTTTTCCGCATCCGCATAATCGGCGACCCAGCCGGCCCGCGCCACGTTGAACTTGCCGCCTTCCTGGAGGTAGCCGTAATGCGAGGCAACGTCGAGGTTCACGAGGGAAACCTTGGCGCCGAAGGTGTTCTTCCACATGTCGGCGATGGCGGTCGCAACACGCTCGTGGTTCGGGTTGGTGTTGTAACGAATTTCGATGGACAGCGGTTTGCCGCCTTCACCATAACCGGCCTCCTTCATGAGCTTAAGGGCTTCGTCCTCGCGGTCGAGCTGCGACAGGGTCGCGAAGTCGGCCTTGGCGGGTTCACCGTAGGAATCCATACCCGGGGGAACCATCGAATAGGCCGGAACCTGCGAGCCGCTGTAGATTTCCTTGGCGAGGAAGTCGCGGTCGACAGCCATGGATAGCGCCCGGCGTACGCGGACATCGTCGTAAGGCGCTTCGCGCGTATCGAAGGTGTAGTAGTAGGTCGCAAGCGTCGGTGAAACATGCACCTGATCGCCATAGGATTTGCGCAGGCGGTCAATCTGGTCAGCGGAGAAATTGTAAGCGAGGTCCATTTCCTTCGCCTCGAAACGGCGAACGGAGGCGGCCTGATCGTCAACGGGGTAGAAGATTACCTTATCGATCTTGGTATTGGCAGCGTCCCAGAAATTGGTGTTCTTGACGACCGTCAGGCTGTCGTTCGGAACATGGGCTTCGAGCTTGTAAGCGCCGTTCGAGACCATCACACCAGGCTTCACGAAATTCGTGCCGTTCTTTTCGAAGCTCGCCTTGGAAATGGGCAGAGCCGTCTGATGGGCGAGGAGTTCCAGGAAGAACGGCGTCGGCCGCTCAAGCGTGATCTCAAGCGTCTTGTCATCCACCGCTTTTACGCCGAGCTGGTCGACGGCTGTCTCACCCTTATTGATCTTTTCGGCGTTTTTGATCGGGTATAGAATGTTGGCGTATTTCGCTGCGGTTTTCGGGTCTTCGACGCGCTGGTAGGAGAAAACAAAATCTTCTGCCGTCACGGGCGTACCGTCCGACCACTTCGCATCGGCGCGCAGTTTGAACGTGTAGACGGTACCATCCTCAGACAGCGTCCAGCTTTCCGCCGTACCCGGAATGATCTTTCCGGCTGCATCATAGATCGTCAGACCTTCATAGAGGTCCTTGACGATAAAGGCTTCGATGTTAATGGACGTCTGTGCCTGATCGAGCGTTTGTGGTTCGCCGGCATTGCCACGGTGCAGGACCGTTTCTGCGAGCGCGGAGCTTGCACCAAAAAGAAGCGTTCCCACCAGAAGTGCGGCGCGAGTCTTGGTTGTGGTCGACATTGTTTCTTTCCCCGTGAGTTTTTTGAGCCGCTAACCAAGTCCAAATCGCGACGAAGTGCAACCACAATAAATTGTGATTTGTTCTGGGAATTGCGCGGAGCGCTTCGTTGAAGGGATATGGTTATTGCCACGGGAAATCAGCATTTTCCGGTATTTCAGCTTCTTGGCAAACACGCGGGGAAGCAAAGCCGTACTCCACAACTTTTGAAGCGCCAGTTGTTCTTGCTGAGGCTCTGGCTTTTGCAGTGGAGTCTTTCGACAGACCCGGGAAGTCAGATCGAACGGATCAGAGGCGCAAGTGCCATGTGTCCGACGCGAGGCGTTGCTGCTTGACAATGTGAACCGGCGCGTCAGGCTTCGGCTGTGATTGCAGGGCAATCGTGCCTGTTGCGAGGCTGACGGCAATCACACTCGCGACCGCCAGGACGATACGGTCGTAGCGCTGTTGTATCGTGTTGTTTCCACTCCAGTCATAGGCCATTCGCACGCCCCCATGTTTCGCTGGAATCGTGCCTCATCATGGTTAACCGAAACTTACGATGGCCTGATATTCCTTGCTGTTTTGGAAGGGCAGCTGCGAAAAATCGGCTATTGGCGGATCAGGGGCGGCTGGTTTAAGTCCGGCAGCGGGAGGTTTATGAAAGGACTTGGCAAATGGACCAGCAACCGCCCGCCGATATGGAACTGACACTGAGAACGCTTGCAATGCCAGCCGACGCCAATCCGGCCGGCGACATTTTCGGCGGCTGGGTCATGTCGCAGATGGACCTTGCGGCTTTCGTGCGTGCCAACGACGTGGCTGGCGGACGCACCGTTACCGTGGCAGTCAACGAGATCATTTTCAAAAAGCCGGTCAAGATCGGCGACACATTGTGTGTCTACAGCAGGATCGAGAAAATCGGGCGCACATCCATCACGCTTAAGATCGAGGCCTGGACCCGCAGGCACTATCAGGATTCTCGCGATAAGGTGACGGAAGCCGTTTTCATCATGGTTGCCGTGGATGACAAGGGTGAACCACGCCCTGTGCGCAAAGAGGCATGACGATCAGATCCGTTGAAGAGGGCGCCGCAGGGGAGGGGGAGTTGGCCTCCCCTCCGTTCAATTTCCATAGGCCGATACTTTAGAAATATCCAATTTATTTATCAATTTTTGCGATCAAGACATGGAATAGGATGGGGACCAGGCTTTGACCATTCCAGGTGTTGTTATCGTAGGCGGTGCTCACGGCACACTTGCGCTTGCCCGCAGCCTCGGTGCCCTTGATGTGCCGGTTGTTTACCTCACCCACGATTCCCCTTTGCCGCGCTGGTCGCGTTTCGTGCGCAAGACAATTCGATGGGCGGGCCCGCACGATGCCGGCGCAGCTCTCTTCCTGAACCAACTGGCCGAGACGCATGGTTTGAAGGGATATCTGCTTGTCCCGTCCGGAGATGGTGAGGTTCAACTCGTTTCCCAGCATCGTGACGAGCTTTCGGCCCTCTATCGGATCATCCTGCCGAATTGGGCGGAACTGAAGTGGCTCTGCGAGAAACCGCTTCTTTATCAGCGCGCGCTGGAGCTTGGTGTCAGCATTCCGCGCACCTACGCGCTGGCATCGGCTGCCGATATCGACGCGCTCGACGTGGCCTTTCCCATCATTCTCAAACCGAACATGGGCGGTGGAGATACAGTAATCGCGCGCGCGAAAGTGGTCCGCGCGGACGATCGTCGGACGCTGAGATCGGCTTTCGCCGATGCGAGCGCGGAAATTGGCGCTAGCAACGTCGTCGTACAGCAACTTATTCCCGGCGGCGGAGAAAGCCAGTTTTCCTATGCGGCACTATGGCTAGATGGAGAGCCGGTCGCGGAATTTACCGCTCGGCGCGCCAGGCAATATCCGGTCAATTTCGGCTATACGAGCACCCGAGTCGAGGTCATAGATAACCGGCAGGCGGTCGATGCGGCCCGGAAGATACTGCGATTGGCTCGCCATAGCGGGCTGGTCGAGGTTGAGTTTAAATTCGACAGCCGCGACGGCGAACTTAAACTCCTCGACGTCAACCCGCGGCCATGGTCGTGGTTCGGCCTATGCCGAGCTGCTGGCGTTGATCTTGGCGCGCTGTTGTGGCGGGTTGCCAATGAGGCGTCGACGAACCAATCTGCCACTGCGCGGCAGGGCGTTTCGTGGTCTTATCTCATCCGCGACACGGTCGCGGCTTTCACACTGGCGCGCCGGGGACAGGCGAGGATGACAGACTATTTCGCTTCCTTGATCAAAATCCGCAGCTGGGCCGCATTTGCCCTCAACGATCCCATGCCGGGTTTGATCGATCTGCCGCTGACGGTCTGGCGGGTCCTCAAAAAACGAATTCTTCCGCAAATAGCGACGGCGACGACGAAGATTGGTCTTGTTCCGCCCCTCAGGCAAATCGCGAAATATGCGATGATAAGAGCGGGGTTGGAGTTAAGCGCTCTACGGCCCGTGCGGTCAGCATTTCCATCCTTTGGCGGACGTGGGGTGATTTTCACACTTCACCACGTGCGGCCGGGCGCGGCCATCTCCGCCTTCGCACCAAATGTTCAACTGTCTGTCACACCCGAATTCCTGGAAGAGGCTATTCAGGCAGCGCTTGAATCGGGTCTTGTGCCCGTTCATCTCCACGATCTGCCGGCTTTGCTGGCCGACCCCCGAGACACCAGATCGTTTTGCGCCTTCACGCTGGATGATGGTTATCGCAACAATTCCCAATTTGCGGCGCCGATTTTCCGCAAATATGCGGTGCCCTATACGATTTTCATTACGCCGGGTTTTGTCGAGCGAACGCGCAGCCTGTGGTGGGAAACAGCAGCCGCCCTGACGGAGAAAGCCACATCCTTCGAATTCGATTTCGGAATGGGGCCGGAGCAGGTGCCGTGCGTGAGCCCGTCGCAGAAAGCGGAAGCGTTCACGCGCCTGGAAGATTTCGTCCAGAAGTCAGAGGAGGACGAGGCGGTCAAAAGAATTGACCACGCGGCAAGCCGACACGGCATTGACCCGCTCGCCATCGTGGACGAGTTGGTCATGGATGCCGTTGAACTCGGGATGCTTTCCAAAGACCCCCTGGTTCATCTCGGCGCGCATACCATGACACATGTGAATATGTGCAAGATCGATGCGGAGCGGCTCGCTTACGAGATCGCCGAGTCGACACGGCGGGTGGAGTCCTATTCCGGGCAAAGGCCGCGGTCGTTCTCCTACCCCTATGGCTGGGTGACGGCCGCGGGAGCGCGCGAAGCAAAGGCGGTTTACGACGCTGGATATCCCGTGGCTGTGACCACGCAGGCCGGCACTATCAGCCGCCAAAACCTTGAGAGGCCGACACAGTTGTCCCGCGTTTCGCTCAACGGACGCTTCCAAAAAAAGCGCTTCGTCAAAGCGCTGATATCCGGGCTGCCTTTCCGGTTCCTCTGATGCATGTACGTTTGACGTAGGACCGCGTTAGCTTCCTGCTGGGCTCCATTTCATCGCTCCCAGCCGCTGGCCGGCTCACTATAAGCGCTCCTCGTCGGCGTGATCGAGGTGAGTAGACGGCGTATAGCGAAATTGTGCTTGATTGAGGGAGCTCGTTTGCGTGGCGCAGCACACTTTGCATTTTGCCTCCCGTGGCGTTGCTTCGGCTTCCGAGATCCGAACGGACGGTCCAAAAGTTGCCCCACGAAATGTGTGCTAGAGCGTCTAGGGAAGAATTATTTTTAGAGGCTCGACAATAATTTTTGGCGGGATGATATTTATTTCGCTGCGCTGGGTTTGAGCGCAAGATCCATATATTGAGTGGCGCCTGAATGAGGGGTGAATTGGTAACCATTAAGAGGCTTAATATCTGCCTTGTTTGGCGGGATATCCATGGCTTCGGAGAATAAACCTTACTTCATGGGTCTGGACTTCATTGTCGATACCACTGTGCTTGCGCCGCGCGTCGAGACCGAATTGCTGGCGCGGACGTCAATCTTGATCCTCGGAGAATTTCCCGAAAGAAAACATCTTCTGATCGATATGTGTTGCGGCTCGGGTAATCTCGCCTGCGCCTTGGCCGCGGCGTCACCTGATGCCACGGTCCTTGCCGCGGATCTAACCGACGATGCGGTGCGCGTGGCACGTGCAAACGTCGAGCGGCTCGGCTTTGCGGCCAGAGTTACAGTCCTGCAGGGCGATCTATTCTCCGCACTGGCGCATCAGGGTGCCGAAGGCCGATGCACGATGGTCGTCTGCAACCCGCCCTATATTTCGACCGGAAAGCTGTCGGGCGAAAGCGCGCACCTGCTTGTCAACGAGCCGCGCGAAGCCTTCGATGGTGGCCCCTACGGCATTTCCATCCAGCAACGGCTGGTTAAGGAAGCACCAATTTATCTACGGGAAGGGGGATATCTGTTGTTTGAATTCGGATTGGGCCAGGATCGCCAGGTACGCTCGCTTCTTTCAAGATCTGGCGTATTCGAGCTTGTAAAGTTCGCCGAGGACGATGATGGACATCCAAGAGTGGCTGTCGCCCGTTTCGTGGGTCAAAACCCGTGAGTGCGGTTCGCCCCCTCGAAGAGCGCGACCTTGAGGATGTCGCAGACCTTTATCACGCAACATTCCTTCGAAGACGAGGCCGGACGACTGCATCCATCAAAAATTATCTTGGGGAATTTTATTTCGATGGACCTTTCCGGGATGCGGATATTCCTTCGCTCGTCCATGTCACTGAAAACGGACGTGTCTCCGGCTTTATCGGTGTCCATACGGTACCCTACCTCATTGATGACGCAGCGTTCGAGACCGGGGTCCGCAGCGTCAGGGCTGCGTTTTGTGGCGCACTCATGACGGAACGGCAAGGCAGAGATCCGCTGGCGGGGGCGCGTCTGCTAAAGGGATTTCTGGCCGGGGCTCAGGATATTTCCTTGAGTGAAACCGCCAGCACCGTCACCAAGACAATGTGGGAGAAGCTACGCGGCGGCGTGATCGGTCAACAAAGCCTCGAGTGGTTTCGCATTTTACGGCCCGCCAGCTTCGCATTTGCCGCCGGCTCACACCGCCTGCCTTTTCTCAGAGCCGTTGGCACCGTTGCCGGTTACGCGGACGGGCTTTTGCAGAGGCGTCGCACGTCATCGGGACTGACCGGTTTCGTTCCGGAGCCAATCAACGCAAACGTCTTTACCGAAGTTGGCGACATTGCAGCCTTCGCCGCCCTCGTCCTCCGTCTTGGCAATTCATTTGCAGCGCGTCCTGACTGGAGCAACGGCTATCTTGAGCATGTGTTGAACGCTTCTTTGGAAAAACCCGAATATGGCGACCCCGTCATCGGCATCGTGCGTCGAAAGGATGGAGCGATCCTGGGCGGCTTTCTGTATCACACGAAGCCGGGCGCTATTGCGCGTGTTTTGCAGATCGCATCGACGACGTCGAACTACGGTCTCATTCTCGACCATTTATTCGCCGATGCGTTTCGACGAGGCGCGGCGGGCCTGCGCGGACGCAGCACTCCCGCGCTTCTTAAAGTGGCGCCTGGACGCTCCATGCTGTTTGCCAATCTGTCGGCCAGCGTCATCCACGCAAAGGATCCGACCCTTGCGGAGCCTTTTCTTGATGGCCGTGGCTTCATCAATGGCCTGGCAGGAGAAACATGGAACCGTTTTTTCGGCGGCGGCGTAGCCTGAAATGGGTTATCCTCAGCCGATTTCCCTGATGTCCTCCACCAAATGCGGGCGTTGGTGCAGGTAGCGCGTCGCGCGCCGTTTTGCCACGATGTCCGCGAGCACGTGCTCGACCTCTTGCGGTGTGAGCTGCGCGGCCGCACCAATTTCATGATGCGGGATGTCATGGTTTAGGCCGTATAGGCACAGATCCATACGATCCCACGACAGCGAAAAATAGAACTCCTCCTGGGTCTGCGGCAGAGAGTAGGTGTCGGTGGTCGGCGGTCGTGAGAGGACGTCGTCCGGCACGCCCAGATGCCGCGCCAGCGCATAGACCTGGCTCTTGTAGAGGTGGGCGATGGGTTTGACATCGGCCGCGCCATCGCCGTTCTTCACGAAGAATCCCTGATCGTACTCCAGCCGGTTCGGGGTCCCGAGAACAGCAAAGTTCAGACGATCGGCGTGGTAATATTCGATCTGCTTGCGGGTTCGCTGCTTCATATTGGAGGCTGCGACAATGCCCAGATAGGCGGCGTGCGGAATTCGATGCTTGGATTGTTTTCCCTGGGGATCCGCCACGACCAGATAAGAGAGACTGAAACCGCCTTGCAAGGCGCTGGAGATCACCACTTTGGAGGCCCATCCAACACCGTAATCCGGCACGATCTGGCGGATAAATGCATCGCGGCGCTCATAGCAACCCATGGCAAGCAATGTCGGCCCGATATTTTCGACGATGCCTTCAAGACCGAACCTTGTCGCGACGGCCTTGCCAAGATGAAGGCTGTCCGGATCGGAATCCGCTTCAGGCATGAAAATCGCGCAGACGTTACTCTGTCCTACGGCTTTAACCGCCAGAGCCGCACAGACGCTCGAATCGATGCCGCCGGACAGGCCGAGGACCAGCCCCCGTTTGCGCTGGCTGCGGAGTTGCCCTCGGAGCGCCTCCACGATGCGAAGGGTCTCAGCCTCGACATCAAGATCGAAGACATCAGGACCGAAGGATACCGGTTTCCTCTCAACGTCCAAAGTCGTCGCCTTTCCAAATGCTCCGACGCGCCGCTTCGATCAAAAAGCGCGCAATTCCCACCGCGGTGCCGGGACTTCCACGCTTAGGCCGCAAGCTGCGCCTTGCGTTGCAGGAAGGAGACGATCGCATCGACCGAGTCCAGATTGGTCGGCGTAATATCGGTGTCATCGACACTAACGCCGAAGCCGTCCTCGATAAATGCAACCAGCTCCAGAACGCCGGTGGAATCGATGATGCCGCCGGCAATAAGGGATTGGTTGTCTGCTGGAAGAGCGGCTTCGTCTCCGAACAGGAAGTTTTCCAGAATGAATGTGCGAACTGCGAGAGATGTTGTTCCAGTCATGCCAATGTCTCCAAAATATCGTCCGCTTTCGCGGCATCCATTATATTTTTCGGTTTGGTAAAGGCGTCCAACCATAGCCCGGTTGACAGAATGCCAACGAAGGCTGTGTCTGATCGGAAGCCGGGTGCATCCGAATTCCTGCATTTCTCGACCAGCTTATTAACGGCCAGCGGATTAAAAAGTCCCTGATCCCGGAGCCGCGTCGTGTCGAATACCTCTTCGACATAGCCAGCCGTTTCCTGACCGACGAAAGAACGGCTGTCCGGTGCACGATAGGGTTGTTTCGCGCGCTCCACAATAGATTGCGGCAGGCGATGCCCCAGTGCCTCGCGTAGGATATGTTTTTCCCGAAGACCCCGCAGTTTAGATTGCGGCGGCAACGTCGAGGCAAATTCAACGACGCGGTGGTCAAGGAACGGATAACGCCCTTCAACGCCATTGCCCATCGACATGCGATCTCCCTGGCTCGACAGGATGTAACCGGGCAGGAGGAACCGCGTTTCCAGATACTGCGCCTGATGCAGGGGATGCCACCTTCCGAAGCGTTCGGGCAGACAACCAATCATGTCGTCGGCTGCATCGTAGCCGCGAAGGGTCTCCTTGAGGTCCGCAGAGAAGAACATTTTTGCCGCAGCGGTGTTGTTGAGACGCGGACGATGCGAAAAAAGCGGGTCTTTAAGCGACGTTGCGTGGACACCAAAAAATGCGGCGAGGCTCTCAGGGGTTTGTTTGTGCAGAGCCGGCATATAGGGATAGAGCTTGCGAAAGAGAGCAGGGCGCTTTGTTGATCCTGGCTGTCTCGCACAGAACCGTCGAACGTGGGCTTCCCTGAAAATATCGTAGCCGGCAAAAACTTCGTCTGCGCCTTCGCCCGTCAACACGACCTTGATGCCGTTTTGACGGATGAGGGACGACAGCTTCAACATTGGTGCCGGTGCGGTGCGGACTAGCGGCTTCTCCGCCAATCGAATGACCTCGGGAAAGAGAGACGAGATATCGTCATTCGTGCACAGGGTCGTCGCTTGATGCACATTGAGATGGCGCGCCATCTCCTGCTGGAACGCACTTTCGTCAAACTCAGTGGATTGGAAGGCCACCGAGAATGTTTTCAGGCCGCGCGGAGAATGCTCGGCAGCAAGTGTTGAGACGATAGACGAATCGAGGCCTCCCGAGAGACAGGCGCCCACCGGAACGTCGGCGCGCAAACGCAGACGCGTCGCGTCACCGAGGAGGTACCGCAGCTCTTCCGTACTCTTCGTATCGCCGGCTTCGTCGGCACGTGCATCCGCCGCATCCGGGAAATCGAGATGCCAATAGGACGATAGGTGCTCTCCGTCGGGAGTTGCCACCATAGATGTGCCGGGTTCAATTTCAGAAACGCCGGCAAAGGCGGTTCTTGGACCGATGGGCGACCATAATGTGAAGATCTGATCGAGCGCCAAAGGATCGAGTGCAGCCTGAAAGCCGGGCACCGTCAGCAGGGCTTTAATCTCTGATGCAAAATAGAGGGTTCCCGCGTGGCGCATGTAAAACAGAGGGCGAACGCCCATCCGATCGCGAGCAAGAAACACGCGATTGCGCCGACCGTCCCAGATTGCGAACGAAAAGTCGCCGTTAAGCAGCGATAGGCACTTCTCACCCAGGCGATCATAAAGCTGAAGCAGGACTTCGGTATCGCCCGATGTGCGGAAGACATGGCCCTGTGCGATCAGGTCCTTGCGGAGTTCGACGTGATTGAAAATCTCGCCGTTGAAAGCAATCACAAGCTTGCCGTCGGGAGAGGTCATAGGCTGGTGGCTATCATCGACGCCAACAATCGACAGGCGGACATGCGCCAATCCTGCTTGAGGGGCGGTCCCAGTCGAAGAGCTGATGAAATGACCACGATCATCCGGCCCACGGTGGGAGACGGCGTCAGCCATCGCGGAAAGCAGCCGCGCCGGCTCACGAACGTTCCCAAAAAAACCCGCAAAACCGCACATCAATAACCCACAAAACCCGCGATTTATTTTCCAGAATAAAGTATTTCCGCTTGAAATTCGACCACTATGGGAAGGAAAGGCTTACGGTCGGTTAAATTGCAGCTTCGATTTCATCGAGGCGCTGAAACAACCGAATGGCTCAAACATAAAGATGGGGCGTTCGATCCGCTCAATCAGAGGGTAGAGATTTGATCCTATTGCAAAAGTGGTAACTGCAAACCTGTCATCAAACACAGATCGGATCGTAGTCAGTCAAGCCTCTTTTCGGGACACTTCTCTATTGACCTCAACCTTGGTTGAGGAATTATACCGGCTGCTCTTCGATCGTTTGTCGCATCTATCAGCGACAATGATCCGGAAGCAGGAGCAGGAATGGAAAGCACTCTCTTTAAACACAGTCTGTCGGTCGGAGATGTTGCGCGGCGCAGCGGCATTGCCGTGTCTACAATTCATTTCTATGAGGCGAAGGGCCTGATCGAGGGGTGGCGGACCGCTGGTAATCAGCGGCGCTACCATCGCGCGGTCTTGCGGCGTATTGCCATTATCCGGATCGCGCAACGCGCCGGCATCCAGCTCAGCGTCATCAGGGATGCGATGGCCGATCTGCCCCAGGACCGGGTGGCATCGACTGCGGACTGGCGCAGACTTTCGCAGTCCTGGCGGGAAATGCTCCAGACCCGCATCAACAACCTTGTCATGCTGCGTGATCAGCTGACAGGCTGCATTGGGTGCGGATGCCTTTCGCTTGAGGATTGTCCCCTGCGTAACCCGAATGATGTACTGGCCGATGACGGCGCTGGACCGCGCCGCCTTGTTTCCATTGAATAAGCAGCTATCTCTGCCAAGGCCGTTGGAACTTACGAGAGGTCGGCGGGGACCCAGACACTGACGCTGCCGCCATTGGTTGGGAAGACACCCCTGCCGTTTTCGTCCAAGGTGATCCGCTCCTCACGGTGGCCAAGATAGTCGCGCCAGACAGTTCCCGCTCGTTCGGGGCCGAGATCGGCTTGTTTTTCCCCCGGTCCGCCATTTGACATCACCACAATGCATCCCGGCGCGTCCGCCGTGCCATGTCGCACAAAGGCGACGCAGTCCGCATCGTCAAAAATGTCCGTCTGTGGACCGTTGGCAAAACGGTTGCGGGCTTCGATCAGCTTCGGCAGGCATTCAATCGCAGGCATATCGATCGTGTATTCCCTGCCATCGTTGCCGGTGTCGGTATAACTCGCGCCGAACAGGTCTGGAAAGAAGACGCAGGGAACGCCATTTTCCCGCAGCAGAATGATCGCGTAGGCAAGAGGTTTGAACCAGGGTTCCACCGGCGCTTCGAGCGCTTGCAGCGGCTGGGTATCGTGATTATCGACCAGCGTGACAGCATGGTCGGGGAAGGCGGCGACGAGTGAGCCATTGAAGATGCTGCGCATGTCAAAATCGCTACCCTGTTTCGAAGCCTCATGGAAGCTATGATGAAGAGCGACGTCGAAAAGCATCAGCTGCTTGTCGACGAGTTCAAGATAGCTTTTCAACGCCTCCAGGTCTGGGTGCCAATATTCTGCTACGACGAAAAGATCGGGGTTGATCGCCTCACGCATATGCCCCACCCAGTCGCGGAAGAACCAGGCCGGGATATGTTTGGCAGCGTCGAGGCGAAAGCCATCCACTTCAACCTGCTCGGAGAGCCAACGGCCCCAATATTTCAACTCCTCATAAACGGCCTTGTTGCGAAATTCGACGTCAGCGCCCATGAGATAGTCGAAATTACCGTTCTCCTGATCGACTTCCTCGTTCCACTCACCGTCGCCATAGTCGTTGACGAGGCGGAATACGCCGTTCTCTGTCGGTTCCTCGATGTGATCGACGCCGCTGAAACACCTGTGATCCCAGATGAACTCGGAGTGTGTGCCGCCCCGGCCGGGAAAGGTGAAGCGCGTATAGGCGAGGGCGGAAAAGTCCTCATCGTCGATTTCGGTACGATCATCGGGATTGACGCGGCGAACACGGACGTTTTCTTTTTCATCCGCACCCATTTTGTGGTTGAGGACGACGTCGTGAACGACACGGATGCCATTCTCTTTCAGTGTCTTTGCAGCATGCTCAAGGGCGCCGCGGTCACCATACTTCGTGGCGACGGTGCCTTTCTGGTCGAATTCGCCGAGGTCAAAGAGATCGTAGGTGTCATATCCAACCGAATAGCCGCCGGCTGCGCCCTT
The DNA here is from genome assembly GCF_017726655.1 of Agrobacterium tumefaciens. NCBI lineage: Bacteria > Pseudomonadati > Pseudomonadota > Alphaproteobacteria > Hyphomicrobiales > Rhizobiaceae > Agrobacterium > Agrobacterium tumefaciens. The sequence goes on from NZ_CP072309.1 coordinate 1,222,796, forward strand.
GTAGGCGGGCGGCAGCCAGACGTCGGTGACGCCCATTTTGGCAAGGATTTCGGCCTTCTCTGCAACCTCACTCCATAATTTGCCTCCGTCCGGATAATACCAGTGGAAGAATTGAAGCAAGGTGCGTCCGGCCATATGTCCCTCACAATGGTTAGCAGGTCGCGCCATAAACGGCCCGGTGACGAAAGGGTTCCGCCGCCGGTGCCGGGCGATCTGGGATTGGGAGGCCGACGCGCCGGCGTATATTAGCCGGCTATTTCGAGCACCGCCGTTCCCGCCTGCAGATAGTCGCCTTCCTTGCCGATGAGGCGAACCTTGCCGGCCTTGGTGGCGACAATCTGCGTCTCCATCTTCATGGCTTCCATGACCGCCAGAAGATCGCCTTTTGAGACAGTGTCACCATCTTTTACCTTGAAGGATTGCAGGGTACCGGAAACGGGGGCATTGATTTCACCCTCCTTTTCCTTGGTCGCGGCCGCAGACGTGGTTGCATTGCCTCCGCTAACGGTGCCGAGGCTGGAGAGTAGAATGCTCGGCAGCCCGACCGAAACACGCTTGCCGTCGATTTCGAGATAGGTGCGGGTCATCGAAGGGTCGTCGGCCGGTGCCGGGCGCTCCATGGCGTCGGGCATGGCCGCGAAATCGGTTTCGATCCAGCGGGTGTGAACCTTGAACCCATCCGTGCCGATGAAGTCGTCCGTCTCGATTGCGGCGCGATGGAACGGCAGTACGGTCGCGATACCCTCGATACGGAACTCCTTCAGCGCGCGGCGGGCACGGCGCAAAACCTGATCGCGGTCGACACCTGTCACGACGAGTTTCGCCATGAGCGAGTCGAACACACCAGGCACGCTGGAGCCGCTCACGACGCCGCTATCCATGCGAATGCCAGGGCCGGAGGGGGCATCGAAAACCGAGATTGAGCCGGGCGTCGGCAGGAAACCGCGGCCGGGGTCTTCGGCATTAATACGGAATTCCATCGAATGGCCGCGTGGTTCGGGTGTTTCGAGGACACGCAGCTTTTGGCCTTCCGCAATACGGAACTGTTCGATGACGAGATCGATGCCGGTGGTTTCCTCGGTGACGGGATGTTCCACCTGCAGGCGTGTATTGACCTCAAGGAAGGAAATCGTGCCATCGACGCCGAGCAGGAATTCGACGGTGCCGGCGCCGGAATAACCGGCGGCAGCGCAGATCGCCTTTGCGGCCGCGTGGATTTTCTGCCGCTGTTCATCGGACAGGAACGGGGCTGGCGCCTCTTCGATCAGTTTCTGGTTCCGTCGTTGCAGTGAGCAGTCGCGGGTGCCAAGGACAAGCACATTGCCGTGTTTATCGGCCAGAACCTGCGCTTCGATATGGCGCGGCCGGTCGAGGAAACGTTCAAGAAAACATTCACCGCGGCCAAAGGCGGCAGTTGCCTCGCGCACCGCGGATTCGTAGAGATCGGCGATCTCTTCCATCTTCCACGCGACCTTCAGGCCGCGCCCGCCACCGCCATGGGCAGCCTTGATGGCGACCGGCAGGCCGTGCTGTTCGGCAAAGGCGGTGACTTCTGCGGCGGAAGAGATGGGGCCATCACTGCCAGCAACCAGCGGCGCACCAACGCCCGTGGCGATGCGCCGTGCCTCGACCTTATCGCCTAACGCCTCGATGACATGAGGGTCGGGGCCGATCCAGATCAGGCCGGCATCGATGACGGCCTGGGCAAACTCCGCGCGTTCGGACAGAAAGCCGTAACCGGGGTGCACGGCGTCCGCACCGGCGCGTTTGGCAATCGCGATCAGCTTGGCGATGTCGAGATAGGTCTCGGCGGGGCGCACGCCCTCCAGCGCGTAGGCCTCATCCGCCAGCCGGACGAAAAGCGCGTCCTGATCGGGGTCGGCATAAACGGCGACCGATTGCAGGCCGTAATCGCGACAGGCGCGGATGATGCGCACCGCGATCTCGCCGCGATTGGCAATCAGCACTTTTTTCATCGCTTTTCTCCTCCGAACTATGTGTTTTTCGCTGCGATTTCGGCAAAGGGGCCGATCGGGCGGAATTTGATTTTGGCGTTGACCGGGATCTGCCCGGCAAGATCGAGATGATATTCGGCCACTGCGCCGATGACGGGATAACCACCGGTCAGGGGGTGATCGGCAAGGAAAAGAACCGGCTGGCCGCTATGGGGAATCTGGATCGCGCCCGTTGCCGTGCCTTCGCTCGGCAATTCGGCGCTGTCCCTGCGTTCCACCGGCACGTCGCCCGCAAGGCGAATGCCGACGCGGTTCGATTGCGGGGTGACCTGCCAGAGTTGGCCGGTCAGCGTCTCGATACCCTCTTGCGTAAACCAGTCGGTTCGGGGCCCGAGGACGACGTCCAGTGTCACGATCTCGCCCGTTGCCGGGGGATCGAAAGCCGGAACCTCGTCGATCGATACGCTGGATAGACCGGATTTCTCACCCTTGAGCGGCAGAATGGTGCCTGCACCCACCGGATCGGGGCCGACGACAGCCAGAGTATCGGTTGCAAAACTGCCGAGAACCGCCTCGATATCGAACCCGCCACGCACGGCAAGATAACAGCGCATGCCCTTCGGCGGTTGGCCGAAGGTCACCACGTCACCGGCCTCAAGGGAAACTGGTGCATAGGTCTCTGCCACGAAACTGCGATCTGCCGCCGTTATGGTGATGGGGCAGGGGGCGCCGGTTATGCCGATAACGGCGCGGCTTGCACTTTTGAAGGAAAAGCCGCTGAGCGTCAGTTCGAGACAGGGCGTGTTGACCGGATTGCCGACGATGCGATTTGCGGCGTTGAACGCGCCGCGATCCAGCGCGCCTGACGCGGAGACACCCTGCCCGGTCTGGCCGAAACGGCCGAGGTCCTGAAAAATGGCTGGCATCGGCGCGGCAAGCACCTCGAAATGCGGGCGGTCCTTTTTTGGTAATTTCCTGTCCGGTGCCGGGGCTGGGATATCGACCGTTCGACCGGTCTTGTCCATGTCGAAGAAACGCACGCGGTAGCCCGGCTGGAAGAGCGCGCCCGGATCGCGGTCAATGTCCCACATCTTCACCGGCGTGGTGCCGATGATTTGCCAGCCGCCGGGGCTGTTTTGCGGGTAGACGCCGCTGAAAGCACCGGCCAATGCTACTGAGCCGGCCGGAATGCGGGTGCGCGGGCTTTGCCGGCGCGGGACATGCAGCGCGGGATCACCTCCGACCAGATAACCAAAACCGGGAGCGAAGCCGCAGAAGGCGACGGTGAATTCGCTTTCGGTGTGCCGGCGAATGACCTCTTCGATGCTCAGGCCGGTTAGGCCGGCAACGTCGGCGAGGTCTTCACCATCATAATGGACGGGAATCTCCACAAGATTGTCCGAAGGTGCTATCTTTGCCGAGAGGTCGCGGCTTGCAAGCTGCGCCGCCAGCATCTCCGCACCGATTTTTTCGGGGCGGAAACGGATCATCAGGGTACGGGCAGCCGGCACCGTCTCTTCAACGCCCTCGACCGGATCACTCTGAAGCGAGGCGAACAGCGCCAGCGTTTCATCGAGATCGGCGAGTTCGACAAGAATCGTGGTGAGGCTGACGGGGAGAAAACGCATCATATCCTCACGCGTGATAGGCGGTGTCGGGAATGTCGGTGATGAACATGTGGCCCGGCGCATGGGTAATGGCAAAGGGAACACCGGATGCCATCACGGCGGCCTGTGGGGTCACGCCGCAGGCCCAGAACACCGGCACCTCACCGGGTTCGATCCGTACGGCATCGCCAAAATCAGGTTTTGCAAGATCGGAAATGCCGATCTCCTCCGGTGCGCCGACATGTACCGGCGCGCCATGCACAGCCGGAAAACGCCCGGAAATCGTGGCAGCATCGGCCACGCGCGACGCCGGGATCGGCCGCATGGAAACGACCATATTGCCCTTCAGCCGACCGGCGGGGCGGCAGGGTCGGTTGGTCAGATACATCGGAACGTTGCTCTTGTCGGTCATGTGGCGGATTTCGATGCCCGCTTCCACCATCGGAGTCTCGAAAGTGAAGCTGCAGCCGATCAGAAAGGCAACGAGATCGTCGCGCTCCGCCCAGGCGGCCGTTGCGTCGGCAGTTTCCTCGGCAAGCTTGCCATCCCGCCAGATGCGGTAGAGCGGCAGGTCTGTTCTGAGGTCGGCACCGGGAGCCAGAAGCGTGGTCGGCGAGCCGGGATCGGAAACATCAAGGACCGGGCAGGGTTTTGGATTGCGTTGCGCATAAAGCAGAAAGTCGAAGGCCCAGTCACGCGGCAGTACGATCATGTTCGCCTGCGTGAAGCCGGGTGCAATGCCTGAGGTGGGTGCGACAAGGCCGTCGCGATAGGTCGCACGGGCCTTTCGTGCTGTCTCGGCATCCGTGTGGTTGAGATAGGATGTTGGTATCGTCATCGACTACCCCTTTCAGCGATCGGATGCGAAGGAATGGATGTCGATGCTATCAGCCTCGAAGCGACGGCGGATTTCCTGGGCGATCGCGACCGCACCGGGGCTGTCACCATGCACGCAGATGGATTGCGCCTCGATTTTTATGACGCTGCCATCGATTGCCTCCAACGTGCCTTCGCGGGCAAGCTGCACCATGCGTTCGGCGATTTTTGTCGCGTCATGCAGCACGGCCCCGGCTTCGCGGCGGGAGACGAGCTGGCCCTGAGGCGTATAGGCGCGGTCGGCAAAGGCTTCGGCAACGACGGCAAGACCGGATTTGCGGGCGAGATCGAGGATGGGCGCGTTGGCAAGGCCCATCAGCACCAGTGAAGGATCGATTGCCTTGATGCCGTCGATCACGGCCTGCCCCTGTTTCGCATCATTGGCGATGCGGTTATAGAGCGCGCCATGCGGCTTGACGTAACGAACCGTGGTGCCGGCCGCGGCGGAAACGCCTTTCAGCGCGCCGATCTGGTAGATGACATCGGCAATCAGTTCTTCCGAGGTGGCGTCCAGATCGCGGCGGCCGAAGCCGACGCGGTCCGGATAGGAGACATGGGCGCCAACGACCACGCCCTTTTCGGCAGCGGCCTTGACGGTGCGGTAGATACCGGCCGGGTCGCCTGCATGAAATCCGCAGGCGATGTTGGCGCTGGAAACGATGGCGAGCATTGCCTCGTCATCCCCCATGCGCCATGCGCCGTAACTTTCGCCAAGATCGCTGTTGAGATCGATAGCGGCCATGTTTGCCTCCCTTTTGGTTTCTTGCTTACAGGCCGAGCAGGCCGAAGATGGTGCCAGCGGACTTGTAGCCCATGTACCATGTCAATGCGCAAGTCAGAACGCCGAGCACCAGCAGAACACGCGAGTAGCGGTGGCCACCCATCAGGTCTTCACGTTTCCATGCGGCAAACAGGAAGATGCTGAGGCCGATGGGCAGAATGAGGCCGTTCAGGCCACCGACGAAGACCAGCATGGCGGCGGGCGGCGTCGTGATCAGCAGGTAGCAGACGAGCGAGACGGCGATGAAAACCACCGTTGCCATGTTGCGGGCGCGTTCCGTCATGTCCTGTTTGAAGACTGGCAGGAATGAAACGGAGGTATAGGCCGCGCCGATGACGCTGGTGATGGCTGCGGCCCAGAAGATGATGCCGAAAAGCCGGAAGCCAAGGTCGCCGGCGGCCGAACGGAAAGCCTGTGCGGCAGGGTTGGCGGCCTGACTGGAGGTGTCGATGATGACACCGCTGGCGACGACACCGAGAATGGCAAGGAACAGCACATAGCGCATGACGCCGGTGACGGCGATGCCGGTCAAAGCGGCCCGATTGACGGCCGGCAGGTTTTCGATGCCGACCATGCCGCGGTCCAGCAGCCGATGTGCGCCGGAATAGGTGATGTAGCCGCCAACAGTGCCGCCGACGATGGTGGTGATGGTGGCGAAATTGATCGTGTCTGGCAGGAAGGTCTGGCGGAAAGCGTCGCCCACCGGCGGAGCGGAAACGAAAGCCACATAGAGCGTGAGCACGATCATCAGGATGCCGGCGAAGATGATGAAACGGTCGACCGCAAGGCCCGCCCGCTTGGAAACGAAAATGGCGATGGAGAAAACGGCACTGATGGCGCCGCCGATTTTCGGATCAAGCCCGAAAATGGCGTTTAGGCCAAGTCCGGTGCCGCCAATGTTGCCGATGTTGAAAAACAAGCCACCAACAATGACGAGGATGGCCAGGAGATAACCAGAACCGGGAATGGCGGCATTGGCGATGTCGGATGCGCGCATACGCGTCAACGTAACAATGCGCCAGATGTTGAGCTGAACAACGAAGTCGATGAGGATGGACGCAAGAATGCCGAAGGCGAAGGCAGCGCCCAGCTGCGTGGTGAATGTCGCCGTTTGCGTGATGAAGCCCGGACCGATGGCGGAGGTCGCCATCAGGAAGATCGCTCCCAGAAGCGAAGCTCGTTTTGACATTTTTAGATCGGCAGTCGGGGTGAGCTTTTTCTGCTCCATGGATTTTCTCCGCTCCTATCGCTATCCGCCCCTCGCGGATGCTTTATGGCAAGAGTTTGTCGTGTTCTGTGAAATTGTCAATATTGTTCAACAATAAATAATAATCGTTCTCTCATTTTGTCTATTTGTTGGACGTTATGCGCATGAATTCACCACGTTTTTTTCGTGCTTTGCTAATGCTTTGTGCTATGGGCAGAACATAGCCGTGTCTGAACATGCCTGTCACGGAATTCCCGATGCTGCATTGCTCTTCAGAAAGGAGCGCCATGACGGAAACGATAGAAGGTCTGCCGCTTGCGGATCGATTGGCCAAGGGTATTCGCACCCTGCTGATATCTGGTGAGCTGGCGCCGGGGCAGCGCCTTTCAGAGGCGGCCTTCAGTGAACGTTTTGATGTCTCCCGCAACTCGCTGCGCGAAGCATTCCGCCTTTTGACGAAGGACGGGCTGCTGCGTCATGAAGCCAATCGTGGCGTCTTTGTTGCCGTGCCCACCATGTCTTCGGTCATCGACATTTACCGGGTGCGGCGCATGGTTGAGTGTGGGGCCCTGCGCCAGGCCTGGCACAAGCATGCGGCGATCAAGACGATGCGCGCAGCGGTCGAGGACGCCAAAATCAAGCGCGAGGCCGCCGATTGGCTGGGCGTGGGCAGCGCCAACATGAAATTTCACGCCGCCGTGGTCGATCTCCTCGACAGTGCCCGGATCAGCGACTTTTACGAGCGTATCGCTGCGGAACTGAGGCTGTGTTTCGGCCTCCTGAAAGATCCCGAACAGCTTCATTCTCCCTTTGTCGACATGAACAGCAAAATCCTGTCGCTGATGGAGGAAGGCAAGGCGAAAGAGGCGGGCGACGAGATGGATATCTATCTCAATCTTTCCGAGCGCACGGTACTGAAGGCGCTCGAACGCGCCGTCGAACACGCCTCTTGAGGTGCGGGCGGCAGGTTTAGAAACGTTCCTTGCCGTACCGTCCCACTTTTGCAGATCGAGGCGATTGCCAAGTTTGCTGCGCTGCGTCATCAATGCTGCCATGACGCTTCGCGACCTCACCATTCTTGTCATTGACGAAAACGCGATCCGCGCCTCCATCATCGAGGAGGGGCTACGCGAAGCTGGATATCAGCGCGTCACCGTCATCCATGAGGTGAACGGGGTCGCTCGCACCATCGAGACGCTGCAGCCCGATGTCATCTTCATTGATCTTGAAAATCCCAACCGTGATATGATGGAGCATCTTTTCCAGCTGACCCGCACGGTAAGCCGCCCCATCGCCATGTTTGTCGATCGTTCCGATACGGCCTCCATCGAGGCGGCGGTCGAGGCCGGGGTGTCGGCATATGTGGTCGACGGGCTGAAGAAGGAGCGGGTCAAGCCCATTCTCGATATGGCCGTCAGCCGATTCAATGCCTTCAGCCGCCTGCAGCGGGAACTTGCCGATGCAAAATCGGCGCTGGAGGAACGCAAGGTCGTGGAGCGGGCGAAGGGTATATTGATGAAGATGCGCGGCCTTTCCGAGGAACAGGCTTTTGCGCTTCTGCGGCAGACGGCGATGAACGAAAAAAAGAAGATTTCCGAGATCGCGCAAAGCGTGGTCACCGCGGCGGGTCTGTTGATCTGACGAACCTGCCGGCCGGACAATCAAGGAGTGCGTGAAATGGCGGCACCGGAATCACATGGCGGCGAAACGCAAGCCCCTGGTTCACCGGCAATGGTCGGCAGCGACCGGCAAAAAATCCTGCGTGCAGGTTTTATTCCTCTTGTCGATGCGTCCGTTCTCATTGCTGCGGCCGAATTCGGTTTCGCCGAACGCGAGGGCCTGACGCTCGATCTCGTCAAGGATGTTTCCTGGGCGAATGTGCGCGACCGGTTGGCGTTCCGGCAATTCGATATCGCCCATATGCTGTCGCCGATGCCCGTCGCCTCCATGCTCGGGCTCGGCTCCAATCCGTCGCCGACAATCACGCCCTTTTCACTCGGACGTGGCGGAAATGCGATCACGCTTTCGACCCGGCTGTTTGCACGGATGAAGGCTTTGACCGGGCTTTCCGAAACGGCGGGAGCGCTCGAAAATGCCGAGGCGTTGAAGCGGGTGCTCGATGATATGCGCGCGCGCGGCGAACCGCCGCCGACGCTTGGTATGACCTACCCGTTTTCCTCGCATAACTACGAGTTCCGCTATTGGCTCGCCGCCGGTGGCATTCATCCCGATCATGATGTGAAGCTTGTGGTGGTGCCGCCGCCCATGACCTCGGATGCGCTGGCGGCAGGCGCCATCGATGGCTTCTGTGTCGGTGCGCCATGGAACATTGTCGCTGCCGAGCGTGGTGTCGGACGGATCGTGGCTGCCAAGCAGGATTTGTGGCCCTCCGCTCCCGAAAAAGTCATCGCCATGCGGCCGGAATGGGCGGAAAGCCAGCCGGAAACGGTGGGGAGGCTATTGACGGCGCTCGATGCCGCCGCAAGCTGGTGTGATAGCGCAGATAATCACGACGCGCTGAGTGGTGCGCTCGCCGATCCGCGTTATATCGGCGCGCCGCAAAGCATTATTCGCCGCGTGCTAGCGGGCGAATTCAGCATCGACAGCCAGGGCAACCGTCGGGTCATCGACAAATATTTCACCTTCCATGGCGACCACGCCAATTATCCGCGCCAAAGCCAGGCCCTGTGGATTTACAGCCAGATGGTCCGCTGGGGGCAGGCGGAATTGTCTGAGGCCGGTGGCAACGCCGCTCTCTCTGCCTATCGACCGGATATTTATCGGGCGGCTTTAGGTGACGGGAAAGCGCCCGACGATGCCGACATCCGCATCGAGGGGCAAGACGAGGGAGACCGTTTCGTGGATGGCGTCGTGTTCGATCCTGCCGATATAGCCAGTTATGTGAACAGCTTTGCCGTGCGCACATTTGCACCCGTTTCCGCCACTCCGGGTGAGGCATGATCGGTCTTTCGCCGTTCCATCTGCGCAAATTTCAAGCGCGCATTCCTCCAATTTGCACAAAGGAAAGACAAGAATGTCGCTGATTAAAATTTAATCATGCGGTCGATCTCGATAAATAAACTTTTATTTTCAATGATTTAAACTTAATTTTGTAAACTGGCACGCCTCTTGCTTCCTATTGTTTGCACCGGTCAACGGCGATCGGAGCGAGCAGGGCGCGGCATAGGCGCTTTCAAAGACATAGACGTCGCAAGGTTTTGCTGCCCGGAACACCTCCCGTTCCGAAGGCGCAAACACCGAGCGGCGTTTTTTTGTTTTCAGGTTTTTTCGCAAGCGAAAGCGTCACCCGCAGAGGTGGCCCAATAAGGGGAACATGCGAATGAAAAAGATATTCTCCGGCGATGTCAGCCGCCGCACGATACTTCAGACGACAGCCGCGGCAGCCCTCGTCAGCGCCTTACGCGTGGCCTTTCCCTCCGGTGCTTTCGCGGCAACCGCTGAGCCGGAAGTGAAAGGCGCGAAAATCGGCTTTATCGCGCTCACCGATGCCGCGCCGCTCGTCATCGCGGCGGAAAAGGGCCTGTTCGCCAAACATGGCATGCCCGAGGTCGAGGTTCTAAAGCAGGCTTCCTGGGGTGCGACGCGCGATAATCTGGTGCTCGGCGGCGCCTCGAACGGCATCGACGGCGCACACATCCTGACGCCGATGCCGTATCTCATGCATACCGGCAAGGTAACCCAGAACAATGTGCCGGTGCCGATGACCATCCTCGCGCGCCTAAACCTCGACAGCCAGGGCATCTCCGTCGCCAGGGAATATGCCGAGACCGGCGTTCAGCTGGATGCATCCAAACTGAAGGCGGCTTTCGAGAAGAAGAAGGCCGAAGGCAAGGAAATCAAGGCGGCCATGACCTTCCCCGGCGGCACCCATGATCTCTGGATCCGCTATTGGCTCGCCGCCGGCGGCATCGATCCGGACAAGGACGTCTCCACCATCGTCGTTCCGCCCCCGCAGATGGTCGCCAACATGAAGGTCGGCAACATGGACGTCTTCTGTGTGGGCGAGCCGTGGAACGAGCAGCTGGTCAATCAGGGCATCGGCTTTACTGCCTGTACGACAGGTGAACTCTGGAAGGGCCATCCGGAAAAGGCGCTCGGCATGCGCGCCGACTGGGTGGAAAAGAACCCCAACGCCACCAAGGCCCTGCTGATGGCCGTGATGGAAGCTCAAGCATGGTGCGACGAGATGGCCAACAAGGAGGAGATGTCCGCCATCCTCGGCAAACGCCAATGGTTCAACGTACCGCCGAAGGATGTTCTCGGCCGCCTCAAGGGCAATATCAATTACGGCAACGGCCGCGTCATGGAAAATACTGGCCTGCAGATGAAGTTCTGGCAGGACCATGCCTCCTATCCGTTCCACAGCCATGACAGCTGGTTCATCACCGAAAACATCCGCTGGGGAAAATTCGCGCCCGACACCGATGTGAAGGCGCTGGTTGCGAAGGTGAACCGTGAGGATATCTGGCGCGCGGCGGCCAAGGACCTCGGCGTTGCCGATCTTCCCGCCTCCACCTCGCGCGGCAAGGAAACCTTCTTCGACGGCAAGGTCTTCGACCCGGAAAATCCGTCCGCCTATCTCGAAAGCCTTTCCATCAAGGCGGCCTCCTGAGGAGGAGACCGGGCATCGCCCTTCATCCGCCAGTGCCCGCCTTTCGGCGGCCGAGACTGAAGACCGGATGAAGGGCGAGCCCTGACCGCAACCGCAATCAAGAGGAAATGCCCATGTCCGCATTAGCGCGAAAATTCAAGGAAGAGCCGCAGCAGCCGGCAGTACGCAAGGCAAACGTCGTGGCGCTCGCGCCGAGGCAGTTGCCGCGCATCGATCTGCGCAACTGGGGTGCGATCGCGGCCCGCAACATCGTCCCACCCTTCGTCGTCCTCGCCATTCTGCTCGGGATCTGGCAATTGCTCTGTTCCGCCCCCGGCGCCTCCCTGCCGCCGCCGAGCCAGGTCTTCGAGGAGAGCTACGATCTCATCGTCTCGCCGTTTTTCCAGAACGGTTCGCAGGATATCGGCCTTGGCCTGCGTGTCCTCGTCTCGCTCGAGCGGGTGGCTTACGGTTTCGGCCTTGCCGCTATCGCGGGCATCATCCTCGGGGCTGTGATCGGCCAGTCGGTCTGGGCGATGCGCGGTCTCGATCCGATCTTCCAGGTGCTGCGCACCGTGCCGCCGCTCGCCTGGCTGCCGCTGTCGCTGGCCGCCTTTCAGGACAGCAATCCGTCGGCGATTTTCGTGATCTTCATCACCTCCATCTGGCCGGTCATCATCAATACGGCGGTCGGCGTGCGCAATATTCCGCAGGACTACCGCAACGTGGCGCAGGTGCTGCGGCTGAACCAGTTCGAATTCTTCTTCAAGATCATGCTGCCATCGGCAGCCCCTTACATCTTCACCGGCCTGCGCATCGGTGTCGGCCTTTCGTGGCTGGCGATCGTCGCGGCGGAAATGCTGACCGGCGGTGTCGGCATCGGTTTCTTCATCTGGGATGCGTGGAATTCCTCGCGTCTGCCCGACATCATCGTGGCGCTCGCCTATATCGGCGTCGTCGGCTTCATGCTCGACAAGCTGGTGGCGGCGCTCGGCAAGGTCATCACCCGCGGCGTTGCGGCGAATTGAGAGGGCGACGATTATGAACGCTTATCTGAAGCTCGATCACATCGACAAATATTTCGACAGGGGCGGCTCGCGCGCCGAGGTGCTGAAAGGCATCAACCTCACCATCGAAAAAGGCGAATTCGTTTCGGTCATCGGCCATTCCGGCTGCGGCAAATCCACGATGCTCAACCTCATCGCCGGGCTGACGAAGGTTTCGGCCGGTGCCGTTCTGCTCGAAAACCGGGAGGTCAACGAGCCCGGTCCGGAACGCGCAGTCGTGTTCCAGAACCACAGCCTGCTGCCCTGGCTTTCGGTTTATGAGAACGTCAATCTCGCCGTAGAGAAGGTGTTCAGCAGGACAAAAACACGTGCCGAACGCCATGACTGGGTCATGCGCAATCTCGATCTCGTGCAGATGGCACATGCCAGGGACAAGAAACCCTCGGAAATTTCCGGCGGCATGAAGCAGCGCGTCGGCATCGCCCGGGCGCTCGCCATGGAACCGAAGATCCTGCTGCTGGACGAGCCTTTCGGGGCGCTCGACGCGCTGACTCGCGCCCATCTTCAGGACGCCGTGATGGAAATCCACGCGCGGCTCGGCAACACCATGGTCATGATCACCCATGATGTCGATGAGGCGGTGCTGCTTTCCGATCGCATCGTGATGATGACCAACGGTCCCGCCGCCCATATCGGCGAAGTGCTGGACGTGCCGCTCGCCCGCCCGCGCGACCGCATCGAGCTTGCATCCGACAAGACCTACCTCAAATGCCGCGAGGCCGTGCTGAAGTTCCTTTACGAACGTCACCGCTTCGTCGAAGCCGCGGAGTAACAATCATGACGCAAAAACTCGTCATCATCGGCAATGGCATGGCGCCGGGGCGCATGCTGGAAAACCTGTTCGAAACCGCGCCCGGCCTTTACGATGTCACCATTTTCAACGCCGAGCCGCGCGTCAATTACGATCGCATCATGCTCTCGCCGGTACTTTCAGGTGAGAAGAGCTATGACGATATCGTCATCCATAATGACGACTGGTATGCGGCCAATAACGTCACCTTGCACAAGGGTGCCAAAGTGACGGGCATCGACCGGGACAAAAAGACCGTCACCAGCGAAAACGGCATCACGGTTTCCTACGACAAGCTGGTGATCGCCACCGGTTCCCTGCCCTTCATCATCCCCGTCCCCGGCCATCAGCTTCCTGGCGTGCTCGCCTATCGCGATCTCGACGATGTCACGAAGATGCTGGCGATCGCCGAGGGCAAGGGCCGCGCCATCGTCATTGGCGCCGGTCTCCTCGGGCTGGAGGCCGCATATGGTCTCAAGCGCCAGGGCATGGACGTTACCGTCATCCACCTGATGCCGACGATCATGGAGCGCCAGCTCGATCCGGCAGCGGCCTATCTTCTCGAAAAGGCGCTCACCGAGCGCGGCATCGACATCATCACCAAGGCCAATACCAAATGCATTCTCGGTGAGGAAAAGGTCGAAGGCATCGAGCTGGAGGACGGCCGGATCATCAAGGGCGACATGGTCGTGATGGCGGTCGGCATTCGCCCGGCTTCCGGTCTTGCCAAGGACGCTGGTCTCGCCGTCAATCGCGGCATCGTCGTCGATGACGGCATGATGACCTCGGACGCTTCGATCTACGCGCTCGGCGAATGCGCCGAGCATCGCGGCATGTGCTACGGGCTGGTTGCACCGCTTTACGAATCGGCGCGTGTGCTCGCGGACCGGCTGTGTGGCGGCTCGGCCGAATATCACGGCTCCGTCACCAACACGAAACTGAAAGTTACCGGCATCAACCTGTTTTCCGCCGGCGATTTCGCAGAAGGCGACGACCGCGAGGAAATCGTGCTGCGCGACGCCACCGCCGGTGTCTACAAGCGCCTGATCCTCAAGGAAAACCGCATCATCGGCGCGGTTCTTTACGGCGAGACGGCGGACGGATCGTGGTTCTTCGACCTGATGAAGAAATCGACCGATATTTCCGCCATGCGCGAAACCCTGATCTTCGGTCAGGCCTATCAGGGAGGGTCGCCGCTGGACCCTATGGCGGCCGTTGCAGCCTTGCCGGATGATGCGGAAATCTGCGGCTGCAACGGCGTCTGCAAGGGCAAGATCACGTCGGCAATCACGTCCAAGGGGCTGACGTCGCTCGACGATGTGCGCGCCCACACCAAGGCGTCCGCCTCCTGCGGCAATTGCACCGGCCTTGTCGAGCAGCTGATGACGATAACGCTCGGCGGCAGCTACAATCCCGCTGCCGTGCAGCCCATGTGCAAATGTACCGATCTCGGCCATGACGATGTGCGCCTGCTTATCAAGGCCAAGGGCCTGAAGACCATTCCCGCCGTGATGCAGGAATTGGAATGGAAGACCTCCTGCGGCTGCGCCAAGTGCCGGCCGGCGCTCAATTATTATCTCGTCTGCGATTTTCCGGACGAATATGCCGATGATTACCAGTCGCGTTACATCAATGAGCGCGTTCACGCCAATATCCAGAAGGACGGCACCTATTCCGTCGTGCCGCGCATGTGGGGCGGCGTCACCTCCTCCTCCGAGCTTCGGGCGATTGCCGATGTGGTCGACAAGTTCGATATTCCGATGGTGAAGGTGACGGGCGGCCAGCGTATCGACCTTCTCGGCATCGAGAAGGAGGATCTGCCCGCCGTCTGGGCCGATCTCGGCAAGGCCGGCTTCATTTCCGGTCAGGCCTATGCCAAGGGCTTGCGCACGGTCAAAACCTGCGTCGGCCAGCAATGGTGCCGTTTCGGCACGCAGGATTCCACCGGGCTCGGCATCCGCATCGAAAAATTCATGTGGGGCTCGTGGACGCCCGCCAAGCTGAAGCTCGCCGTTTCCGGCTGTCCGCGCAACTGCGCGGAGGCCACCTGCAAGGATATCGGCGTCATCTGCGTCGATTCCGGTTTCGAGATCCATTTCGCCGGCGCCGCCGGTCTCGATATCAAGGGCACGGAAGTGCTCGGTCTCGTCCATACCGAGGACGAGGCGCTGGAACATATCGTCGCGCTGACGCAGATGTATCGCGAACAGGCGCGCTATCTCGAGCGCATCTACAAATGGGCCAAGCGCATCGGTTACGACGAGGTGCGCCGCCAGATCATGGAGGATGCCGACAAGCGCCGGGCCTATTTCGAGCGCTTCGTCTTCAGTCAGCAATTCGCGCAGGTCGATCCCTGGTCGGAACGGGTGTCCGGCCGCGACAAGCATGAGTTCAGGCCCATGGCGGCGATCGGTTTCAGCGAGGCGGCGGAGTGAGGACGATGGACAGCAACTGGATCGATATTGGCGATATCTCCGACATCCCGTTGCGCGGCGCGCGCTGCGTGAAAACCCCGATGGGCAAGATCGCCGTGTTCCGCACGGCGGAAAATCAGGTCTTCGCGATTGAGGACCATTGCCCGCATAAGGGCGGGCCGCTCTCCCAGGGCATCGTGCATGGGGCTTCAGTGACGTGTCCCTTGCACAATTGGGTTATTTCGCTGGAGACCGGCAAGGCGCTGGGGGCTGATGAGGGCGAGGTGAGGACGATTCCGATACGCAATCTCGACGGAAGGCTTTCGATAGCGCTCGAAACTTTGATGATAGCGGCGGAGTGAATGGCGATGGCAGTGAGGTTACCCCCTTCTGTCCTGCCGGGCATCTCCCCCTCAAGGGGGGAGATCGACAAGCGGCAGACTTTCCGCTTCATCTCTACGGTCGGCGACCTAAACTGTGAAACGAAGTCCGTGCCGCAAGTGATCTCCCCCTTGAGGGGAAGATGTCCGGCAGGACCGAGGGGGGTAAGCGCCACATACCGAGGCGGGGTAAACAGTACTCACTGAGAGGGCAAACCCATGCCCGTTGAAACCAAGACTACCTGTCCCTATTGCGGCGTCGGCTGCGGCGTCATCGCCACCGTCAATGATTCCGGCGTCGTTTCCGTCAAAGGCGATCCGGATCACCCCGCCAATTTCGGCCGCCTGTGTTCCAAAGGCTCGGCTCTGGCCGAAACCATCGATCTCGATGGCCGCCTTCTTCATCCTGAAATTCACGGAAAACCGGCCGCATGGCACGAGGCACTCGATCTCGTCGCTTCCCGGTTTTCTCAAGCCATCGCCGAACACGGCCCGGATTCGGTCGCCTTTTACGTCTCCGGCCAATTGCTGACCGAGGATTATTATCTCGCCAACAAGCTGATGAAGGGTTTCATCGGCTCGGCCAACATCGATACCAATTCCAGGCTCTGCATGTCGTCTTCCGTCGCCGGCCATCGCCGTGCCTTCGGGGCCGATACGGTGCCGGGCACCTATGAGGATATGGAGCTTGCCGATCTGGTGATCCTCACCGGTTCCAATCTCGGCTGGTGCCATCCAGTACTTTACCAAAGGCTTGCGGCGGCAAAGGCGGCGCGGCCGGACATGAAAGTCGTTGTCATCGATCCGCGTCGGACGATGAGCGCCGATATTGCCGATATGCACCTCGCCATCCGCCCGGATGGAGATGTGGCGCTGTTCACCGGCTTGCTGGCGCATCTTTCCGATAGTCCTGCAATCGATCGCGGTTATGTGGAAAATCACACGCTCGGTTTTGATGCAGCGATGCAGGCAGCAAGCGAGCATAGCCTGCCGGAGATCGCCGAAGCCACCGGCTTGGCGATTGCCGAACTGATTTCCTTTTACGAATTGTTCGAACGCACCGAAAAAACCGTCACCTGCTACAGCCAAGGCGTCAACCAGTCACAAAGCGGCACCGACAAGGTCAACGCTATCATCAATTGCCACCTTGCCACCGGCCGCATCGGCAGGCCGGGCATGGGTCCCTTTTCGCTGACCGGCCAGCCGAACGCCATGGGCGGACGCGAAGTCGGCGGGCTGGCCAACATGCTGGCCGCCCATATGGCTATCGAAAATGCCGAGGATCGCGACCGCGTGCGACGCTTCTGGGCCTCGCCCGCCATTGCGGAAAAACCCGGACTGAAGGCGGTGGACATGTTCAGGGCCGTGGCCGACGGTCGCATAAAGGCGCTGTGGATCATGGCCACCAATCCGGTGGTTTCCATGCCGGATGCCGGCGCCGTCGAGGCGGCCATCAAGGCCTGTCCTTTCGTCGTGGTGTCCGATGTCATGGCGAGTACCGATACGGCCCGCCATGCGCATGTGCTTCTGCCATCGCTTGGCTGGGGTGAAAAGGACGGCACTGTCACCAATTCCGAGCGGTGCATTTCCCGCCAGCGCGGTTTTCTCGATGCGCCGGGCGAAGCGAAAGCGGACTGGTGGCAGATGGCGGAAGTGGCCCGGCGCATGGGCTTCGCCGCCGCCTTCGCTTTTCGTCAGCCATCGGAGATTTTTGCCGAACATGCCGCTCTTTCCGCTTTCGAAAATGCCGGAAGCCGCGATTTCGATATCGGCGGGATCGACCGGGATGGCTACGATACGATGACACCCTTCCAATGGCCAAAAGCCGAGGCGGGCAAGGCCGAGGTGACGCGCTTTTTCGCGAACGGCCGGTTTTACCATGCCGATGGCCGGGCAAGGCTCATCGCCACCGCCTTGCCGCAGACAGACAGGACATCGGCGGATTTCCCGCTGACGCTGAATACCGGCCGCATCCGCGACCAATGGCACACGATGACGCGCACCGGCAAAAGCGCCCGCCTCACCGCCCATATCGCCGAGCCGTTCGCCGAACTTCACCCGCGCGATGCGCAGGCGCTCGACATAAAAAGCGCCGATCTGGTGGAACTGGAAAGCCCGCATGGCAGGGTGCTGCTGCGGGCGCTGGTGAGCGAAAGACAGGCGCGCGGCTCGGTCTTCGTGCCGATGCATTGGAACGACCGGTTTGCCTCGAAGGCGCGGATCGACGTGGTGGTCGCGCCGGTAACGGACCCGCATTCCGGCCAGCCGGCTTCGAAGAATGTGGGCGTTCGGGCAAGGCGTTACGAAGCAAAAGCTTACGGCTTCGCCATTTCCCGCACCCGGCCAGATGTGCCCGATTGCGCCTATTGGGCGATTGCCAAGGCGCATGGGGGCTATCGCATGGAGCTGGCCTTCGCTGAAGTGCCGCGGGACTGGACGCTCTGGGCGCGGCGGGTTTTCGGCATCGAGGCGCGCGTCGAGCCGCTGGGATATAGCGACCGGCAGACCGGCGATCTGCGCCTGGCTTTCTTTAACGGCGACACTCTTCTGGCGGCGCTGTTCATCGCCGAAGAGCCTGTGGCCGTTGCCCGCAACTGGGCGATCGCGCAATTGACCGAACGCCATGAGGATTTGCGTCTGCGTTTTGCGCTGGTGGCCGGGCGTCCGGGGGCAGGGCGGTCCGATCCGGGCGCTACCGTCTGCTCCTGCTTCAATGTCGGGGTGAACCAGATCACCGCCGCCATCCGTGATGGTTGCCACAGCGTCGAAGCCATCGGCAAGGCGTTGAACGCCGGAACCAATTGCGGCTCCTGCCGCGCCGAAATCAGGGGGATCATCGATGGATGCCTTAAAACCGCAGCGGAATGAACCGGCCCGCATGGAAAAGCTCGCGACGTTGCCCATTTTTTGGGGGCTAGAGAACAAGCGCGTTGTGCTGGCTGGCGGATCGGATGCCGCCGCCTGGAAGGCGGAGCTGCTGCTCGCCTGCGGCGCTGAGCTTCATCTGTATTGCAAGGAGCGCGAGCTTTCGCAATGCCTGATCTCGCTGATGGCAAAGAGCGCGCGGCTGACATGGCACGACTGTTGCTGGAACGAAGACAGTTTGGCGGGCGCGGAACTGGCGCTGGCGGATTGCGAGACCCTGTGCGAGGCCGAGCGGTTTTATCAGGCGGCGCGCGCGGCAGGCGTTCCCGTCAACATCATCGACAAGCCGGAATTCTGCCAGTTCCAGTTTGGGTCGATCGTCAATCGCTCACCGGTCGTGGTGTCGATTTCCACCGATGGGGCAGCCCCCATCCTGGCGCAGGCCATTCGTCGCCGGATCGAGACATTGCTGCCGCGCTCCCTGAAGGACTGGGCGGCACTTGCGGCGTCTATCCGCGAGCGTGTCAACATGCGGCTCTCGCCTGGCAGCGCGCGGCGTTCGTTCTGGGAAAAATTCGTCGATCGAGCCTTCACGGAGCGTCTTGATGACGACAGTGAGGAGCGCTTGCTCGCCGATCTCGGGACACAAGCTGCTCGGACGGCGGCCACCGTCGGGTCGGTTACGCTTGTGGGCGCGGGGCCGGGCGATGCCGAGCTTTTAACCCTGAAAGCGGTGCGCGCCCTGCAGGCGGCCGACGTCATCCTGTTCGATGATCTCGTCTCGGCGGAGGTGCTGGAACTGGCGCGGCGGGAGGCCAAGCGGATGCTGGTCGGCAAGCGCGGCGGTCGGGAAAGCTGTAAACAGGAAGACATCAACGACATGATGATCACGCTTGCCAAGGCCGGCAAGAGAGTGGTGCGGCTGAAGTCAGGCGATCCGATGATTTTCGGGCGCGCCGGTGAGGAGATCGCCGCGCTGGAAGCGGAAAACATCCCCGTCGAGGTCGTGCCCGGCATCACCGCCGCAAGCGCCATGGCCTTACGCCTCGGCGTTTCTTTGACGCATCGCGATCACGCCCAGTCGGTCCGCTTCGTCACCGGCCATTCACGACAGGGAAAACTGCCGGACAATATCGACTGGCCGGCCCTTTCGAACCCGTCAGTAACAACTATTTTCTACATGGGCGGACGAACCGCGGCGGATATTCAGGCATCATTGATTGCCAATGGAATGCCCGCCGCGACGCCGGTGGTGGTGATGGTTTCCGTCAGTCGTCACAATGAGAAACGCTGGTGCGGTTCGCTTGCGCAACTGGCAGAGGGCGTGACGGGATTAGGCGTGAATGAGCCTGTTCTTATCGGCATCGGTGATACGTTTCATGCCGCACGTACGGCGCCTGCGGCTGAACACGCAAAGACAGCGGATGCCGCTCCAATACGAATAGCTGGCTAAAGGGATTTTCGGCCGTTCCGGTAAAAGCAGGCGCCTCCGGCGCTCAACCGTACCTTGACATTGGTTTTTCCTTCGCTCTTCAATAAAACGAAAAAATTGAAAGAGGAGGGAGGGTGAAATGCTGCTTACACCGCGTCAGGATGAAATCGTTGCGCTGGCAAAAGCGAATGGGCGGGTGCTGGTTGACGAGCTGGCGGCGCGGTTTTCGGTGACACCCCAGACGATCCGTAAGGACCTCAACGATCTCTGCGATACGCGCGTCCTGACGCGTATTCATGGCGGCGCGCTTTTCCCCAGCGGCAATGAAAACGTCAAATATGAAGCGCGTCGGGCGATTGCTTCTATTGAAAAGCAGGCCATTGGCGCTGCCGCCGCAGCGCTCATCCCGAACAACTCGTCGCTTTTCATCAATATCGGCACGACCACGGAGGCGGTGGGCGAAGCCCTTGCGGACCATCACGAACTGATGGTGATCACCAATAATATCAATGTTGCTAACAGGTTACGGGTGTTCCCGGGCATTGAAGTGGTGATTGCCGGCGGCGTCGTGCGTGGTTCCGATGGAGGTATCGTCGGGGAAGCAGCAGTGGATTTCATTCGCCAGTTCAAGGTCGATTTTGCCGTGATCGGCGTTTCAGCTATCGATGAAGACGGGGCTTTACTGGATTTCGACTTCCGCGAGGTCAAGGTCGCGCAGGCGATCATCTCCAATGCCCGTCATGTGATTCTCGTATCGGATTCACTGAAATTCGAGCGCACGGCCCCGGTGCGGATCGGCCATCTCTCTCAGGTCCACACATTTATTACGGACCATTGTCCGGTCGATTCCATCCGCAGCATCTGCGCAGATCACGATGTCCGCCTGATCGAAACCGAGGCGCAGGACGGCTGACCTAGCGACTTCCGAATTTCGTTTGACATTCGTTTTGTCTTCGAATTAGATGGCCATGCTTTCAAAATATCGATGGGGAGAGCATCGATGAAAGCGCGGGAGGGGCGATGTCTGACGAGGCAATCCACGATATTTTCGTGATCGGCGGCGGCATCAATGGCTGCGGCATCGCGCGGGACGCTGTCGGGCGCGGCTATTCCGTTGCGCTTGCGGAAATGAACGACTTTGCCTCCGGTACGTCTTCGGCTGCCACGAAGCTGATCCATGGCGGCCTGCGTTATCTCGAACATTACGAATTCCGTCTGGTGCGCGAAGCGCTCATGGAACGCGAGGTTCTGTGGGCCATGGCGCCGCACATTATCTGGCCCATGCGCTTCGTGCTGCCGTTTCAGAAAGGTGGTGTTCGTCCCGCCTGGCTCGTGCGCCTGGGGCTTTTCCTTTACGACCATCTTGGTGGCCGCAAGCTTCTGCCCGCGACCCGCTCGCTCGACCTTCGCCGTGACCCAGCTGGAAAACCGCTGAAGCCGATTTTTGCCCGCGCTTTCGAATATTCCGATGGCTGGGTGGATGATGCCCGTCTTGTCGTGTTGAACGCCCGCGATGCCGCTGATCGAGGCGCCCTGATCCTCAACCGTACGCAAGTGGTTTCCGCCAGGCGGGAAGGCGCGTTCTGGCGGATAGAAACAAAAAACGCGGGTGGAGAAACGAAGTCTTACAAGTCGCGAATGCTGGTGAATGCCGCCGGCCCGTGGGTCGACCAGGTGCTGTCGCGGACGTTCGGTAAAAACAACGTCCACAATGTCCGCCTCGTACAGGGCAGCCATATTATCGTTCGCAAAAAGTTTTCTGATCCGCGCGCCTATTTCTTTCAGAACCCGGACGGCCGCATCATTTTCGCCATTCCTTATGAGCAGGATTTCACCCTGATCGGCACCACGGATCGCGACTATACCGCCGATCCTCGGTCCGTTAAGATCAGCGACGAGGAAATCAGCTATCTCTGCAATGCGGCGAGTGAATATTTTGCTGAGCCGGTGAAGGCGGAGGATATCGTCTGGACCTATTCCGGCGTGCGCCCGCTCTTTGACGATGGTGCTTCCAAGGCGCAGGAAGCAACCCGCGACTACGTGCTGAAAACCGAGGGGACGGAAGGCGAAGCACCACTGCTCAACGTCTTTGGCGGCAAGCTTACGACATACCGGCGGCTTGCCGAACATGCTCTTGAAAAAATCAGCGATGCGCTGGGGGAAAAGGGTGTTCCATGGACGGCAGGCTCCCATTTGCCGGGGGGTAACTTCGGCGTGGAGGAATACGCGGCGCAAGTGTCCGCATTACGATCCCGTTATCCCTTTCTCGATCAGCGTCATGCCGAGCGGCTGGTGCGCTGCTACGGTACCGATGCAGTTTCGATGCTCGGTTCTGCGACGGACACCTCTGCGCTGGGGCGGCACTTCGGCGGTACGCTCTACGAGGTCGAGGTTCGCTGGCTGATGGCGAGGGAATGGGCGGCGACGGCGGAGGATATCCTGTGGCGCCGCACCAAGCAGGGGCTGTTCTTGAGCGCCGACGAGGTGCGTGCTCTGGAGGACTATATCGATGACATTGCAGGTGGACGCTTGAAGGCAATCTGACGATCCGATCGAAAAGCGGAGGAGGCTTTGGATCACCATGCTTGAATTGCGAAACGTCTCGAAAATGGTGGGGGGTGACTATCATATTCACCCGACCGATCTGACGTTGCAGCGCGGAAGCCTGAACGTTCTGCTTGGACCGACGCTTTCGGGCAAGACGTCGCTGATGCGACTGATGGCGGGGCTGGACAAGCCAAGCAGCGGGTCGATCCTCTTCAATGGAGAGGATGTAACCGGCTGGCCGGTGCAGAAGCGCAACGTCGCGATGGTCTACCAGCAGTTCATCAACTATCCGGCGCTGAGCGTTTACGAAAACATTGCCTCGCCGATGCGCGTTGCTGGCAAGGATCAGTCGACCATCGACCGGGAGGTGAAGAAGGCCGCCGAACTTCTGCGGCTCACGCCTTATCTCGACCGCACGCCGCTCAATCTTTCCGGCGGCCAGCAGCAGCGCACGGCACTCGCCCGCGCCATCGTCAAAAACGCCAATCTGGTGCTGCTCGATGAACCGCTCGCCAATCTCGATTACAAGCTGCGCGAAGAGTTGCGCGAGGAACTGCCGCGTATCTTCGCGGAGTCGGGCGCGATCTTTGTTTACGCCACCACGGAGCCTTCAGAGGCGCTGCTTCTGGGCGGCAATACCGCAACGCTTAACGAAGGAAGAGTGACGCAGTTCAGCCGTACGATCGAGGTTTACCGGCAGCCGGTTGATATCGTGACCGCGGAAATTTTTGCCGATCCGCCGCTCAACACCATTGAGGTCATCAAGGCGGGTAACGCTTTTACGCGCGCCGACCAGACGGTGGTTGCCGTGCCGGCGCATCTTGCCGCTGTACCGGATGGGCCTTTGACCATCGCTTTCCAGCCACATCATCTTTTCCCGCAGGCGAAGGGCGAAGCGCGGCAATCCATAAGGGCGCGCACGCTGATTTCGGAAATCGCGGGGTCGGAAAGCTTCGTGCATGTGGAGTTTTCCGGCAAGCGATGGGTCATGCTGGCGCACGGCATCCACGACATCGAGCCGGACAGGGACATTGAGCTGTTTCTCGATACAAAACACCTGATGGCCTTTGACGCGAATGGCCGCGCCATTGGCGAAGCGGCGTAAGGGGAGATCGGTCATGGCACGCATCACCCTCGATCACATCCGCCACGCCTATAACGCCAAGGCGCAGGCTGCAGGCGATTATGCCCTGAAGGAAGTCCATCACGAATGGGAAGATGGCGGTGCCTATGCACTTCTCGGCCCTTCCGGTTGTGGCAAGACCACGTTGCTCAACATTATTTCCGGCCTGCTGCGCCCGTCCGAAGGCCGCATCGCTTTCGACGGAACAGACGTGACGGATTTTGCGACTGAAGACCGCAACATCGCGCAGGTGTTCCAGTTTCCGGTCGTTTACGACACGATGACGGTTTACGACAATCTGGCCTTTCCGCTGCGAAACCGGCATGTGCCGGAAGCCGAAGTGGAGCGCCGCGTGCGGGAAATCCTCGAGATGACCGACCTTTCCGGCATGGCCAAACGCAGGGCCCGCGGATTGACGGCGGACCAGAAGCAGAAGATTTCGTTGGCGCGTGGCCTCGTACGCTCCGACGTCAACGCAATCCTGTTCGATGAGCCGCTAACGGTCATCGATCCGCATATGAAATGGGTGCTACGCTCACAGTTGAAACGGCTACACCGGCAATCGGGTTTCACCATGGTCTACGTCACGCACGACCAGACCGAAGCGCTGACCTTCGCCGACAAGGTGGTTGTCATGTATGACGGGCAGATCGTTCAGATCGGCACGCCGGCCGAGCTATTCGAGCGGCCGGGGCATACATTCGTCGGTTATTTCATCGGCTCGCCGGGCATGAACGTGCTGCCAGCCAATATTGAGGGGACGACGGCTGTGGTCGGCGGTCTTGGTGTGCCGCTGGCAGGTGCGCCAAAAGTTGATGGAGCGCAGCGCATCGAAATCGGCATCCGCCCGGAATTCGTCCGGCTGGAGCGCGGCGGCATGCCGATCAGCATCGACAAGGTCGAGGATATCGGCCGCCAGAAGATCGTCCGTGCCCGCTTTGCCGGCCAGAAACTGGCGATTGTCGTTGCCGAGGACGAGGAAATCCCGGCGGAGGCGGGTGTGCGCTTCGACCCGGCCGCCATCGGCGTTTTCGCTGATTCCTGGCGTGTGAAGATGGGGGCCTGACCATGGAAAAAAGCTGGAACAACAAGGCATGGTTCATGGTGCTGCCGGTGCTGGTGCTGGTCGCCTTTTCGGCCGTCATTCCGCTGATGACCGTCGTGAATTATTCGGTGCAGGACACTTTCGGCAACAATCAGTTTTTCTGGGCAGGAACACAATGGTTCGAGGAAATCCTGGCGTCGGACCGTTTCTGGGATGCCCTGGGGCGCAACCTGCTATTCTCCGGCATCATCCTGGCCATTGAAATCCCGCTCGGCATCTTTATTGCGCTCAAAATGCCGAAGTCCGGCATCGGCGTGCCCATCTGCCTCGTCACCATGGCGTTGCCGCTGCTGGTCCCGTGGAACGTCGTCGGCACGATCTGGCAGGTTTTCGGCCGCAGCGATATCGGGCTCCTCGGTTATTATGCCAATCAACTCGGGCTTGACTATAACTATGTCAACGATCCCATCGACGCATGGATTACCGTCGTCATCATGGATGTCTGGCACTGGACGAGCCTTGTCGTGCTCTTGTGTTATGCCAGCCTCGTTTCCATTCCGGACGCCTATTATCAGGCGGCAAGGATCGACGGCGCGTCGCGTTTCGCGGTGTTCCGGTTCATCCAGCTGCCGAAGATGAAGCGGGTCCTGCTTATTGCCTTCCTGCTGCGCTTCATGGACAGTTTCATGATCTATACCGAGCCTTTCGTCGTCACCGGGGGCGGCCCGGGCAATTCCACAACCTTCCTGTCCATCGATCTCGTCAAGGTGGCGCTCGGCCAGTTCGATCTCGGCCCGGCAGCAGCCATGTCGCTGATCTACTTCCTCATCATCCTGCTGTTGTCCTGGGTGTTCTACACCGTGATGACCAGCCACGACGCGGAGACCTGAGATGAGCGCTTCCAATGTCACGACCGGGGTGGAACGTAATGGCCTGAATGCAGGCTCCGCGGTGTCGGTGCGGCCGAGCTTCGCCGCGACAGCGCGGTCACGCCGCCACCATGGACCATCACGCTTTTCCTGGCTGGTGCCGACGATCTATATTCTGCTTCTGCTGGTCCCGATCTATTGGCTTATCAATATGAGCTTCAAGACGAATGCGGAAATCGTCTCATCCATGACGCTCTATCCGCACGAGCCGACGCTGCAGAACTATCGGACGATCTTCAACGATTCATCCTGGTATTCCGGGTATATCAATTCGATCACCTATGTCGTCATGAACATGGTGATCTCCGTCGCTGTCGCGCTGCCAGCAGCCTATGCCTTTTCGCGCTACCGTTTTCTCGGCGACAAGCATCTGTTCTTCTGGCTTTTGACCAACCGCATGGCGCCGCCCGCCGTCTTTGCGCTGCCGTTCTTCCAGCTTTACTCTGCATTCGGACTGATCGACACCCACATTGCCGTGGCGCTCGCGCATTGCCTGTTCAACGTCCCGTTGGCGGTGTGGATCCTCGAAGGTTTCATGTCCGGTGTGCCGAAGGAAATCGACGAGACCGCTTATATTGACGGTTATTCCTTCCCGAAATTCTTCGTGAAGATTTTCATGCCGCTCATCGCTTCCGGCATCGGCGTCGCCTGCTTCTTCAGCTTCATGTTCTCGTGGGTCGAGCTTCTGATCGCCCGCACTCTGACGACGACGGACGCAAAACCGATTGCCGCGACGATGACACGCACTGTTTCCGCCGCCGGCATGGACTGGGGGCTTCTTGCAGCCGCCGGTGTGCTGACGTTGATACCGGGCGCGCTGGTGATCTGGTTCGTGCGCAATTACATCGCCAAGGGCTTCGCGCTGGGGAGGGTTTGACCATGACGAAGATGCCCGACTTCACCTGGATGGCATGGACCTGGCAGACGGCGGCCTTCTTCTGCACCATCGCCGTCCTGCTGGTCGGCATGTGGCTATGGGAACGTTTGTCGCCCGGCGGCAATCCCCGCTTCGGTCTGTTGCGCTTCGAGACGACGCGTGGGGACAGGCTGTTCATCTCGCTGCTCGGCAGCGCGTTTATTCATCTCGCATGGCTCGGGCTGGTCGGCCCGAACCTGTGGTGGGCTCTCGCTCTATCTCTGGTCTACGCCATCGGCGTTTTCCGTTTTGTATAGAGCAGGAAAAGGTGCGGACGAGGAAAACCGCACTTGCAGACTTCATGCAATCGCAACCTTTGGGAGGGAATGACATGCGACGGCATCTGATGACGACGACGGCAGCCATGCTGCTGGCAATGACAGGTTCGGCTTTTGCCGGAATGGAGGAAGCAAAGCAGTTTCTGGACAAGGAAATCGGCGACATGTCGGCGCTTTCCCGTGCGGAGCAGGAAAAGGAAGTGCAATGGTTCATCGATGCCGCGAAGCCTTTCGCGGGCATGGAGATCAAGGTTGTTTCCGAATCTCTCACCACCCACGAGTATGAATCAAAGGTTCTGGCTCCGGCCTTTACCGCCATTACCGGCATCAAGGTGACGCACGACCTCATCCAGGAAGGTGACGTTGTCGAAAAGATCCAGACCCAGATGCAGACCGGCCAGAACCTCTACGATGGCTGGGTCAATGACAGCGACCTCATCGGCACCCACTGGCGTTACCAGCAGGTCCGCAACCTGACCGACTTCATGGCCAATGAAGGCAAGGACGTCACCAATCCTGGTCTCGACCTCAAGGACTTCATCGGCAGCGCGTTCACGACGGCGCCGGACAAGAAGCTCTACCAGCTTCCTGACCAGCAATTCGCGAACCTCTACTGGTTCCGTTACGACTGGTTCAACGACGACAAGAACAAGGCTGACTTCAAGGCCAAGTACGGCTACGACCTCGGCGTTCCCGTCAACTGGTCGGCCTATGAGGACATCGCCGAATTCTTCACCGGCCGCGATGTCGGCGGCAAGAAGGTCTTTGGCCATATGGACTACGGCAAGAAGGACCCCTCGCTTGGCTGGCGTTTCACCGATGCCTGGCTTTCCATGGCCGGCAACGGCGACAAGGGCCTGCCAAACGGCCTGCCGGTCGATGAATGGGGCATCAAGGTCAATGACAAGTCGCAGCCGGTGGGTTCCTGCGTAGCGCGCGGCGGCGATACCAATGGCCCGGCCTCGGTCTATTCCATCGAGAAATATCTTGAGTGGCTGAAGAAATATGCGCCGCCGGAAGCACAGGGCATGACCTTCTCCGAGTCCGGACCGGTGCCTGCACAGGGCAACATTGCTCAGCAGATCTTCTGGTACACGGCGTTCACGGCCGATATGGCCAAGCCGGGCTTGCCTGTCGTGAACGAGGACGGGTCGCCGAAATGGCGTGTCGCCCCCTCGCCACATGGCGTCTACTGGAAGAACGGCATGAAGCTTGGTTATCAGGATGTGGGTTCCTGGACGCTGATGAAATCCACGCCTGACGACCGAGCCAAGGCCGCATGGCTTTATGCACAGTTCGTGACCTCGAAAACCGTGGATGTGAAGAAGAGCCACGTCGGTCTCACCTTCATTCGTGACAGCACCATCCATCACAAGAGCTTCTCGGACCGTGCCTCCAAGCTCGGTGGTCTCGTCGAGTTCTATCGCTCGCCGGCCCGCGTCCAATGGTCGCCGACGGGGACGAACGTTCCTGACTATCCAAAGCTGGCGCAGCTGTGGTGGCAGGCAATCGGCGATGCGTCGTCGGGTGCCAAAACCGCTCAGGCAGCGATGGACTCGCTCTGCGCCGAGCAGGAAAAGGTCATGGGCCGTCTGGAACGTGCCGGCGTGCAGGGCGATATCGGCCCGAAGCTGGCGGAAGAGCATGATATTGAATACTGGAACAAGGACGCCGTTTCCAAGGGCAATCTGGCGCCGCAGCTGAAGATTGCCAACGAAAAGGAAAAGCCGGTCACCGTCAATTACGACGAACTGGTCAAAAGCTGGCAGAAGTAATGTCTGCCTAAAATCGTGAAACCGGGGCGGCTCTGCCGCCCCGTCATTGCGTTTGAAAGGGAGTTACATAATGGGCGGTTATATTCTGGCGATCGACCAGGGCACGACATCGACGAGGTCGATGGTCTTTGATGGCGACATGCGGGTCATCGGTGTCGGCCAGCGAGAATTTCCGCAGCATTTCCCTGCCTCCGGCTGGGTCGAACATGATGCCGAGGATATCTGGAAAAGCGTACTCGAAACCATCCGGCTGGCGCTTGCCGATGCCGGCATTGCCGCCTCCGATATTGCGGCAATAGGCATCACCAACCAGCGCGAAACGACGGTGCTGTGGGACCGCAATACCGGCGAGGCGGTGCATCGCGCCGTGGTCTGGCAGGATCGGCGCGCCGCGCCCATCTGCGAGGATCTGAAACGCCGCGGACTGGAGCCGCTCTTTTCAAAAAAGACCGGGCTGCTGCTTGACCCTTATTTCTCCGGTACCAAGCTGAAATGGCTTCTCGATAGCGTCAGCGGCCTTCGTGAAAAAGCCGTGAAGGGCGACATCTGCTTCGGCACCGTTGACAGCTTTCTGATCTATCGCCTCACCGGCGGTCGTCGCCATGTGACCGACGCCACCAATGCTTCGCGCACGTTGATCTATAATATCGAAGACAATGCCTGGGATGACGAGTTGCTGTCGATCCTGGATATTCCGCGCGCCATGCTGCCGGAAGTTCTGGATTGCGCCGCGGATTTTGGTGTGACGGACAAGTCGCTGCTGGGTGCGGAAATTCCGATCCTGGGTGTGGCCGGCGATCAGCAGGCGGCCGTGATCGGCAATGCCTGCTTTGAGCCGGGCATGATGAAATCCACCTATGGCACCGGCTGTTTCGCGCTTCTCAATACTGGTACCGACCGGGTTACATCCACCAACCGCCTGCTGACCACGATTGCTTACCGCCTCGATGGCGTGACGACCTATGCACTTGAAGGCTCGATCTTTATTGCCGGTGCCGCCGTGCAGTGGCTGCGTGACGAGCTTGGGTTCATCTCTGTCGCATCTGAAGTCAGCGCGCTTGCCGAAAAAGCCGATCCCAAGCAGCGGGTTTATCTCGTGCCGGCCTTCACCGGTCTTGGCGCGCCCTATTGGGATGCCGAAGCGCGCGGTGCGATTTTCGGCCTGACGCGGGGCACCGGGCCGGCGGAATTTGCCCGCGCGGCGCTGGAAAGCGTCGCCTATCAGACGTTTGATCTGCTGGATGCCATGCGCAAGGACTGGGCGGGTGACAATGGCAAAACGGTGCTGAGGGTCGACGGCGGCATGGTCGCTTCCAATTGGACCATGCAGCGGCTGGCGGATATTCTCGCTGCGCCCGTCGATAGACCTGTCTTTCTGGAGACGACCATCCTGGGTGCCGCTTGGCTTGCGGCCTCACGCGCAGGCATCTGGCCGGACCGCAAGGCTTTCGCTGACCATTGGCGACGCGACCGCCGCTTCAGCCCCGAGATGGACGAGGGGGAGCGAAAAAACGCGATCGCCGGTTGGCGTGACAGCGTCGGCCGCTGCCTGTCAAACCGGACGAATTAAGGCGCGTTAGACAAAGCTGCCGGGTGCGATGCTCTTGCTCGACACGAGGTCGGAAAGGGCGCGCACCAGCTTCGCATCGACGCCCTTGCTCGGCTGAAGCACAAATTCGACATCCTCAAGGACGGGTAACACGCCGGCGGTAATCTCCTTAAGACCGGCCGGTGCCATGCTGCGCGGCTGCACCAGAATACCCATGCCCGCCCTTGCCGCAGCAGTAAGTCCGCTCAGGCTGCCGCAGGTGCATACGATTCGCCAAGAAAGTCCGGCGCGGTCCAATGCTTCCTGTGCGGCCTTTCTGGTAATGCTCGGCGGCGGGAAGGCGATCAACGGCAGGGCATCCGGCTGGTTCAGCATGCGTTCGGGGTCGCGCGCCAGCCAGACGAGTGGCTCACGGTAAAGGAAATGGCCAAGCTTGTCGCCCAGGCGACGTTTTGCCAGTACCACATCCAGCTCACCATTATCCTGCATCTGGTAAAGCACCCCACTCAGCGAAACCGTCAGCTCCAGATCAACAAGGGGATAAAGGCGGATGAATTCCTCCAGGATGGCCGTGAGCCGGCTCGCGACGAAATCCTCCGACACGCCAAGCCGTAGCCGCCCACGCAGACGACTTTCGGTGAAGAGCGACGACACTTTGCTGTCGATTTCGAGCATGTTGCGGGCGTAACCAAGCAATGCCTCACCCTCGCCAGTCAGCTTCACCTGATGCGTGTTGCGTGCGATCAGTCGCCGGCCAAGCGATGCCTCAAGCCTTTGAATATGCTGGCTGACGGTAGATTGCCCAATGCCGAGCCGTTCGGCGGCGAGGGTGAAACTGCCGGTTTGCTGCAACATGACGAAGCTGGCAAGATGTTGAAGGTTCAGCATTATCTCAAATCATGATAACTGTTAGTCTTTGCATCCGAAATCATGATGATGGATAGTGGCGGGCGTTTCAAGCAAAACCAATGCCGGAAAGACGTCCCATGACCCGCTTCTTACCCGACCGTTTCACCATGATGCTGGTGGCCACCGTAATTCTGGCTTCCATTCTGCCGATCAGTGGCGAGCCGGCTGAATATTTCGGGCTTGCGACGAAACTTGCCATCGCCCTGCTGTTCTTCCTGCATGGCGCGCGCCTTTCGCGCGATGTGGTCATCGCGGGCATTCTGCACTGGCGCCTGCATCTGGCGATTCTGCTCGTCACCTTCGGCCTTTTCCCGCTTCTCGGTGTGGCGATCGGCTTCATTCCCGAAAGCATCCTTCCGGCACCGCTCTATATGGGCGTACTGTTTCTCTGCGTGCTGCCATCCACCGTGCAGTCCTCCATCGCCTTCACGTCAATGGCGGGCGGAAACGTGCCGGCGGCAATCTGTTCGGCCTCGGCATCGAACATTTTCGGCATGTTCCTGACGCCACTCCTCGTCGGTCTGTTGTTTTCGGTCGGGGGCCACGGCGGTGGATTTTCGCTGGACGCGTTCCTGCAAATCTTCCTGCAATTGCTTCTGCCCTTTATCGCCGGCCAGGTGCTGCAGCCCTGGATCGGCGACTGGATCCGGGCGCGCAAGAAACTTCTGTCACCTGTCGATCGCGGCTCGATCCTGATGGTGGTCTATCTGGCGTTTTCCGATGCGGTCATCGAGGGCATCTGGCACACGTTTTCCATCAGGGATATCGGCGTCGTCGTCGTCATCAACATCGTGCTTCTGGCGTTGGTTCTCTGCGCGACAATGTTCGGCAGCCGTCTGCTTGGTTTCGATAAGGCGGATGAAATCACCATCACCTTCTGTGGTTCGAAGAAGAGCCTTGCGAGCGGCGTGCCGATGGCGGGCGCGATCTTCGCAGGGCAGAGCATCGGCGCGATAGTTCTGCCGATCATGCTGTTCCACCAGATCCAGTTGATGGTCTGCGCGGTTCTCGCCCAGCGTTACGCCCGAAAGGCGCATGAAAAGGCGGCGGTAGCCGAAGCGGCTGCAGCAGAAGGCGCCGTAGCCTCCGCTCGATAAAGCGCTCTCCCATAACAAAAACGGCCCCGCGAGGGGCCGTCCGTCTTGCCTGTCGGAATCCTTAGTTGACCTGAGCCGGGGTAACCTGAGCTTCGATCGTCTTCGGCGCATCGGCGCTGTCGGACGAGATCGCGATGCGGCGCGGCTTCATGGCTTCCGGAATATTGCGAACGAGGTCGATGTGAAGCAGCCCGTTCTTCAGGGAAGCGGTCTGCACTTCGACGTGGTCTGCAAGCTGGAAGCGGCGTTCAAAAGCGCGGGTCGCGATGCCGCGATACAGGAACTCGCCTTCGGTCGTTTTGTCGTCCGTGGCCTTTTCAGCTTTCACTGTCAGCGCATTGGCGCGGGATTCAATGCTAAGTTCGGTTTCATCGAAACCGGCAACCGCCATGGTGATGCGATAGGTATTTTCGCCAGTCCGTTCGATATTATAGGGCGGATAGGACTGAGCCTGCTCGGGCTGGCCAAGGCCGTCAAGCATCGAAAAAAGACGGTCGAAGCCGACGGTGGAGCGATAGAGAGGGGAAAAATCAACGTGGCGCATGGTGTCCTCCTTAAGAAGCGACTGTTTGCGGTTAGGTCCACCACCCCGTTCTGGCGATGGTTGGACATTTGGCGCGGCCCCGTTCTGGCGACCGCATGAATGAGATGGGAATGCTGACACGCGTCGTCAAGAGGCGCGAAAAGACGAAAGCAATATGAACCATGGCTGAACATCCGGTTCCGGGATCGTTCAGTTTGAGCGCCATAAAACTGCGGTCATCGGAGGCATCCTCCGTCGGCAGAAGCAATAACGTCCCTTCTTCTTCTGTCTTACTGGCCGGAACCGCGACTGCTTTAACCGACGGTTCCGGCAATTTTTTCTTTGACCTTCCCGCGCCGCCGACCTATCCCGAAAGGGCAGAAAAGCCGGAAAAGACCGATGATCGAAGCCACCTTGCGCGCCAGTGAAGACAACCCGGTTCCCGGCAACCATACCGTCGGATATTTTACCGGACATGGCGGCAAACAGCTTCGATATGCGATCTTCCGTTCCAGCCGCTCTCTTGCCCGCGGAACGGTGGTTCTGCTTCACGGCCGGAACGAATGTATCGAGAAATATTTCGAGACTGTCGCCGACCTGACAGCCATGGGCTTCTGGGTCGCGACCTTCGATACAAGGGGGCAGGGCGGATCGGAACGGCTCCTGAAGAAACCGGGTGTCGGGCATGTACGGCGATTTTCGGACTACACGCGCGATATTAGCCTGTTTCTTGAGCAGGTTGTGCTGCCGGATACGCGGCTGCCCTTCTTCATGATCGCCCACTCCACCGGCGCGCTTGCGGCCCTTGCTGCCGCTCCCGGCTTGGCCAATCGTATCGACCGCCTTGCCTTGTGCTCGCCCTTCATCGAACTCGACAGCCAGCAGTCCGTCCCTTCATGGGTCATCAAGCTGGTTGCAACGATGTTCAGCATCCTTGGACTGGGTCGAATTCAACTCGGAAGAGACCAGCGGGAGCGCGACTTTGACGGCAACCCGCTCACTTCAGACGCCACGCGTTTTTCCAGGAATCTGACCCTGCACCGGCAGTTTCCCGAACTATTCATCGGCGCGCCCACGGCACGCTGGGTCTACGAGGCGCTGAAGACGATGCGGCGTGTCACGCGTCAGGAGCACCTCACAAATATCATGGTGCCGACGCTCGTTCTGGCGCCCATGCTGGACACAATCACGCCCTATAAGGCGCAGGAGGAACTCTCACGCAATTTCCGGGCAGCGCAGCTTCTTCCGATCACCGGCGCGCGCCACGAATTGTTGCATGAGCGTGACGTTTTCCGCAAACAGGCGCTGGCGGCCATCGATGCGTTTTTCGCGCCGGAGTGATGGCCGCTTAAGCGGGCTGCCTCAGAGTTTTGAGAGAATGGCGAGCGCCTGTTCGTGCACCGCTTTTGAGCCAGCCGCCAGGATGCGTCCGCCATTTTCCGGACGTCCCCCGTCCCACGTGGTCATGATGCCACCGGCCTGTTCGATGACAGGTATCAAGGCGCCGACGTCATAGGGCTTCAGGCCAGATTCGATCACGAGATCGACGTGACCGGCGGCGAGGAGGCAGTAGGCGTAACAATCCACGCCGTAACGGAAAAGCCGAACCTGGTCCTGGACTTTCTCGTAAACGGGCTTTTCTTCCTCGGTAAAGATGTGCGGCGTCGTGGTGAACAGAACGGCATCCGAAAGCGAGGTACAATTGCGCGTGCGTATTTTTCGTTCGCCATCCGGTCCGAAATACCAGGCAGCCTCGCCATCGGCGAAATAGCGTTCCTTGGTAAAGGGTTGGTCCATCATGCCCATTCTTGCGCGACCACCCGACTGGAACCCGATCAGCGTGCCCCAGACCGGCACGCCCGAAATGAACGCGCGTGTGCCGTCGATCGGGTCTATGACCCAGATGTGGTCGCGGTCGAGACCGACATTGCCGTGTTCTTCTCCAAGGATGCCGTGCTGCGGAAAACGCTGCTCGATAAGCGTACGAATGGCGGTTTCTGCTGCCTGATCGCCCTCCGTCACCGGATCATAGCCACCATCCTCCTTGTTCGTGACGGCTATGCCCGTGCGAAAGCGAGGAAGCGTTTCGGCGCTGGCGGCATCGGCAAGTTTAAAGAAGAAATCCCGATCGGGCAGCATGCTAAACCTCGTCGCTGGAAGAGTAATCAGTTTGGTGCCTCATCCTTAAACCGGAATGTCATCTGCCGTCCACCCGAATGCTTCTGACCGCACGGTTTCTAAATTTTCAGCAAAAGTTCAATAAATAGGCAAATAATAAAATGATTGACAATTAGGCATGGGCGGCGTAGCTTCATTCTACAGTCTTTGACTGTAAATACCCTCCTTGGGTGTTTCCTCCCTAGACTTGACCGCGCCAAGGCGCGGTTTTTTTTGCCCGGTTTGGGAACCGGACGAGAGAGGCGGGGCCTGAAACAGTTTGTTAGCTGGTGGGTTATTCGGCGGCGAGAGACGTCTCGATCGCATATTCCGAAACAAACGCGCCGAGTTGGCGCATGAAGATTTCCAGCGATGCCTGAATGACGGGGAAATCACGTTTTTTCAGAAGCGTTTTTTCATCGACATAAAGGCCACGATTGACTTCGATCTGCAACGCATGCAGCGAACGGATCGGCCGGCCATAATGCTCGGTGATGAAGCCGCCGGCATAGGGCTTGTTGCAGGTGGCGACGAAGCCCAGCTCCTCCAGGAAATGCAGGGCGGCGCGGGAGACCTCCTGCGACGCGCTGGTTCCGTAGCGGTCGCCGATGATCACGTCCGGCCTGAGGTTGGAACCGGCGACACGGATATTACCGGGCATGGAATGACAATCGATCAGGACCGCCATGCCGAAATGGGCATGGGTGCGCGATAACAGGCGGCGCAGGCAGGCATGATAAGGTTTATAGATCGTCTCGATCCGCGAAAGCGCCTCCTCGACAGGCAGGCGGTGCGCGTAAATATCCATGTTTTCGGCGACGATGCGAGGCACCGTCCCAAGGCCACCGGCGACACGCATGGAACCGATATTGGCATAGGGCGGCAGCGTGCCGTCGAACATGCGCGGATCGAGTTCGTAAGGCTCGCGATTGACGTCGAGATAGGCGCGCGGGAAGTTGGCTTTCAGAAGCGGTGCGCCAATTTCTGGCGCCGCCTCGAAGAGCTCATCGACGAAATGATCTTCGGAGCGACGGATGTCGTGCGAATCGAGCCGTGCCGACTCGAGGAAGGAGATGGGATAGCAGCGGCCGCTATGGGGGGAATTATAGACAAATGGCAGGGTCTGGACGGCAGGTTCCGTTACTTCAAACAGCTCGTATTCACCCGTCACCCAGTCCATTCAGTACCATTTACCATGTCGTAAACTATCAGGAGGTTCATGTTGCCAGTTACGGTGCGGCAAGTCCATACTATCGCCCAAACAGCGCTATACCGATTCACGCGTTCACAGGATATTTACCGTGAAAATCCTATAATCGGGCTAGGGTATTCCAAACATTGAGCAGTTACGGTCACTTATGATGAATCAGAAAATTCTTCTCGCTGAAGACGACAACGATATGCGCCGCTTCCTCGTGAAAGCGCTGGAAAAAGCCGGTTACAAGGTTTCTTCCTTCGACAATGGCGCCAGCGCCTATGACCGGCTTCGCGAAGAGCCATTTTCGTTACTGCTGACCGATATCGTGATG
The DNA here is from genome assembly GCF_017726655.1 of Agrobacterium tumefaciens. Lineage (NCBI taxonomy): Bacteria > Pseudomonadati > Pseudomonadota > Alphaproteobacteria > Hyphomicrobiales > Rhizobiaceae > Agrobacterium > Agrobacterium tumefaciens. The sequence continues at coordinate 1,259,159 of NZ_CP072309.1, forward strand.
CCTGAAATGGATGGCATCGAGCTCGCACGTCGCGCGACCGAACTCGATCCTGACCTGAAAGTCATGTTCATCACCGGCTTTGCAGCCGTTGCGCTGAACGCCGATTCGAAGGCTCCGAAGGATGCCAAGGTGCTTTCCAAGCCGTTCCATCTGCGCGATCTCGTGGATGAGGTGAACAAACTCCTTGTGGCGTAAGGCCTCTCAAAAAACCTTCACAAAACCGAAAAAAAGCAGTTGACGCATGAACCGGTTTTGTGGTCTATCCGCCGCAACGGAGGGCGTGTAGCTCAGCGGGAGAGCACTACGTTGACATCGTAGGGGTCACAGGTTCAATCCCTGTCACGCCCACCATCCGAATTCTTTATGTATCAAGGCCTTGCGATAAATCGCAGGGCCTTTTTGCTTACTGGGCTCGAGCCATGAGTCGAACGGCGCCGCGGTGGATTGGTAGGCAGTCCTCATCGGGCCAACCTTCTCCATCTCCACCTCTCGCGCCGCGCCGATCCGCCTCAAATATTCTTGGCCAGGCGCAATGCATCGTAGATTGCCGCATGCGTATTGCGCGCAGCGATGGCGTCGCCGATGCGGAAGAGCTGGTATGTGCCTTCAGGGTTGCGCTCCACCTTCTGGGATTTCCCAGCAAGCAGGTCGTCGTATGAAACTTCGCCAAGGTTCTTTGAACCAGGCTTGAGTTCAAAATAGAGGTCATCCAGCGGAACGGTGCCGTGATTGATGACGATCTGGTCCACCATCCTCGATTTCATCACGCCACCATAGTCGCTGCCGATATGGGCGATAAGCTGGTTACCTTGCTTCTCGGCCGCTTCCAGCCGATAGGTTACGGTGAAGGTGACATCCAGCTTTTGCAGGGAGCGCATATAGGGAACGAGGTTCATGGCCATGACCTCCGGCGCGAAAGCGCGGTCCGGCGTCATGATTTCCACCTTTGCCCCCGCTTTGGCGAGAAATTCTGCGGCCTGTAGTCCGGCGTGGTCGCCGGCGTCGTCGTAAACCAGCACGCTCGTGCCCGGCTTCACGTCTCCCGAGATGATATCCCATGCAGAGACGACAAGGTCGTTGCCTTTGGACAGGACGTCCGTATGTGGCAATCCGCCTGTCGCAATAATGACGACGTCGGGTTTTTCGGAAAGCACCGTGTCCGCTTCTGCCCAGCTGTTGAAATTAAAAGTGACCCCTAGCCTCTCGCATTGGGCCATACGCCAGTCGATGATGCTGATCATTTCCCGACGCCGCTCGCTCTGCGCGGTCAGGCGGATCTGCCCCCCTGCATTGTTGGCAGCCTCGAAAACGACTACCTCATGCCCCCGTTCGGCGCAGACACGCGCGGCCTCCAGCCCTGCCGGCCCGGCACCGACGATCACCACTTTTCGGCGTTCTGTCGCCTTTGATATCTCGTGCGGCATGGTCTCCTCACGGCCTGTTGCCGCATTGTGGATGCAGAAGGCAAGGCCACCCTGATAGATCCGGTCGAGACAATAATTCGCGCCCACGCAGGGCCGGATATCGTCCTCGCGTTTCTGCATGATCTTTCGCACGATATGGGGGTCGGTCATGTGGGCGCGCGTCATGCCCACCATGTCCAGCTTGCCGGACGCGATCGCGTGACGGGCGGTCGCGACGTCCTGGATCTTGGCGGCGTGAAAAGTCGGGAAATTCGTCGCGGCGCGGATTTCGCCGGCGAAATCGAGATGCGGCGCATTGGCCATGCCCTGGATAGGAATGACATCGGTCAGGCCGGGATCGGTGTCTATATGGCCTCTGATGACATTGAGATAATCGATCAGTCCGCTGTCCTTCAGCCGTCTGGCGATTTCGATTCCGTCAGCCTTTTCCGTGCCGCCCTCAAGACATTCGTCGGCTGTATAGCGGACACCGAGAATGAAATCGTCGCCCACGCGTTCGCGCATCGCCCTGAAAACATCGAGACAGAAGCGCATCCGGTTTTCAAGCGGGCCGCCATAGGGGCCATCGAGCTCATTCGTCAATGGCGAGACGAACTGGTCGATGAGATGACCATAGGCCTCCAGCTCCACACCATCCATCCCGCCAGCCTTCATCCGCTCGGCGGCATCGGCGAAATCCTTGATGATACGCTCGATGTCCCAATCCTCTATCTTCTTCGGAAATGCCCGGTGCGCTGCTTCGCGATGATGCGACGGCGCAAGGATTGGCAGCCAGTCGCCTTTGTCCCAGCGGGTACGTCGTCCAAGATGGGTCAACTGGATCATGATCGCAGCACCCTGTTCATGCACGGCGTCGGTCATGTCCCGGATCCAGGGAACGATCTCATCCTTGTAGGCGAGCAGATTGTTGAAGACGGGCGGGCTGTCCTTCGATACGGCCGCGGAACCCGCCGTCATTGTCAACGCGACACCACCTTTGGCGCGCTCTACCGTGTAGGCGCGATAGCGCCCCTTCGGCATGCCGTCTTCCGGATAGGCGGGCTCGTGCGAGGTGACGATGATGCGGTTGCGCAAGGTGAGGTGTTTCAGCTGATAGGGCTGCAGAAGGGGATCGCTCGACATGGCCTGCTCCAAAGAGAATATTCCGACCGAGGCTAAATGCGAATGTACACCTATGTCAATTTACAAAACATATGTGTATAGAGATTTGACGTGGGTGTACTTTTTCTTGTCGCGCAGAGGCCAGTTTGCTAGAAACCTGTCATGGAAGCGACAATAAACGAAAACGGTTGGCGCGGTTCGCAGGAGGGGTGGCTGGGCGCCGCCTATCAGGCGTTGCTGGAATCCGGGGTCGACTCCGTGAAAATCCTGCCCCTGGCGAAAAAGCTCAACGTGTCCCGCACAAGCTTTTACTGGTTCTTTAAGGACCGGGAGGAATTACTGGCTGCGCTCGTCGCCCGCTGGCGGGAGAAAAATACAGGCAGCATCCTCCGGCAGTCGGAGGCCTACGCGGAGACACTGGCGGAGGCCATGCTGAATGTGTTCGATTGCTGGCTCGATCCATCGCTGTTTGATAGCCGATTTGAATTTGCGGTAAGAAGCTGGGCTCTTCAATCCGACGAAATTCTCGCGGAGGTCCGTAAGGCCGATGAGGCAAGAATGGGGGCACTCTCCCGCATGTTCGTGCGGTTCGGCCACAGCGAAAGCACGGCGGATGTGCGCGCACGCACCACCTATCTGGTGCAGATCGGCTATATTTCCATGCAATCCGAAGAAGATATCTCGGTACGCATGCAACGAATTCCGGATTATATTGCCATCTACACCGGCGAACAGCCGCAGCCGCGCGAGCTTGACCGGTTTCACGCGAGGCACGGCTACAAGCCCGTCAGGTGATGGGGAAGTCTCAGCGCCTCTGTTGATTTCCAGGTCTTGCCACACGCTCCGCCATCGGCTTTTGATCGGCATGCGGTAGGATATCGATTGTCTGACGATGATCCTGCAATGTTGCTGTAACATTCACGGATGAGTGGAGGGGATGGCATAGTCCATCGGGGAAACGGCATTGCGAATCTTGCTTCTGGAGGATGAACCGGAAATGGCACGCGCGCTTCTGGAAGCGCTACGCCGCCGCGACGTCCTCGCCGACCATGTCAGCACAATCAGCGATGCGGACGCGTTGGCGAGGGACGGCTCCTATGATGTGCTTGTGCTTGATCGCCGTCTTCCTGATGGGGAAGGGCTGAACCTGGTGGCTTCGCTGCGCAAGAGCAGGCAGTCCGTACCGATCCTTGTGCTCACTGCACTCGGCAGTGTCGATCATCGTGTCGATGGCCTCGATGCCGGTGCCGACGATTATCTTGCCAAGCCCTTCGCCATCGAAGAATTGCTCGCGCGCCTCAGGGCTCTCCACAGACGCGGACCCTCGCTGTCTGAAAGATGCGCCCAGTTCGGAAATCTCTGCCTTGATCCGCGCAGCAATGAAGTGAGCATCGGTAACTCCATCATCGAATTGCGGCGTCGCGAATACCTCGTTCTCGAAGCGCTGATGCGGCGACCGAACCGCATCGTCACGCGGTCGAACCTGATCGACGCGGTCTATACGCTCGATGACGAGATCGAGTCCAATGCCCTCGATGCGCATATTTCCCGCATCAGGAAGAAATTGCTGCAGGCTGGGGCCACGGTGGAAATAAGAGCCGTGCGTAATATCGGGTATCTCATCCGGTTGAAGGCATGAAGACGGCGCGCAATCGATCCCTGCGGTGGGGGCTGATGAAGCGGCTTTTCGCGTTACAGGCCTTCCTGCTCATCCTCTTCGTTATCCTCTTCATCGGTTGGATCTGGATCATCGATCCACGTCTTGAAGGTGCGAATGAAGAGGCCGCCCGGATTGTCGCGGAGAGTGTGACAAAGGATGGGCAAGGCAGGCCGCAACTGCCAGCGACGCCTGAACTGACGGAGCTGAAGCGGCGCTATCCAAACCTCTGGTTCGTCGTGCGCGACGCCAACGGCGTCGTCCTGCAATTCGGCGCTGTCCCGCCACCGGCCCTTTCCGCTATCTTTCCCTGGAGCTTTGATCGTGCGCGTCTGGATGCGGCCGGGACGTTGCGTGCCACTGTCGAGAACCGCGATACCGCGGCGGGCCGCCTCCAGTTCATTGCGGGTACTGAGGATGGAATGCCGAATGACGGCCTCAGCATCTGGATCAATGTCCAGCTGGATCTGGAAAAGGATGCCAATGGCTCGATCCGCTGGTTCAAGGTGCTGCCCGCGCTGGGCTTTATTATTCTCATCGCTGTTGTGCCGATGCTGATTTTGACGGGTATCGCGACACTGCTGGTGACGCCGAGGGCAGTCGGCCGTTCTCTCGGCGGGCTGATGGATACAGTCAAGCAGGCTGAGTCCATCGATTTCGACAACCGGTCAGAGCGGATCGACCGGTCGAAGGTTCCCGTTGAACTCATTCCGCTGGTGGATGCCTTCAACATTGCGCTGTCGCGGCTTGATGACGGCTATAACCGCCGTAACCGTTTTCTCGCCGATGCGGCACATGAGCTGAGAACGCCTATTGCGATCGTGCGGACCAGAGCCGATCTTTTGCCGGATAACGCGCTGAGCCGTCAGATCCGGGCGGATATCGATCGCCTCACCCGCGTTGCGCATCAGCTGCTGGAAATGCAGGCGGTGGGCGCTGTCGAACTGCCGGCGGAGCCGTGCGATCTCAATCAACTTGTTGAGCGCATCGCGACCGACCTTGCCCCGATTGCGCTGGACGCCGGTTACGATTTCGATTTCGAGCCGAGCGCGGGTCCCGCCATTTTTACCATGCAGGCGTCGATCATCGAGATGGCGGTCGTCAACCTCGTTCGCAATGCGATCGATCATGCCGGCGGCAAGGGTGCAATCACAATTCGGATTGACGCGGCCGGGGCTATCGAGGTCTGTGATGAAGGGCCAGGCATACCCGTTGCGGAGCGCGGTCAGGTCTTCGAGCCCTTTCATCGCATCAACACAAATTCGCCGGGCGCAGGCCTTGGGTTAAATCTGGTCCAGAAGGCCGCCGAGCTTCATCGTGGCCGTGTTCTGTTCCTTGATTTGAACCCCGGCTTCTGCGTTCGGTTGGAAGTCCGTTCGGTCGTTCCAAGAGCGGTCGCGTCCGACAATGGTTAAGATACAGTTAAATAAAATCCTCTAACTATATTAAATAAATCAATTATTTATAGTCAAATTGGTCGCGTGCAATGCAGGCGTAATTCTCGTGGGGAAGATGCCCTTATCTGCTGAGCTCATCGGCATGTCATGCCGATTGGGCGCAGGAGACGAACGGGAACCGGTTTCCGGTTCTTCAACGCGAACTGAAACCTTGCGGGCGCCAGGCCTTGGCGCAGCGGTTTCGTCTGGAGCCATTCATGTCGATCATCAAGAAATCACTTGCCGCCGTCATTATTGCCGTCGCGGTCGCGGGTAACGCTTATTCCGCCGATCTCACCAACTACAATCAGCAATCCTTCAACTACGGCAATCAGCCGGCTTTCTCATGGAGCGGGGCCTATGTCGGTGCCCATGGCGGTGTCGCCTCTCCGAAGTTCAGTCCACTGGCCAGCGGCCGTGGCCTGACGGGTGGCGTTCAGGCGGGGTACAATTTCCAGTTCGGCTCCGGTGTCGTCGGTGCAGAAGTGGAAGGCTCCTATCTCGGAAACGATGCCCGTGTGCCGAACGGCCGGTTGCGCGAGCGTTTCCGGGGTGCGGCCAAACTGAAGGCAGGTGTGGCTCTGGATCAAACGCTTCTTTATGGAACCGCGGGCCTGACCACCACAAGGTTCAAGGATGGTAACGGTGTGACCGGGCCTGATCGGTGGAAACAGGGCTACCTCCTGGGTGCAGGTGTAGAGCAGAGTTTCGGCGGCGGTCTTTCGGCAAAGTTCGAGTATAATTATGTGAATACGGGAGATGTGGCGACGACCACGGCGAGTGGCAGGTCGAAGACCGATATCAGCGATCACGTCTTCAAGGCCGGCGTGAACTATCGCTTCTGATCGGCTCAAAAATGAAGGCGAACAGGGAGACGGAAAGCCGCCGCTTTCAACGCGGAAGCGGTGGCCGACCAACGGGAATTATGCCGCAAGCGGCGGCCTGAAAGTCGTAAACACTCACTCGCATTCTAGAGATGGCTGCCTGAAGTCCGTGACATACCAGTCGCTGCCTGAGCTGCGGGTGTAGAACGTGTAAAAACAATCAATGCGCTCTACATAGCCGGGCGTTTCGGAGACTTCATACCGCTCGCCCTGACTCGTTGTGCGCATTTCGCCGTTCGAGGATCCGGGAAAGACCTGTGTCTTGTTTTTTCGCCATTGGTAGGCCTGCTGGCCCGGGCCAAGGCTGTAGATGTTGTCCGGCGGTCCATAATCCAGCATCACATTGGTGATGGGCGCGCCGATGTAACTCTTCATGGTCGTCGAGGCGCAGGCGGTAAGCAGCGCGGATGCGCTGGCGACGGCCAATATTGCAGACCGGATGGTTACTGACGATCGCTTGGTCATGGGATTCCTTTCATCCGCGTAAGGTTTCGCAAGAATAGGAATCCGCCATTGCAGAAACATTGCATGCCCTGGGCCTGGAGAGCTCTGGCTTGCTGGTTCCGCCTCCAGCGATTGAGCGCCCTGACGCCGCTCTCAGAGACCGGCGATATTCAGGCCGATATGGCGCAGGATGCTCTTGAAAAGCTTCACCTCGGCCGGGTCGAGGCCCTCGATCGCGGTTTTTTCAAACATGGCCGCGATAGGCATGAGCTCGTCGGCAAGTTCCTCGCCTTTTGTTGTCAGGGTGATACGCACGATGCGGGCGTTGTCGGCCGGCCGCTCGCGGCTGACGAGATTGCGCCGCACCATCAGCCCTACCAGTCGCGACAAGGTGGAAATTTCCACCGACACCATGTCCGAAAGCTCGGTCAGCGTTTTGCTTTCCTGTTGTCGGAGCGTCGCCAGCACGCGGTACATGGGCAGCGTGATGCCGTAGGACGTCAGTCTCACGGAAAAACGCTCGCCCAGTCGAACGCCCACCCAGTTGAGCAGGTAGGGTACCGAGTCGGTGAACTGATAAGACACAAGCAAATCCCTGTTTGAGAACCATGCGCCAGATCCAGATGTGCGCCTATCGGCTGTACCGGCACAATCCATCGGTTTCAAGAGTGTCGCGCCACAACGCCGGGAAGAGCAGGCCCTCTGGCGAAAAATGACGTAAAACATTTGCATTGACAAATGTTGCAAATGAAAATAAACAAGAACCAGGATTTGGGAGGATCTCATGACATCAGCATTGTTTGGCCTGAGCAGTCTTGCGCCTGAAGGCGTCGGCCAGAATTTCCGTTCGACGATGCGGCGTTTCCCGGCAACTGTAACTGTTATCACCGCCTGCGCCGCCGGTGATCAGCGCGATCACGGCATGACGGTCACGGCCGTCACCTCGGTTTCGATGGAGCCGCCGTCTCTGCTGGTCTGTCTGAACAATCGTACCCTTCTGCATGAATTGCTGCTGTGCCGACCCGATTTCATCGTCAACGTGCTGACGCAGGACCAGATCGCGCTTTCGGATGGCTTCAGCGGCAAGCTGCCGCCGGAGGAGCGTTTCCGTGACGGCAGTTGGCAGCGCCACGAGAATGGCGTCCTTTATTTGCCCACGGCCCATGCTGCCATCGCCTGCCGCCGGGTTGCGGCCATGCCCTATGGAACCCATACCGTCTTCATCGGACAGGTGGTCTCGGCCGATGTCAGCGAGACGACGCGGCCGCTGCTTTACGAAAACGCCCAATATTGCGCGGCAAGCCCCGCGCACGAACCCGCCTGAATTTCCGCGGTCAGAGCATTCCCGCAAGGAGACAATCATGAACGATATGAGCCATGCGCCGCAGCCGGTGCAAACGAACCCGCATGTCCGCCTCGCCAGCCGCGTTGTCGGCATAGCCGATCTTTTCCGCTCCAGCGCGAGACAGACGGAGGAGGCGCGGCGCGTGCCTGCGAGCCATATAGAGGCGCTGCGTGGCATCGGTTATTTCGATGTCGTCAAGCCCCGCGCCTTTAACGGCAAGGGTGGCGATTTTGCCGAGTTGGTGGAGGCCAATATAGAGCTTTCGGCGGCCTGTGCATCGACAGGCTGGGTCGCCGGCCTGCTGTCCGCCCATCAATGGCTGCTGGCGATGTTTCCGGAACAGGCGCAGGCTGATGTCTGGGGTGAAAATCCCGATGCTCTGCTGTGCGGTTCCTATGCGCCGGTGAAGATGGCGGAGGCTGCCGATGGCGGCTATCGCCTCAGCGGCAAATGGGCCTTCGCCTCCGGCTGCGAAAACGCACAATGGTCTCTCTGCGCCGCCATTCTGCCGCCGAAGGGTGAAGGAAAGCCGGTTCCCGCCTTTCTGCTCGTTCCCGCCAGCGAATATGTCATTGAAGACACCTGGCATGTGGTTGGGCTGGCCGGCACCGGTTCCAAGACGCTGGTTCTCGATGACGTCTTTGTACCCGAACACCGGGTTCTCACCTTTCCGGACGCAACCAGCGGGCACACGCCGGGTGGGCGCTATTATGCGCATGAGGGCCTGTTCAACATGCCGCTTCTGACCGGCATCCCCTCCTGTCTCGCGGCGGCCGGCGTCGGCGCGGCCAAGGGGGCGCTTGCCGCCTATGTCGATCATGTCGGTGGCCGGGTTACGCGCGGCGCGGTGGCGGGCGGCAATAACCGCATGGCCGAATTCCCGACCATCCAGCTGCGCGTCGCGGAAGCGGCGGCGAGTGTTGACGCAGCCTGCGAAATCTTGCTGCGCGACGTCTCGCGCGCTCAGGCGCTGGCACAGTCCCGCATCGAGGGTCGCTCGGAGTTTACCGTGGACGATCGCCTTCTGAGCCGCCGTGGCCAGTCCTTTGCTGTGTCTCTCTCGTTGCGTGCGGTACAGGCGCTGAATGACTCCACCGGCGGCGTCGGGCTCGATCTGGCGAACCCGGTGCAGCGCGCCTGGCGGGATGCCAATGCGGTTGGCCGCCACATCAGCATGAACTGGGATGCCGTCGGCACCATGATCGGCCAGAGCATGCTCGGCCTCGAACCCAAGGGCCAATATTGACCGCCATTCAGGCGGCAAACCAACAGCGCAATTCGGAGGAAACTACATGCAAGGCAAGGTCGCTCTCGAGGAGCATTTCGCAATCCCGGAAACACTTCAGGATTCGGCCGGTTTCGTCCCCGGCGACTACTGGAAGGAACTACAGCACCGCCTGCTCGACATTCAGGATACGCGCCTGAAGCTGATGGATGCGCATGGCATCGAGACCATGATCCTGTCGCTGAATGCCCCGGCGGTGCAGGCCATTCCCGACAAGAACAAGGCGATCGAGATCGCACGTCGCGCCAATGACGTGCTTGCGGAAGAATGCGCCAAGCGGCCAGATCGCTTCCTCGCCTTCGCCGCCCTGCCTTTGCAGGACCCCGATGCGGCGACGCAGGAATTGCAGCGCTGCGTCAACGATCTTGGTTTCGTCGGCGCGCTCGTCAACGGTTTCAGCCAGGAGGGGGATGGCCAGACCCCGCTTTATTACGACCTGCCGCAATATCGTCCCTTCTGGGGCGAGGTCGAGAAGCTCGACGTGCCTTTCTACCTGCATCCGCGCAACCCGCTGCCGCAGGATTCACGCATCTATGACGGCCATCCCTGGCTGCTCGGCCCCACCTGGGCCTTTGCACAGGAAACGGCTGTCCATGCGCTCCGCCTCATGGCATCAGGCCTGTTCGATGAACATCCGCGTCTCAACATCATTCTCGGCCATATGGGCGAGGGCCTGCCCTACATGATGTGGCGTATCGACCATCGGAATGCCTGGGTGAAGCTGCCGCCGCGTTACCCGGCTAAGCGCCGTTTCGTGGATTACTTCAACGAAAATTTCCACATTACCACATCGGGCAATTTCCGTACCCAGACGCTGATCGATGCCATTCTGGAAATCGGTGCCGATCGCATTCTGTTCTCCACCGATTGGCCCTTCGAGAATATCGACCATGCCTCCGACTGGTTCCACGCGACGAGTATCGCGGAGGCGGATCGAGTGAAGATCGGTCGTACCAATGCGCGCCGCCTGTTCAAGCTCGACGCGGCCTGAGCCATGGAGCCGTTCGTCTACACGGCCGCACCTGCCCGCATCGTTTTCGGGGCGGGCAGCCTGGCGGATGTGGTGCAGGAGATCAGCCGTCTCGGCCTCACGCGAGCGTTGGTGCTTTCCACACCACAGCAAAAAGGAGACGCCGAGGCGCTTTCCGCCCGTCTCGGCCCATTTGCTGCTGGGGTCTTTTCCAATGCGACCATGCATACGCCGGTCGCGGTGACGAGGGATGCGGTCGATGCCTATCGCGCTGCGGGTGCGGATTGCGTTGTGGCGTTGGGAGGCGGTTCCACCACCGGTCTCGGCAAGGCCGTTGCGCTACGAACGAAAGCGGCGCAGATCGTGATCCCGACCACCTATGCCGGTTCCGAGGTGACGCCCATTCTTGGCCAGACGGAAAACGGCGTGAAAACCACTATACGCGGGCCGGAAATCCTGCCGGAAGTGGTGATCTATGATGCTGAACTCACACTTGGATTGCCGGTCTCGATCAGCATGACGAGTGGTCTCAACGCCATGGCACATGCGGCGGAAGCGCTTTATGCTCGGGATCGTAACCCCATTGCCAGCCTGATGGCGGTGGACGGGCTGCGGGCAATGATCGATGCGCTTCCGGTCATTCGGGAAGCGCCGCACGATATCGACGCGCGCGAGACGGCACTTTATGGCGCTTGGCTTTGCGGCACGGTGCTGGGTGCGGTCGGCATGTCGTTGCATCACAAGCTTTGCCACACGCTCGGCGGTAGTCTCGATCTGCCGCACGCGGAAACGCATGCGGTGCTTCTGCCACATACCATCGCCTATGTGGAGGAAGCCGCGCCGGATCTGCTCGCGCCATTGGCTGCACTGGTTGGCGGCCGGGCCGGACCGGGGCTTTACGATTTTGCCGCGCGGCTCGGCGCGCCTTCAAGCCTGGCGGCCCTTGGCGTTGGGGCTGACGATCTCGACCCCATGGCCGAGCTTGCGACGGCCAATCCTTACTGGTGCCCGCGGGCGATTGAAAAAAACGCGATCCGGGACCTGCTGCAGCGCGCCTTCGAGGGCTCGCGGCCGGACTGATGGGAGGAAATTATGGATATGAAGATGACCAGCGACGACGGCTATTTCGTCGAGGAACGCTCCGCGGAAACCGTGATTGCCCGCATGCGCGATTGTGACGATCCGCGGCTCAAGGAGATCATGGCGGTCGTGACCCGCAAGCTGCATGAGGCGGTGAAGGAAATCGAGCCGACCGAGGAGGAGTGGATGAAGGCCATTCATTTCCTTACCGAAGTGGGCCAGATCTGTAACGAGTGGCGGCAGGAATGGATCCTGTTTTCCGATATTCTCGGTGTTTCCATGCTGGTCGATGCCATCAACCACCGCAAGCCGAGCGGCGCATCCGAATCCACCGTTCTTGGTCCCTTCCATGTGGCCGATGCGCCGGAAATGCCGATGGGTGCCAATATCTGTCTTGACGGTAAGGGCGAGGATATGGTCGTCGCCGGCCGCATTCTCGATACCGAAGGCGCGCCGGTCGCGGGCGCGCGCATCGATGTCTGGCAGGCCAATGACGAGGGCTTTTATGACGTGCAGCAAAAGGGTATCCAGCCCGATTTCAACCTGCGCGGCGTCTTTGTTACCGGCGAAGACGGGCGATACTGGTTCCGGGCGACGAAACCCAAATATTACCCGATACCGGATGACGGCCCGGTGGGGCGGCTGTTGCGGGCGATGGGGCGGCATCCGTACCGCCCGGCGCATCTGCACTACATCGTTTCGGCCGAGAGCTTCACGACGCTCGTCACCCATATTTTCGATCCGGACGATCCTTACATTCGCTCCGATGCGGTATTTGGCGTGAAGGAAAGCCTGCTGGCGAATTTCGAGCGGGTCGAGGATCGGGAGAAGGCACGGGAGTTGGGTTTTGTCGGTGACTGGTTCTGGTCCGTGAACCACGATTTCGTGCTTGCCCATGAGTGAACGGAGCAATCTACCGAAGCTTTACGTGCGCTTTGCCGAAAGCGATGCCGGCGCCGCTGAGCAGCGGGCGGCGCAGATGGAGGCGCACAAGGCCCATTTGCGCAATGGTGAAGGGAAGCCAGAAGGGTTTCGTATCCTGGCGTCCGGGCCGATGAGCGCTGGTGACGGTGGTCCGCCCGCGGCGCTCGTCATCGCCGAGGCGCATTCTCTCGAGGACGTTATCGCCTTCAGCGACGCCGATCCCTTCGTTGTTCACGGGGTCTATAATCGCATTCGCATTTTGAACTGGACGCCGACGCTGTCAACGATTTCCGGGCTGGAATCCCGCTGATTTCAGCCGTCGCCAGGCGACCGGCATTTATCAATATTTCATTTGCAATTTTTGCAAATGCAACATTTAATCGACAGTGAGTGATATCGGCGACGTGTGGCTTGACAGGAGCAGGGCACATATCAGGGTGGAGCCTGCCGGGCACTCAAGCAGGATAATGCAGGGACGGGGAGACGCTAATCCGTACCGGATGGCGCGTTCATGCGTGAAAGGGAGGAATATGTCCGCGAATTATCTGAGCGCCGCTTCCGTGCGGACGAAGAACCCGGCCGGCGTCATCGCGACATGCGGCCTCATGATCATGTTCGACGGCTACGATCTGGTCGTTTATGGCGCGGTCGCACCGGCGCTGCTGAAAGAAGGCGCCTGGGCGCTTAACCCGGCCATGGTCGGGCGCGCGGCCGCCCTGACGCTGGTCGGCATGCTGCTCGGCGCACTGTTTGCCGGCACCATGGCCGATCGCATCGGCCGGCGGAAGGTGGTGCTTCTCAGCCTCGCCGGTTTTTCGGCGATGATGATTGCCTCGGCCATGACGCCGAATTTTTTGGCCTTCGAAATCACCCGATTCTTCGCTGGTCTTGGCCTCGGCGCATTGTTACCGACGGTGACCGCGCTGGTGCTGGAATTTTCACCGCCGCAGCGCAGGGCGCAGGCCAATTCCCTGTCCTTCCTGGGTTACCTTATCGGCGGCATCATTTCCGGCGTCATGGGCATGCTGCTTCTGGAAAGTTATGGCTGGCGACCGTTGATGCTGATCGGCGGCCTGCCGCTGATCCTGCTGCCGATCTTCATGCGGTTCCTGCCGGAATCGCCGGAGTGGCTGGCGAGTAAAGGCCGGCAGGCGGAGGCTGACGGCATCTGCGACAGTTATGGTCTGCAACGCATCGTGCCGCACGCAAAAATGCAGAAGGGTGGCGTCGTTTCGTTGTTCTCGGAAGGCAGACTGGCCTCGACGCTGAATGCATGGGGGATTCACTTCTGCTCGCTGCTGCTCACCTTCGGCATGGTCAACTGGCTGCCCACCATCATGAACAAGATGGGTTATGACATCAGCTCGGCGCTCAGCTTCGCCGTCATGCTCAATGTCGGTGCCGCAATCGGCATCCTTATTGGCGGACGTTTTGCAGACAAGGGCAACGTCAAGGTGGTGGTGGCGATCCTGTTTGCCATCGGCGCTGCATCGATCTTCGCCCTGACTGTCAACAAGGGTCCGCTTCTTTATGCCCTCGTCGCCCTTGCGGGTGCCGGCACCATCGGAACCCAGATACTGGCCAATGTCCTGGTCGGGCGGCTTTATCCTGTCCATATTCGCGGCACGGGTCTCGGCTTCTCGCTGGCGGTCGGGCGGCTTGGCGGGATTGCCGGACCGATGATCGGCGGGCTGGTGTTGCAAAGGGGGCTGGCGCCGGAGTGGAATTTCTACATTTTCGGCTCGGTCGCGCTCGTCGGGTTGATGCTCACCGTTTTGACCCTGCTTTACCGCACGTCCGGCGACGCGCAGGCTTGACGAATAGAACTGCTGGCCGCGGGACTGAAAATCCGCGGCTGGCCGCTCATCCCCGACGGGACACCGGCGCGATCGTCGCCATCTGCTGTAATGTCCGCTCATTGGTCCGTTTCAAGCGTGCCAACGCGTCGTCGCGATCTTCCGGCAGCGTGTAGGTCATATAGGACAGCGAGGTCTCGAGGTCGTTATTGTTATGGCCGAGGATAGCGGCGAAATAGCTGTTCTTGGTGACGTGCGGCGGCGCGAAATTGTGATAGGCGACTTCCGCATAGAGGTGTCTGAGACCATAGGGCTTGGGAAGCTCTTCCTTTGGCCAGATATCCTCGAAGAGGTTAAAAACCGTGTCGCGCAGCAGCAGGCGTGTTTCTGACGAAAAATCGTCGATCGACATGCCATACCACAATTTTCCCTGCCCGCTTTCACGCAGGCGCTTATACGCTGCCAGAATGGTTTCCGATCGGGCAAGCACCGGAATTTCGTACGTCACCCCGAATTTCGTCCCCTCGCCTTGCTTCGTCTTCGCCTGACCGTTGAAGAGAATGCTCCATTTCGAAACACCCTTGCCATAGGGGGCAGGTGAAAATTCCGCCTGAGTGAAGACCTCATACGGGCGGCGCCCTGTCATGCCGATCAGGCCGATGCCGATCATCAGGGGATCGGCCGACAGGAGTTTATCGGCGCAAATCTTTAGAACCTGCTCGTAGTTCTCGAAGGTGATCAGCGCGCCGTGTTTTCTGGCGATCTTCTCCATCTTGACCCGGCGTGCCTCGTCATACATCGCGGCATCACCGGTGGCGATCTTGAGCATCGGATGGTCGTCGCCGAAGGCTTCGCGGATCGCGTTCCTATATTTGGTGATGTAGGAAATGATCGTCGTTTGCGCTCGGCCCTTCATCATCGCGATTTCGGCGTCCCACAAGGCCTGCATGTCCTGCTTCGCGCCCATGCCATTCATCGCGGCAATGAAATCGGCGATGCGAAGGAGAACAGTGGGTTTGCGGCCGGCAGTGTTGAATTCCGCCCGCTCGATTTTTTCGACAATCGATGTCGCCACGCCGGTCTTTGGGTAATCGCCGCGGGCGATGTAGGTGTTCAACCGCTCCCGCAGCTTCTTCATGTTGCAGATGGCAAGCGGGGTGCTCTTCGGGCCGAACTCGGCCTTCAGCGCATTGCGATATTTCATGATGTAAAGTTCGAGTGTCTTTTCCGTGCGACCATTGTCGAAATGATAGCGGACTTCGGCATCCCAGAGATCGCGGATTTTCCTGTTTCGCGAAGCGTCGTCACTTTTCATCGCCTTTTTGACCTGGCAGACGAATTGATCGATGCGTTCCACGAGGACCGGGGTTTTTGTTTTTCGTTTTGCGGCGAGCATGGGGCGGCTCCCTGAACCGGTCCGGAAATGTAAATCCATGGTTGGCGATCAACGACAGAACGGTTGCGGGAATGTGATGAACATTCGCCGCAGGCCGGTTTCTTTTGAATAATAGTTTGATCGATTCCGCAAGCTTCACTGCCAGCGGGAACTAGCGGATTATTTCGCCAGCCTGGTTTTCAGCGAGGTGACGATGCGTTTGGCAAGCGCCTCGTAATCCTCGTCGAAATGGTGCCCGCCTTCGATGCCGATGGTTTCGACACCCTTTGCCTTGAGGCCGGGGCACGGGTCTTCATCCTCTTCCTCGGTGCCATAAACGCATTGCACCAGCTTGGGATCGATCTTGGCGATGTCATCGACGGTCTTGCCGCCTTTGCCTTCGCCAGCCACGCCCAGCCATCCCTGAACGGAGATTTCGAAATCCACTTCGTTGGAAAGGCCGAGCAGCGAAAGCTGGGCAACGGAAGATTTCACCCGGTCGGGCAGGAGGTTGTAGGTGGCGGGAATGATGTCGGCGCCGAAGGAGTAACCGATCAGCACGACATTGCGAACTTTCCATTCCTTGCGATAGGTCTCAATAATGCGGGCGAGGTCACTCGCCACTTCCTTCGGTTCTTTCTCCTTCCAGAAATACCTGAGAGCATCGACGCCGATGACCGGCACGCCTTGTTTCTGAAGGGCGCTGCCGACTTCCTCGTCCAGGTCGCGCCAGCCGCCATCGCCCGAATAGATCACGGCCATGGTATCCATCACAGGTTTCGCTTCCAGAACGGTGATTGGAAGCCCGAGCGGGTTGTCGCTGTCTCCGGCCGCATCGACCTTGTCGGAAAGGGTCTGGGTCAGCACCTCGTCCGCTTTGTCGGTAACGTCTGTGACGTCGATGTCGGAATGCAGTTTTACAAGCGCGTTGACGTGGTCGCGCCCTTTCTGGTCGGCGTCAGGGGTGAAGATGACGCTGACCGGTGCCGGAAGCGGACCATCTGTGAGGCCATAGACGGTTTCACCATCCACCTTGTCCTTGGTTGCCGGGGTGCAGAGAATTTTTTCCAGGGGCAGGCCCGCCTTCGGGTCCACCGCCACCGCCTCGCGGACGGTGGAAACCGGGCTTTGCGCGATCATGGCGAGCGCAAGCGTGCCGCCCTTGCCGATGCCCGTGACGATCGGCTGGCGATAACTGCCTGTGCCGGCGGTACGCTGGATCTGCTGCGACAGCGATTCGATGTCCGAGATCATGTAGATGCACTCGTCATCATCGGCCTCCAGCGCCTTAAGATATTCCTTGAAGTCGATACCGACGACGGCGGCGCCTTTTTCGACGAGCGCCTTGGCGCGGGTCTCGTCGGCATCCGTCCAGCCATTGGCATCGGAGATCAGGAAGATGCTGGCCTGAATATCCCCATCGGGCACCATCATGTGGTCGGCCGGGATCATGCCCGTTTCGTAAGCCGGCTTATCCTGGGAAAAGGCGGCCGACGAGGAGAGTAACGTCGAGGCGGCAATGAATGCCCCTATCAGGTTGCGTTTCATCATTTGCCGATCACTCCTCTGACGCCGCCGCTAATCAGAACCGTCGCATCCATCAGCGCCAGAGCGGCGTCTGCGCCATTCTGCACGGCAAGGTAACGCGGTTCCCATTTCGGGTGGAACTTTGCCTTGAAGGCGCGAAGTCCCTTGAAGTTGTAGAAACGTTCGCCGTGTTCGAACAGCGTGCTGCCGATACGGTCCCAGACGGGTGCGGCATCACGCTTCGACATGCCGGACATCGGCGCCATGCCGAGGTTGAAGCTCTGGTAGCCCGTTTCCTTGAGATGCTGCATGATGCTGACGAACAGGAAGTCCATCGCGCCGCGCGGCGCGTCGGGCGCAAACCGCATGAGATCGATGGTCGCTTCCTTTTTGGTGTCCGTCACCATGAGATTGGCGAAAGCGGTGATCTTGCCGTCCTTGCGCAAGACCGCGACCGGCTGCGAAAGAATGTAGGCGGGTTCGAAAGCACCGAGCGAGAAGCGTTTCTCGCGGGTATTGTGATGCTCAAGCCAGCCGTCCGACACCTGCTTCAGATCATCGAGAACGGTCGGAACATCGGCCTTTTCGATCAATTCGAAGCTCAACCCGTCGCGTGCGCCACGGCTCAGAGACTGGCGAAGTGTCGCGAGCTTGCCGCCTTTAAGCTCGAACGTGGTGAGATCGACAAGGGCGAGCTCCCCAAGCTTGAAGGCGCGCAGGCCCGCATCGGCACAATGGGACAGAAGCGAAGGCGATATTTGATAGAAGGCCGCACGGGCGCCGGCTCCGCGGGCAGATTCCACGAATTGCCAGACGAGATCGGGGAAATCCTCCTCGTCACCGACAGGATCGGCAAAGGCGATCCACGAGCGGCCCTGAATGCCGTACATGATGAAGGCATTGCCGGTCTCCGAAAACATCACATGCTTGTCGCCCATGCGCACCAGATTGGCGTCCGCGGCGTCCTGCGTCATGACGATCTCCGTCGCCTTGGCAATATCGTCCGCCTCGACGGCATCCGGGCGGAAACGGACCGGGCGCATGAGGCTAAAAATGGCGATGGTCGAGGAGGCAAGGACGAGGCCGAGAAGGGCGCGCAAGCCGCGCGGCGCTTCTTCCGAAAACTCGAATTCCCACCACAGCGTGTGGCTGTAATCCGTATCGCGGTACACGAAAAGCAGAATGGTTGCCGCGCCCGCAATGATCACCATCATCGCGGCGATCCAGCTTGGACCGAGCGCCTGTTTTACCAGCGAGGCGTGACGGTTGAAGCTACGCATGTTGAAGGCGAGTGCCACGATGAAGAGGCCGAGGAAGATCGCTTCAAAGACAGCGATGGCCTTAAGTATCGAGAGGATAAGGGCGAGGGAGGCCGCAACCAGTGCGATCCACCACGCGCCGTCCAGTCTCTGCCCGAGGCCGCGGGAGGCGACGACGAGGCCGAGGCCGAGAATGCTCGTCAGGAAGTGTGCGCCTTCGATGATGGGCAATGGCACGAAATTCGAGAGGAAATCGAGATTGCTGTCCGGCGTCGGCGTCACGCTCGAAAAGATCAGCATGGTGCCGAGAATGAGGGCGAAGGTGGAAAGCAGCGGTGGAGCGAGCCTGACGGCAAGCTGGCTGATATCCGACACAACGGGTTTGGCCGCGAACTGTTTCGTCTCGGAAACGATCATGACCAGAATCGCGACCACCAGCGGCAGCACATGGTAAATCACGCGGTAAAGAACGAGGCTTCCGAGCAGCTGATCGACGCTGATGGCATTGCCGAGCCCCGCCACCATGACGGTTTCGAAAACACCGAGGCCTGCGGGCACATGGCTGAGAACGCCGAGACCGACGGCAGTGGCGTAAATGGCGAAGAAGGTCGGCCAGCCGAGATGGGTTTCCGGCAAAAGCACATAGAGCACGGAGGCTGAAGCGGCGATGTCAAACGCGGAGACAAGAAATTGCTGTGACGAGGTGCGGCTATCGGGCAGGCGCAGCCGCCACTTTCCGAGCTTGATGACCTTGCCGTTGCGTCCGATATAGGCCGTGGTCACGAGCACGGCGATGATCGCGAGCGAAACGCCACGCAGAACGGCCGGATCGACGTTGATAATCGAGGCGATGCGCGGCGCGACGATGAAGGTGGAGATCGCGCTGACCGAGAGCAGCCCGAGGCCGAAAGAAAGCGTGACGAAAGCGATGACACGGGCGATATCACCCGGCGAAAGACCGAGTCGGGAATAGGCGCGAAAGCGGATGGCGCCGCCGCTCAGCGGACCGAAGCCGGCCGTATTGCCGATGGCATAGGCCGCGAAGGCCGTGACCGCCATCGATGGAAAACGGACTTTCTTGCCGACATATTCGATGGCATTCGCATCGTAGAAGATCAGTGCGACGAAGCTTAGTGCGGTAAAGACGATTGCCAGCAGGACGGCGGAAAACGACGTGCCAAGAAGAGCAGCGATGACATCGTCATATCGTACTTCCGATGTGAGACGGTAAATCGCAAACGTCATCATCACAAAGATGAGCGTTATGGCGATGGCCGTCAGATAGGGCCGGTTTCTGGCGAAAAAGCTTTCAACCGGGGATTCTGTAATATCCGTCTCTATAACTTCGCTCTTGTCTGCCATCTACTTTTTCCAGCGCCAATCCCGTTGGTTGGCGAACCACAGGATTGTGTCGCTAATTCGTTTCGGTTGAGGAAATTTGCTTAGCAGAATTGCGTGACGTGTCGATGTGAAGTTTGTGCAGGTTGTCGCCAGATTTTGACAAATTTAACAGCCGGAATGCAACTTGAAAATGTGGAAGTATCCTCGCCTGCTAAAACATCAATAAATTAAACGCGGCGGTTGCTTGGTGGTGGCATTTAATGCAACTACACGCTCCTTTCGATGGAAGGAGATGCATATGAACATGCCGACTAGAATAGCGATTGCGCTCGTCGTCGCCCTCGTGGCAGGAGGCGGTTACATGACGTTCGACAAGATGCGTGGGGCCGAGTGGGTGGTTTCGCCACAACAGATTGCCGAGGCGCAGGCGAAAGGTCAGACGGGCTATGAATCGCGTCCGGGTACCGTGACGGTGCGGCCGATCCGCAGCGAGACAGCAGACGTACTGCCGATGAAATGGGCTCTGATCGGTCTTATTGCCGGACTTTTCGCGTTTCGTGCCACGGGCAAGAAAAAAGCGGCCAAGGTCTGAGACCTCGCCGCTCTAGACCTCCGGCGCATAGCGCCGGAGTGCAAAACTGGAAGCGTTAAGCGCCCCAGGTTCTTTCCAATACGCGAATCCAGTTGCCGTGGCAGATTTTGGCCAGTGCCTCATCGTCATAACCACCCTTGCGCAGGGCTTCAACCAGCAACGGCAGGTCGCCCGCATCCTTCATGGCGGCGGGAATAGTGGTGCCATCAAAATCCGAACCGAGCGCGACGTGGTCTATTCCGATCCGGTTGACGATATAGTCCACATGGCGGACGAGTTCGTTGAGATCGGTATCCGGGTTCTTCACGCCGTCCTGGCGCAGGAACAAGACACCAAAGTTGATACCAGCGAGGCCACCCGTATCGCGGATGGCGTCCAGCTGACGATCCGTCAAGTTACGGCTGTGGTTGCAGATTGCGTAAGCGTTGGAGTGCGATGCCACCAGCGGTGCGTCTGATATCTTGGCGATATCCCAGAAACCCTGTTCGTTCATGTGTGACAGATCGACCATGATCTTCAGCTCGTTACAGGTCTTCACCAGCCGCTTGCCTGCATCGGTGAGGCCGGGGCCGATATCCGGTGTCGAGGGGAAGCGGAAGGGAACGCCATAAGCGAAGATGTTCGGGCGGCTCCAGACCGGCCCGAGCGTGCGCAGGCCCGCCTCATGCAGAACGTGCAGCGCATCCAGATCGGCGCCGATCGCTTCCGCGCCCTCGATGTGAAAAACGGAGGCGAAGGCGCCTTTGGCCATGGCGCTGCGGATATCGGCCGCCGTGCGGCAGACTTTCAGCGCACCATTGGATTGTTTCTCGGCGCGGAACAGCAGCGCCGCCATGGCAAGCGTCGCTTTCAGCGCGTCGGCTTCGGCCGGTGTCGGGAAATCACCATTGGCATCCTTTTCCATGTTGGGCGACGGCACGTACATGGCGCAGAGGCCGCCGGCGAGGCCACCTTTTTTGGCACGAGGCAGATCGATATGGCCGACGGTGTCGCCTTCGATCAGAAGCGTTTCGGGGGAGGCGTTGCCCGATTTCCATAACCGCAGAAGTACATCGTTGTGACCGTCGAAGACGGGTACGGTTTTTAGATCGGTCATGGTCATTCACCTTCGGAAACGGGGTTGCGCGGACGCGCCTGCGGGAGAGTTTTCAGAATTGGTAGAGGAAAGGTCAAGCCGGGAGCAAATGCAATCCGTGCATAGGCTCTGCCAAATTTGGAATTGGTCGGGCCTCGTTGGCTCATGGTAATCGCGGGAAACATAAAAAAAACGACTGGATTGGGGCAAACCCACCATTTTCCGAAAAATAAGGTCCGAAAGGGGATTTTCGATGATTTCAAGACGCAACCTGTTGATTGCCGGCGCTGCCGTTCCGTTCCTGTCCTATGCGCGCATTCCGGCATTTGCCGCGACCCCGAAGGACATTCTGGTCGTTGCCCAGCAGCTGGACAATATGACGAGCCTTGACCCGCATGAAGGTTTCGAGGCTGTCGGCGGTGAAATCATCTCCAACATGTATCAAAAGCTGGTGCGCGCCAACCGTGAGGATTCCACCAAGGTCGATCCGGTTATAGCAAAATCCTGGGAAGCCGATGCCGACAGCAAGGTCTTTACCTTCGTGATCGGTGACGATGCGACCTTCGCGAGCGGTGCGAAAGTGACGGCGGAAGACGTTGCGTTCTCGCTGCAGCGCGCCATCAAGATGAACAAGAGCCCGGCCTTCATCATCGGCCAGTTCGGCTTCACGCCTGAAAACGCCGAAACGACCATTGTTGCCGCCGACGACAAGACGGTAAAGCTGACGACGGCAAAGCCGACCGCCATCTCCTTCCTGCTTTATTGCCTTTCCGCCAATATCGGCGCGATCGTCGAAAAGAAGGCCGTTCTTGCCAATGCTTCCGGTGAAGACCTTGGCAATGGCTGGCTGCAGAAGAACAGCGCGGGTTCGGGCGATTTCATGCTTCAGGCCTGGAAGCCGAGCGAAAGCGTCGCTCTGACGGTCAACCCGAATGGGCCCTACAAGGGCAATATCAAGCGCGTCATCCTGCGTCACGTTACCGATCCGTCTTCCCAGCTTCTGATGCTGCAGAAGGGCGATATCGACATCGCCCGCGACCTGACGTCGGAGCAGCTGCGCACCGTCAAGGACGACGCCAACATCGAGCTGGAGCGTAAGTCCATTGCCTCGCTGGTCTTGATTTCGCTCAACCAGGGCAATGAGAACCTTGCGAAGCCGCAGGTGTGGCAGGCGATCAAGTGGGCGCTGGACTATAAGGGCATGCAGGAAAACATCGTGCCGCTGACGCACGAAATCCACCAGAGCTTCGAGCCGAAGGGCTTCCCCGGCGCCGTTAACGACATTCCGTTCCAGCGCGATGTCGAGAAGGCCAAGGCGCTGATGGCCGAAGCCGGCCTTGCCGATGGTTTCGAAATCAGCATGGACCACTATTCCGCCCAGCCTTATCCGGATCTGGCGCAGGCCATCCAGGCAAACCTTGCCGATATCGGCATCAAGGTGCGCCTGCAGTCGGCCGAAAACCGCCAGGTCCTGACCAAGATGCGCGCCCGCGAACACCAGATGGCGCTCTCCGCATGGGGCACGGATTATTTCGATCCGCATTCCAACGCCGATGTTTTCAACATCAACAAGGACAATGGCGACGACGCCAAGTCGAAGCCCTTCCTGTGGCGTTCGCGCTTCAAGAACGACGACTTTGCCGCCAAGGCGGAAGCCGCGCGTGACGAGAAGGATCCTGCAAAGCGCGTGGAGCTTTATGAAGCCCTGCAGCGCGAGCACATGGAAAACAGCCCCTTCGTGTTCATGTTCCAGACCACGAAGACGGCCGCCTTCCGCAAGGGCGTGTCCGGCTTCGAACTCGGCGTTCTCTCCGAGGGCAATTCCTACCACGATGCGAAGAAAGCGTGACATTGAACAAGCGCGTTAAAAGCATATCGTCGATACTGAGCAGCGTCCTCCTGACGCTGTTCGGTTTGATGATCATCACCTTCATGATCGGGCGCGTCATGCCGGTCGATCCCGTCATCGCGGCGGTTGGCGATAATGCGCCTGAAGACGTCATCGTGCGGGTCCGGGCCGAAATGGGTCTCGACCAGCCGCTGGTCGTGCAGTTCTTCCATTATGTCTGGCAGGTTCTGCATGGCGATTTCGGCAATTCGATCCTGACCCGCAATCCGGTCTGGATCGATATCAAGCGCGTTTTCCCCGCCACATTCGAGCTTGCCACCGCAGCGCTTATCCTCGCTGCACTGATTGGCATTCCGCTTGGTGTCTGGGCCGCCGTGAGGCAGGGCAAGCTCACCGATCAGGTCGTCCGCGTCGTCTGCCTTGCCGGCCACTCCGTGCCCGTCTTCATGCTGGCGCTGATTTCGCTGCTGGTCTTTTACGCCACGCTTGGCGTTGCACCCGGACCCGGCAGGCAGGACATCATCTATGACGGCATGATCACGCAGGTGACCGGCCTGATGACGGTCGATACGCTGCTTGCGGGCGACTGGGACGCCTTTTACGATGCCATCGCCCATATGGTGCAGCCTGTCTGTATTCTCGCCTATTTCAGCATGGCCTATATTACCCGCATGACGCGCGCCTTTATGATCGACGCGCTGAAGGGTGAATATGTCATCACCGCCCGCGCCAAGGGGCTTTCGGCTATGACCGTGATCTGGGGACACGCCTTCCCGACGGTCGCCGTGCAGCTCGTCACGGTTCTCGCGCTCACCTATGCCGGCCTTCTCGAAGGTGCGGTGGTGACGGAAACCGTCTTCAGCTGGCCGGGCCTTGGCCAATATCTCACCGTCTCGCTCATGAACGCGGACATGAACCCCGTCGTCGGCGCAACCCTGTTGATCGGCTTCATCTATGTCGCCCTCAACCTGCTTGCAGACGTGCTTTACAGAGTTATGGATCCTCGCGTTCGATGATGTTAGCTAATTTCAGAAACTGGGCGCTGGATGAAACGCCGCATTCGCGAACACAGGCTGCCTGGGGCAACCGATATCGCATCTGGCTCAACCTCAAGTCCAATCCGCTGGCGGTGATCGGTCTGACCATCATCGTCCTCTTCATTGCGCTGTCGCTGCTGGCGCCGCTGCTTGCGCCCTACGACCCGGCGACGCAGAATCTCGGCAATCGCCTGGCATTCCCGAGCGCCGAACACTGGTTCGGCACGGATGAGCTGGGCCGCGACATTCTCTCGCGCATTCTCTATGGCGGCCGCGTCACACTCGGCATGGTCATTGCCGTCGTCGTTCTCGTGGCACCCATTGGCCTCGCCATCGGCTGCATCGCCGGTTATTTCGGCGGCATTGTCGATACGGTGCTGATGCGGGTAACGGATGTGTTCCTGGCCTTTCCGCGCCTCATCCTCGCGCTGGCCTTTGTTGCGGCGCTGAAGCCCGGCGTTGAAAGCGCCATTCTCGCCATCGCGCTCACTGCATGGCCACCCTATGCGCGTCTTGCCCGCGCCGAGACCATGACGGTGCGCGGCAGCGACTTCGTGGCGGCCTACCGGCTGACCGGCGCTTCCGCCTGGCGCATCATCGCCCGGCATATCGCGCCGCTCTGCGTGCCGAGCCTTATCGTGCGCATCACGCTCGACATGAGCTCGATCATCATCACCGCCGCCAGCCTCGGCTTCCTCGGCATGGGCGCACAGCCGCCTTCGCCGGAATGGGGTGCGATGATTGCGACGGCCAAGCGCTTCATCTTCGAACAATGGTGGGTCGCCACCATTCCCGGCATCGCCATCTTCCTCGTTTCGCTCGCCTTCAACTTCCTCGGCGATGGCCTGCGCGACGTTCTCGACCCGAAGGGACATTGAGCCATGCTGGTCGAAATCGAAAATCTGAAGATCGCTTTCCAGACCCGCACCAGCCGTTTCGAGGCGGTGCGTGGTGTTTCCATGAAGCTCGGCACTGAGAAGCTTGGCATCGTCGGCGAGTCCGGTTCGGGCAAGAGCCTGACGGCGCGTGCGCTGATGAAGCTTCTGCCCTCCAATGCCGATATCCGCGCCGACAAGCTCGCATTCGACGGCATCGACGTGTTGTCCGCCAGCGAAAGGCAGATGCGCCAGATCCGCGGCAAGCGGGCGGGCTTCATCCTGCAGGACCCGAAATATTCGCTGAACCCGGTAAAGACCATCGGCGCGCAGGTGGCTGAAGCCTGGCGCACCCACAAGGGCGGCAGCAAGCGTGCCGCCATGGAAGCGGCCATCGCCCTGCTCGATCAGGTGAAAATCCGCAATCCGCGTCAGGTGGCTTCATCCTACGCGCATGAGGTTTCCGGCGGCATGGGCCAGCGCGTCATGATCGCCATGATGCTCGCCCCCGATCCGGAATTGCTGATCGCCGACGAGCCGACCAGCGCACTTGACGCCACGGTGCAGGCGGAAATCCTGCGGCTGATCGAGGAGCTGGTGTCGGAGCGTGGCATGGGCCTCATCCTCATCAGCCACGACCTGCCGCTCGTTTCGCATTTCTGCGACCGCGTCGCCGTCATGTATTCCGGCCGGGTGATGGAGGAGCTGAAGGCTTCCGAACTGCTGAAAGCCGAACATCCCTATACAAAGGGACTTCTGAACTGCATTCCCTCGCTGACGCACCCGCGCGAGCGTCTTCCCGTTCTCAACCGTGATGCAGCGTGGTCCAGCCAATGATCGACGTCGAAAACCTCCGTATCAAGTTCGGTGACCGCGAAGTGGTGAAGGGCGTGTCCTTTTCGGTGGAGAAGGGCGGCAGCTTCGGCATCGTCGGCGAAAGCGGCTCGGGCAAATCCACCATCCTGCGCGCCATGGCGGGCCTCAACGAAAGCTGGGAAGGGCGCATCGCCTTTGCCGGCAAGGATGCCCCTCTGCGTCGTACGCCGGAATTCTTCCGGCAGGTGCAGATGGTGTTTCAGGACCCCTATGGCTCACTGCATCCGCGCCAGACCATCGACCGTATTCTCAGCGAATTGCCGTTGGTGCACGGCATGGACAACATCGAAAAACGCATCCAGCAGGCTTTGTCCGACGTGGCGCTGCCGCAGGCGGTCCGTTTCCGTTTCCCGCATCAGCTTTCCGGTGGCCAGCGCCAGCGCGTGGCGATTGCTCGTGCGCTGATCGCCGATCCGCAGGTGCTGCTGCTCGACGAGCCGACGTCGGCGCTGGATGTCTCGGTGCAGGCGGAAATTCTGAACCTGTTGCAGGACCTGCGTGCGGCGCGCAATCTCACCTATATTCTTGTCAGCCACAATCTTGCTGTCATTGCGCATCTTTGCCCGCAGGTGGGCGTGATGTTGAATGGCGAGATGGTGGAACAGTTGAGCGCGGGTGATCTGCGCGAGGGACGGACGAAACATCCGCATACGGAAGAGCTGCGCAGCCTGAGCATCCGGCTGGAAGAGCCGGCCTGAGGGCTGGTCACCCGGCCTAAATTACACATGGATCGAGCGGGTGCCGCCCGCTTCTTCTCCCCGAGGGGGAGAAGTCCGCGGCAGCGGGATGAGGGGGCAAGGGTGGGGTCTATCGCTCGCGTTGCCCCCTCATCCGACCCTTCGGGCCACCTTCTCCCCGGCGGGGAGAAGAAACGAGCCGCAGCGTCGAGGCATTCTGCAAAGACGACAAACCACGAGACCGAACCATGCCACAGCAATTCGACTGGAATGCCGCTTCAACCCTTTCGCAAAGCTTCGTCTCACAATGGGCGGACAATGAGCCGGGCGGGGCGGTCATCGGTTTTGATCTCGATGGCATCCGTTTCGCTCATGCCGGCGGTGTCGAGAGCCTCTCGACCTTCGCATCTTTTACGCCGCAGAGCGTGGTGCGGTATGCCTCGGTCACCAAACATGCCTTCTGCGCCATGGTGCTTGCGTATTCCGATCTGATCGGCCTCGATGACCCACTCGGCAAACATCTGCCGGAGCTGCAATCGCCGCTCCGCGAGGTGACGGTCGGGCAGGCGCTGGATATGAGCGGCGGACTGCCGGATACACGCGAATGCCTGTCACTGCTTGGCCTTTCCGTCTATACCGAAACGAAGGCCGGACCGCTGCTCGATTATCTGTCGCGGCTCACCCGGTTGAATTTCCCTGCCGGCAGCGAGGTGTCCTATTCAAATACGGGTTACCGTCTGGTGGAAGCGGCCCTCGAGCGCCGGGGTCTCCGTTTTGACGATTTCGTGCAGCAGCAGATTGCCGGTCCCTTTGGTGTGTTTCTGAAAGCGCCTGACGTCTGGAACGATCCGGTTGACAGACTTGTCCCGGGTTACTGGAAGTCTGAAGAGAACTGGCAGCTTTCCGCCGCCGGCCTGCATATCTCCGCATCCGGCAGCCTTGCGGGCAGTGCCGAAGCACTCACCCGCTGGCTTCAGGGGCTGATGCGGGGCGAGGGCAGCTTCGCGGGTGTTCTCGACGGGCTTTCGGCTGAGCGGCCGCTCGCTGACGTGCGGATGAGCGAATATGGCCTCGGTCTGCGCTGGTCGCATTTGGGCGACCGCCGGTTTGTCGGCCACGGCGGTTCGCATCCCGGCTACAAGACTTACTTCCTGCTCGACCCTGAAAATGGCACGGGATTCGTGGTGGTCTCGAACCGCGAGGATACCAACGGTTTCAAGATCGCGCTGGAAAGCATGGTGGCTTTGACCGGTCTGCCTTTGCCCAAGCCGGCCGCCAGCCTGCCGGAAGGCCTTTATGTGACCGAAAGCGGTCCGTGGTGGCTTGAGATCAAGGGCAGCACCTCCACCTTCATCGATGGCGACGACACGCTCTATGAAGATGTCGATGGCTGGGTTTCTTCCCGCTCCGCATCTTCTCCGATGCGTCTCAGGTTAGATGGCGATGCCATTGTCGGCGAGGCCGGTCACGCCGCCCGTCGTTTCCTGCCTGTCGGAGAGCATACGGTGCCGAATGATCTTTCGGGAACATGGCGTTCGGATGAGGGCGCGGAATTTATCATCAGCGGTCCGTCGCTGACGATGGGCATCGGCCCGACGCGTCGCAGCATGCCGTTGAAGGCGCTCGGCAATGGCCGCTTTCTGTTCACGCTCATCGATGGGCCGTGGACGAAGCGCGTCTGCCTCAACCGTCTCAGCAACGACCGGATCGAACTCGTCTCCAGCCGGGCGCGGATGATCGAATATTATCGTAGCCGATAGGTCGTCCGCAGACCTGCGATTTGGTCGCAGGTCTGCGCTTTACAAGAGGGTTTCTTTCACGCCTCATTGCACCTAATAAAGACGCTTCTGAATAACCGGAAAGATTTTTTGTTGGGAGTATGAGCCGTGGAAGTCAAATGGCTCGAGGATTTCCTGGCGCTGGCCGGAACGCTCAATTTCTCGAAGGCCGCCGATGAACGGCATGTCACGCAGTCCGCCTTCAGCCGGCGCATCAAGCAGCTGGAAGCCTGGGTGGGTGCGACGCTCGTCGACCGCGCGTCCTATCCATCGCGGCTGACCGAGGCGGGCGTGAAGTTCGTGCCGGTAGCGCAGGAGACGCTGAAACAGCTCTACCATGCGCGGCGGACGCTTCTTCAGGAGGAGGGGGCGGATGCTAGGACGGTGCGGCTGACGGCGCTGCATACATTGTCTTTCACCTTCTTTCCCGGCTGGTTGAAACGGGTGAACGAAAAGGCGGGGCCGCTGTTTTCCGTGCTGCGGCCCGACTCCGGCAGCATGGAGGAAAACCTCAACTCGCTGGTGGACGGGCAGAGCGATTTCCTGCTGACTTATGCCCATCACGAAGTGCCGATGCTGCTCGATGCGCAGCTTTTCGAGTTTCGGGTGCTCGGTGCGGAAAAGATCATTCCTGTTTCAGCGCCCGCAAAAGACGGTTCACCGCTGCACGCGCTTCAGCAAGATGCAAAAAAACCCTTCGCCTATCTGGATTATGAAAAAGCGTCGTTCTTCGGGCCTTTGTTGCGCGATCTCCTGAGCGCGCGGCTGCCCAAATTCGAGCGGGTGCATGAGGGCAGTATGTCGGTGGGGCTGAAAGCCATGGCGATGGCCGGCTGGGGTGTGGCCTGGGTGCCGGAAAGCCTGATGCGGCAGGAGATGGATAGCGGCGCGCTGGTGCGCGCCGCCGATCCGAGTTTCGACATTTCCGTCGATATCAGGCTCTACCGTTCGAGAGAGAACCGCCGGCCCGTTGTCGAGCGCATCTGGGCGGTTCTCGAAGGTTGATACCTGCTTAAATCGCCGTGCGGCGGGCGTTTTCGAGATAGAGTTCGCGCAGGCGGCTTACCATCGGGCCGGGCTTGCCGTTACCTACCGGCTTGCCGTCGATCTTCGTGACAGAAACCACGAAGTTGGACGCGCTCGTTAGGCAGGCCTCATCGGCGTTCATGGCTTCCTCCAGCGTGAAGGGGCGTTCTTCCAGCGTGAAGCCGGCCTCCTTGGCCAGTTGCAGAGCAGCAAGGCGTGTGCAGCCGGGCAGAGTCTTGTTGCTGTTACCGCGGGTGATGATCTTCTTGTCTGCAGTGACGATGTAAGCGGTGGAGGAGGCGCCTTCGGTCACGAACCCGTCCTCGATCATCCACGCCTCGTCACAGCCTTCGGCCTTGGCGATACGCTTCGCCATGACCTGCGGCAGCAGGCAGACGCTCTTGATGTCGCGGCGTGCCCAGCGCTGGTCGGGAACCGACTTTACGGAGACGCCGGCCTCCTCGACGGGGGTGCCAAGCAGCTTTTTGGCCTGGGTGAACATGACGAGCGTCGGCTTCAGATCGGCGGAGAACAGGAAGTTGCGGTCCTCGGCGCCACGCGTCAGCTGCAGATAGATCATGCCTTCAACGAGATTGTTGTCGGCGATTAGGCGGCGTTCGGCCTCAACGATGTCCTTCGTCGTGACCGGCAGGGCCACGTCGATTTCGCGGGCGCTGCGTTCCAGCCGGGCCATATGCAGATCGCTGTCGATCAGCTTGCCTTCCAGAACCGAGGTGACTTCGTAAATACCGTCGCCGAACAGAAAACCGCGGTCGAAGATGGAAAGGCGGGCGTCCGCTTCGGGCAGAAATTCGCCGTTGACGTAAACGATGCGGCCGGATGGGCTGGTCATGGAAACTCCGTCTGGAAGGTCAGGCTGAAAGAAGGGTTTTAAGGGCGACGATGGAAATGGCCTCGACCGTGGACACCTTGCCGGTGCCGGCATTGAAGCCCATGGTCGTGGTCGCTGTGCAGAGCGAATTGAGGATCGCTTCCTCCGTTGCCTCTATCGCAGCTTCGAAAAGCGGCGAGACCGCATCGTTGGAAAGCTCAGGATAGTCCGTCACGGCCTTGCGGCGCGCCGGCGTGCGGCAAAGCCACTCATCGGTGGAAAATGCCAGCGCATAATCGCCGGAGCCATTGCTGAGCGCGGCACCCGTGCGTGCCAGTCCGCCGAAGCTTCTGGCCGCGAGGCGCTTCAGATTGCGGGAGGAA
This sequence comes from Agrobacterium tumefaciens, assembly GCF_017726655.1. Taxonomy (NCBI): domain Bacteria; kingdom Pseudomonadati; phylum Pseudomonadota; class Alphaproteobacteria; order Hyphomicrobiales; family Rhizobiaceae; genus Agrobacterium; species Agrobacterium tumefaciens. The sequence continues at coordinate 1,290,007 of NZ_CP072309.1, forward strand.
AGCGGCGCGTCGGTTGCAACAATGATGACGATCGAGCCGTCCTTGTCCTTATGATCAGGGTTCACATAAGGCTTGCCGCAGACCAGCAGATGCCCGCCATAATTGGACTGTACGAGAATGCCGATGGTATAGGTCTGACCGGAAATGGTGATGCAGCGCGACGCGGTGCCGATACCGCCCTTCATGCCGAAGGCGACCGTACCGGTTCCGGCGCCAATGCTGCCCTCGGCGACTGGGCCTGTAGTGGCGTTTTTTAGCGCGGCCGAAATTTCTTCAATGGTCGGGCGGCCGGCGCGGATGTCGTTCAGGCGGGAATCGTTGGTCTCGCCGACGACGGCGTTGATAGAGACGATTTTCTCATTGCCCGGCTGCGTCAGTGTATGGTGGTTGATCGCTTCGATGGCCCGGCCTGTCGCCAGCGTATTGGTGAGGATGATGGGTGTTTCGAGTTCGCCGAGTTCCTCGATCTGGGTCGAGCCGGCAAACTTGCCGAAGCCGTTATAGACGGCGAAGGCGGCGGGCACCTTGTCCTGAAACAGATTGCCGCCATGCGGCAGGATCGCGGTTGCGCCGGTGCGTATCTTGTCTCCTTCGATGACGGTCGAATGGCCAACGGCTACGCCCGCGACATCGGTGATGGCGTTGAGCGGGCCGGTTTCGAAATGGCCGGGCCGGAAACCGATATCGCGCAGTCTCGGGCGGGTCGTCTGATGCATCGGGTGATCACTTTTGCGGAATGCAGGCTAAATGTAAAACGAGCGCGGCTTGCAAAAAGCTTTGCTCTGACTTGACGTTAGCCTAGTTCGCCGGGAAACGGCATCGCAAAAATGGAATAGTTTCATGCGGGCATTGGATGCCCTCAGGAGGCGCGTAGCGCGGGTTCGCCTTCACGCTCTAGCCATTGCCGCATCGCGTCTTCCGTCTCTTCGCGCGTCGGTGCGCCGGCCCGGCCACCAAAGACTGTGCATTTGAGCGCGGCAGCAACGGAGGAGCGGCGGATGGCGGCGCGGCTTTCCATGCGCTCAGCCATCGCAAGTGCAAACGTGCCGTGGAAAATATCGCCCGCCGCCAGCGTGTCCACTGCTTCGACCTGCATCGTTGACTGGAAATGCACCGTGGGATCACCGGCTTCCGTCCACCAGCAGCCTTGCGGACCGGCGGTGACGGCGAGGAAGGTCTGCGGATAGCGGGCATGCAGCACCGGCAGCATGTCCTTCACCGTTTCAAGCCCGCTCAGCCGGGCGGCGGCGGGTTCGGAAAAGACGATGTGGCTCGCGGCTGGCGCAAGCTTCTCAAGGATTTCGACGGGTGCAACGTCGCCATCCAGAATGGCGGGTTTGCCAAGCGTGCGCGCCACGGTGAGGACATTCAGCGCCAGTTCCGGCCAGCGCACATCCACCAGAACGGCGTCGAACGGAGAAATGTCTGCCGGCGTACAGGAGCGTTTTTTCTCGTGCAGCCGCTGATCGTAGAACGGCACGATCAGCCGTTCTCCCCTGTTATCGATGATGATCGTTGACAGGGCCGAGCGTGCGCCGGCCGCGACCGTCATGCCGCTCGTGTTGATGCCGCTTTCGCTGAGATCGCGCAGGATACGGCTTCCGGTTTCGTCGTCACCAACAGCGCCCCAGAGGCTGGCGCGCCCGCCCATGCGATGCACGGCATAGGCAGCACTGGAAGCCATACCCTCGGCGATCTGCAGCATCTCATAGGGCAGGACCTTGCCTTCGCCCCTCGGCATGTCATGCACACGGAACAGCGTGTCCAACACGGCGGCACCCACGCAGAGCACATGCTTGCCGCCCTGACTGTCTACCATGCTACTCACTCCTGCCGTGTTCAGATGCGCTTGCCGCTGTCCCTGTCGAACAGATGCACCGTTGCCGGATCGATGGCAATGTGGATCGTATCGCCGAAGCGGACATTGAGGCGTTCGCGGAACAGGCAGGCGATCTCGTCACCCTTGCAATTCAGCTTGGCATAGATTTCCGAGCCGGTGCCTTCGACCAGTTCGACCCGGCCTTCGATGCCACTCTCAGCGGCGCGGATATGTTCCGGGCGCACGCCGTAGACGAGATCGCGGCCGCCCAGTTTGCCGATATCGGCATGGGCGGGCAGCGGCAAGCTGAGGCCCTTCGCCGTGCGGAACACACCTTCCTCCACCCGGCCGCGAATGAAGTTCATGGCGGGCGAGCCGATGAAACCGGCAACGAAGAGGTTGGCGGGATTGTCGTAGAGTTCGAGCGGCGCGCCGATCTGTTCGATCACACCATCATGCAGCACCACGATCTTGTCGGCCATGGTCATGGCTTCCACCTGATCGTGGGTGACGTAAATGGTTGTCGTGCCGATGCGCTGATGCATGGCCTTGATCTCGCCGCGCATCTGCACGCGCAGCTTGGCGTCTAGGTTGGAAAGCGGCTCGTCGAACAGGAAGACCTGCGGGTCGCGCACCAGCGCGCGGCCCATGGCGACACGCTGGCGCTGACCGCCGGAAAGCTGGCGCGGATAACGGTCGAGCAGGTTTTCCAGCCCCAGAATGGCGGCCGCCCGGTCCACCTTGGCCTTGGTTTCCTCCGCGCTCACCTTCTTTAGTTTCAGCGCAAAGCCCATATTGTCCTTGACCGTCATGTGCGGATAAAGCGCGTAGTTCTGGAAGACCATGGCGATGTCGCGGTCGCGGGCGGGCAGGTGGCTGACCTCGCGTGGCCCGATGTGGATTTCGCCATCGCTCAGCTCTTCGAGTCCAGCAATCATGCGCAGCAGGGTGGATTTGCCGCAGCCGGAAGGGCCGACGAGGACGACGAATTCTCCGTCCTTGATGTCGATATCGATCCCGTGGATGACGTTGACCGCGCCGAAGCGCTTCTGGACATTTTGAATATTGACCGGTGCCATGTGCAGGTTCCCGTATTTCTTTGTTTGATGGTTCAGCCGCCCTTGACGGCGCCGGCGGTGAGACCCGCCACGATCTGTTTCTGTGCGAACATGGTCAGCAGCAGCACTGGCAGCGTCACAATCAACGCGGCTGCGGCCAGGGGACCCCAGCTCACCTGTTCGAAGGAGAGCATGTTGTAGACCGCGACCGGCAGGGTGCGCGTTTCGCGGCTAGCCAGCACGATGCCGAAGACGAAGTTGTTCCACGAAAAGATGACCGCGAGGATGAAGGAGACGACGATGCCCGGCTTGGCAATCGGCAGCGCCACCAGCCGGAACACCTGCCAGGAAGATGCGCCGTCGATGCTTGCGGCCTCTTCCAACTCCTTCGGCGTCGTCTCGAAATAACCGATCATAATCCAGACGACGATCGGCACCGTCACGACAAGATGGATGATGATTTGCGGCCAGAGCGTGCCCAAGAGGTTCAGCCATTGGAACAGCAGGAACAGCGGAATGAGGAAGGAAAGGCCGGGCGTCATGCGGGCGATCATGATGACGACGGCGGATTTTTCCGCCTTCAGCCTTGCGATGCCGTAGCCGGCAGGCACGCCGATGACGAGCGCCAGAATGGTGGCAGCCCCTGTCACGAGAACCGAATTCCAGAAATAGAGGAAGAAATTGTTCTCTTCGAACACCTTCACATAGTTCGACCAGGCGAAACGTTCGGGAATGAGGATCGGCGGATAGGCGCCGTTGTCGATTTCATATTTCAGCGACAGCGAGATCATCCAGATGAAGAACAGGATGACCGGAGAGATCATCACCAGCGCCACGAAGAACAGGCCGAGCCGGTCGAGATTTTTACGTTTCAGGATTTTTGCGGACATCAGCGATCCTCCATCTCGTTCCATTGCGACCGCTGGCGCACCATCAGAAGCACGAAGGAAAGCGCCACGATGATGATGAAGAAGACGACGGCCATGGCCGAGCCGTAACCGATGTCGTAATAGGCAAAGGCCGTATTGTAGAGGTAGATGTTGATGGTTTCCGATGCGGTGCCGGGTCCGCCCTGGGTCATCGCATAGATGATGTCGAAGCTCTTGACGGCATCGATCGAGCGGATGATGACGGCGATCATCAGGAACGGCGCGATCATCGGCATGGTGAGATAACGGAACTTCTGCCAGGCATTGGCGCCGTCGATCTCGGCGCTCTCATAGGGTTCGCGCGGAACGGCGGCGAGACCGCCGAGCACGATCAGCATGACGAGCGGCGTCCATTGCCAGGTTTCGACAAGGACCAGCGAGGGAATGACCGTCGACTGATTGTAGATCCATTCCAGCGGGCCAATGCCGATGAAAGACAGGAGATAGTTCAAAACGCCGAGTTGCGGGTGGAACATCATGGTCCAGACTAGCGCGATGGCGACCGGGGTCGCCATCATCGGCATGACAAAGACGCCGCGCAGAAAACCACGCAGTGGAAACTGCGCATCGAAAACCAGCGCCGCCAATGTTCCGAGAAACAGCGGGGCAACGACCGACAGCACGGTATAAACGAGCGTATGCCACAGCGATTCCCAGAATCTTGCGTCGCTGGCGAGCCTGACGTAGTTCTCGAAACCGATAAAGCTCTGCTCCTGCCCGAGCGTCCAGCGATGCGCGCTCATCCAGAGGGTGAAGACCCAAGGAAAAACGATAACCGCTGAAATGACGACAAGTGCCGGTATGACGAAGGGCCAGTAGTTGGGAGCAAGCCTTGCCGGCCTGCTCCCTTCTTTGCGGCTGACGCCTGTCTTGGTGTTTTCGATGCTCACGGAGGCCATTATCCCTCGCTACGCGCCAGAACGGGTGTGAATTGTTCCGTTGCCTTCTTGAGTTCCGCCGCGGGGTCGGCGCCGCCGATCATGTTGGTAAGGCCGACGCCGTAGATGTCGCGGAACTCCGTCACCGGAATGATGACGGGAAGCGCAAGCTGCGAGACCTTGCCGGAACCGACGACGGCATCCAGCCAGGCGGCCGGCATCTTCACACCATCACGCACCTTCTGGTCTTCGAGGATGGACTGGCGGAACGGAACGCCGGCGCCCGCCTGCAGCAGTCGAGCGCCCATTTCATGCGAAATCGCCCATTGGCAGAAGAGGTAAGCGGCTTCCTTCTTGCTGCTGGCTTCGACGACGCCGAGACCATCGCCGAACGTGCCCGCTGCCTGGGTTGCCGGGCCCTTCGGCATGACGCCGTAACCGACCTTGCCGACGACACGGGATTTTTCCGGGTTCTCGATCGGCGGCGCAAAACCGACGCCATCGAACCACATGCCGATCTTGCCCTGCAGGAATGCCGACTGTGCTTCCGCCCAGTTGAAGCCGGAAACGCCGGGAGGGGCGGCTTTCGTCATCAGGCGCTGATAGAGCTTTGCCGCTTCAACCGCCTCCTTGGATTCAGTGTTGACCTTGCCATCGACGATCGGCTTTGCGCCGTAGCCGAGCATCAGCGAGGTCCATACGGGTGTATTGGCGTTCTTGAGGCCACGCGCCACGAAACCATAGGTGTTGGTGGAGGGATCGGTGATCTTTTCCGCCGCCGTTACCAGTTCCTCGAAAGTTTCAGGGTATTTCAGCCCCTTGGCTTCGAAGAGCTCCTTGTTCCAGTAGACGATCCAGTAATCCACCGAGAAGGGCAGCGAACGCAGCACGCCGTCGCTGTCCTTGGCGAACAGCATCCCGGCCTCGGCAAAGTCTTTCTCAACGAGCGACGGATCGGTCAGCGAAGGGTCCTTCAGGAAGCCGCTGATATCGGCCAGCCACTTGCCCTTTTCGAACTGGCGCTTCTGCACGTGGTAGCTCAGATGCACCACATCGAAGCTCGGCTTGCCCGAGGAAAGTTCGATGACCACCTTCTGACGCTGCTGCTGTTCCGGCGTTGCTTCGGCATTGACCTTGATGCCGGTCAGTTCTTCGAATTCGCCGAGATATTTAATCAGTGTTTCGCTGCGCGGGCTTTTGACGAGGTTGACCTCAAGCGTCGTGCCGGCGTGTTTTTTCCAGTTCACCGCCGCCGATGCCGGTCGAATGCCAAGCACCGCGCTGCTGCCAAGCGCGGCCGTACCGGCAAGAAACCCGCGGCGCGTCGGGTTGAGCAACCAATTCGTCATGTCCAGTTCTCCTCCTTGTGCCGGAATTCTCCTCACCCCGGCTTGCTACATTTTATACCGCCAGCGCCCTGTCCCTTGCGTTGCGGATATGGGCGGTCAGCCGCTCCACGGCGTCTTCTACGGAGCGCTTCTCGATGGCTTCGAGAATGGCGAGATGTTCTTTCATCACTGACTTCACATGACCGGCGATGCGAAAGCGCTCCTGGTTGATGAGGCGCATCTTGATGGAATTGACGCGGTAGGCATTCGAGATGATCGAATTGCCGAGCGCATCGATGAAAGCATCGTGCATGCCCCAGTCCACCTGTTGCGCGTGCTGCTCCAGTTCCGGCGACTCTCCACCATTTTCAGCCGCTTCGGCGACATCACGGTGCTGTTTCAACAGTTTGGCAATAGCTGCGTCTGAGGCAGAACGGGTGAACAGCGCCACGGCTTCCTTTTCGAGGAAGATGCGGAACTGGAATGCCTCGCGGATGAGGTTGATGTCGATATGGGCGACCTGCAATCCCCGCTGTGGCACGGTCTTGATCAGACCTTCCGCCTCCAGCCGCGGAATTGCCTCCCGGATTGCACCGAGCGGCAGACCCGTCAGCTCCACAAGGCGGCGCTGCGAGATGAATTGCCCCGGACGAACATCACGCGAGAGAAGGTGATGCGTAAAGCTCTCATACGCCCGTTCCCGCAATGTCTGTTCGCCGGTATCGTCCATGCTCAACCTTTCAGCTCCGTTCAGGCGGCCTGTTTGCGAAACAGCGCGTCGAATGCACCTTCGATCTGCCGCCGGCCTTCAGCCGAAATGGCGACGAGAGGCGCGCGCACATCCGACCAGATCGCTTCCCCTGTCGTGTGTGATACCAGCACCTTGACGGCGGGTGTAACCGGGAATTTCAGAAGTTCCACAACTAGATCGACGATGCGCTGGTCGTCCTTGCCGTCAACCGCCATGGCCCGCACTTCCTGTGTGAGGAAGTTCGCAACGCCTGATATCGCACCTTGACCGCCGAGGCGCACGCCTTTCGCCAGATCGCGCTCATCGCCGATCAAGATGGCGAGCTCACCGTGTTCTTTCAGCAAACGTTCGGTATGGCTCCAGTTGCCGGAGGAATCCTTGACGCCGGTGACGATGCCCGGAAACGCCGCCTTCAGCCGTCCGACCAACTCGACCGACAACGTCACCATGGTCACGGAGGGGATGTTGTACACGAGGATATCGCGTGCATCTTTGCCAATCATCGAAAAGACCGCTGAGAACCAGGCAAACAGGCCGTCGTCACTGACATTCTTGAAATAGGAGGGCGGGGCGAGCAGAATGTTGCGGGCGCCGGCTCTCAATGCTTCGGCCGACTGGTCGGCCGCATCCTCGATGGAATCGACCAGAACGCCGGTGACGATGCGCGACGGTGCGATGCCCGCCGCAATGAAACCGGAGAGTATCGCCTGCCTTTCACGGCTGCCGACGGAGCAGCCTTCACCTGTCGTGCCAAAGAGTGTCACGCTGTCGCAGCCGTTCGACAGGCAACGGCGGGCATGGGCGATCATGGCATCGATATCGACTGTTCCGTCGGTTTTGAAAGGTGTGGTCAAAGCTGCCGAAAGGCCGAATTTCTGGGTCAATTACGATGCTCCTCCAAGGTGACTACGAATTGATGACATACTGACATGTTAGTTGTAAAGAGGTAATTGCAGTATGATTGTTTGGAACTGCCGAGCCAGCATCCGCGTCTTGTCGGGCAGGTAACATTACAAGCCGAAGCCGAAGGGTTGCACAGGACCAGGGCGGGCGCTTCTCCAACGGCACGACGCCAGTGGACGCCCATCGCAGCGCTGGCATGCGCGAAAATAAAATTTGACTGACGCAGTAAAGATTTTTATCAGGCAATCTGAATATTGGGATAAAGGAACTTTCATCATGACCATTGCGGAGCCGGCAGCGCCTGTAGCAGCGATCGAGCAGAGCCGCGTCAAGCGCCTGAAGGCAGCGACGCGGGGCGCGCATGGCGATCTGGATGCTTTCATCATGGCGGCAAAGCCGTTTGAGAGCGGCGAGAACTTCGGCAAATTTGTCGAAACACAATATCTCTTCCACCGCGATCTCGATGTCTTTTTTTCCAATGAAACACTTGACGGCCTGCTTCCAGACCTCAAGGGCCGGCGTCGTCTTCCCATGATCGAGCAGGACCTTGCCGATCTCGGTCTTGCCATTCCAGAAGCGTCCGCACCGCGCTTTACCGCCGAAACGCCCTTTGATCTGCCGGAGGCCATGGGTTGGCTTTACGTGGTCGAAGGCTCCAATCTCGGCGCGGCCTTCCTGCTGAAGGATGCGGCCAAGCTTGGCCTGACTGAAGAATTCGGTGCGCGGCATCTGGCCGGCGCACCGGAAGGACGCGGCCTGCACTGGCGCACTTTCACTGCCGCACTGGACGAAATTTCGCTGACCGTTGAAGAGGAAGAGCGGGTTATCGCGGGTGCCGAGGCGGCATTCCGGGCAGTGCATGCCTATGCCCAGCAGCGGATGGGTTGAGGTTTTGGCATAGCTGCGCGGCCGTTGTCCTCATCGCGCAGAAATACCCCTTCGCGCGTGCGCATTTGATTGAGTCTTAACTCCCTACCGCCGTCACCACGGACTTGATCCGGGTCCAGTGCGATCAAGTCCTTGATCGCAAAAGATTCTATTTCCCGCGCAGACGCGCCGTGGCGGGATGCCCGATCGGGTCCGGCATAACGGAGGAGAGCCTTCGAATTTTTAGATCGGTCTGCGATTGCCGTGAAGGTCACCCACCTTCGACGTATCGTCCTCAATATATGCTGAATAAACAGGCAAATATTTTTACCAAATGATAAAAAATTTGCCTTTCGGTCAAGGCTCAGTCTGCCCCGAAATTTTATCCATTTGATAAAATTATTTTATTTGGTCTGGCACAGAACCTGCTACTCTTTTGTCAAGTCAGGAGACACCTGACGTCAAAAAGGGAACAGTAAAATGGAAGTTGGTGTTTTTATCCCGATCGGGAACAATGGATGGCTTCTTTCCGAAAACGCGCCGCAATACAAGCCGAGCTTCGATCTCAACAAGGCGATCACGCTGAAGGCCGAGCAATATGGTTTCGACTTTGCGCTGTCGATGATCAAGCTGCGTGGCTTCGGCGGCAAGACCGAGTTCTGGGATTACAATCTGGAATCCTTCACGCTGATGGCGGGGCTGGCCGCCGTCACCTCCAAGATCAAGCTGTTCGGCACCGCCGCCACGCTGGTCATGCCGCCGGCTATCGTTGCGCGCATGGCAACCACGATCGATTCCATTTCCGGTGGCCGTTTTGGCATCAACCTGATCACCGGCTGGCAGCGGCCGGAATATAGCCAGATGGGGCTTTGGCCGGGTGACGATTATTTCGGCGATCGTTACGAATATCTCGGCGAATATACGACTGTGCTGAAAGAGCTGCTGACGGAAGGGCAGTCGGATTTCAAGGGCAAGTTCTTCCAGATGGACGATTGCCGCATGAAGCCGGTGCCGCAGGGTGATGTGAAGCTCATCTGCGCCGGTTCTTCCAATTCCGGCATGGCGTTCTCGGCCAAATTCGCGGATTACAGCTTCTGCTTTGGCGTGGGCGTCAATACGCCGAAGGCCTTTGCGCCCACTAATGAGCGCCTGCTGGCGGCAACGGAAAAGAGCGGCCGCGAGGTTAAATCCGTTGTGCTGACGATGGTGCTCGCCGAGGAAAAATCCGAGGATGCCTGGGCGAAGTGGGAGCATTACAAGGCTGGCGCGGATCAGGACGCGATCAAATGGCTTGGCCTGCAGAGCGCCGTCGATACCAAATCCGGCTCCGACACCAATGTACGGCATATGTCCAACCCCGTTTCTGCGGTCAATATCAATATGGGAACCTTGATCGGCTCCTATGAGGAAGTGGCGGCAATGCTGGATGAAATGAGCGAGGTGCCGGGAACGGGCGGCGTGATGCTGACCTTCGATGACTTCCTCGAAGGGGTCGAGAAATTCGGCAAATATGTGCAGCCGCTGATGAAGAGCCGCGCGCATGTTCAAGCGGCACTGGAGGCAGCGGAATGAGCGAAGCCGTCGTGGCGGGTTACAAGGGCCCGGAAACTCGCTCGCAAAGCGTCACGCTGCCTGCAAGGCCGGAGCCGATCACACTGAAACCCAGCGAGACCGCCGTTGTTGTGGTCGATATGCAGAACGCCTACTCAACCGAGGGCGGTTACGTCGATCTTGCCGGTTTCGATATATCAGGGGCGAAGGGGACCATCGCCAACATCAAGAAGACTTTGGATGCGGCGCGGGCGGCAGGCGTTCAGGTCATCTACTTCCAGAATGGCTGGGACAAGGACTATGTCGAGGCGGGCGGGCCGGGTTCGCCCAACTGGCACAAGTCCAATGCGCTGAAGACCATGCGCAAAAGGCCGGAACTGCAGGGCCAGCTGCTCGCCAAGGGCACATGGGACTACGCCATTGTCGATGAGCTGCAACCGCAGCCCGGCGATATTCTGGTGCCGAAAACGCGTTACAGCGGTTTCTTCAACACCAATATGGATAGCGTGCTGCGCGCGCGTGGCATCCGCAATCTGGTCTTTGTCGGCATTGCCACCAATGTCTGCGTGGAAAGCTCGCTGCGTGATGCCTTTCACCTCGAATATTTCGGGGTGATGCTGGAGGATGCCACGCATCATCTGGGGCCGGACTATATCCAGCAGGCGACGGTCTATAATGTCGAGAAATTTTTCGGCTGGGTTGCCACCGTCAATGATTTCTGCGGCGTCATTTCGCAGGCCGCACCTGTCAGCGCTTGATTTCAACATAAGAGGAGAACGAAATGCCGAAAAAGATCGTCGTGCCTGCGGGTACTAGCAAACCCATCGCTCCCTTCTCGCCGGGCACCCTTGCCGATGGCGTGGTTTACGTGTCCGGCACGCTGCCCTTCGACAAGGACAATAATGTCGTGCATGTGGGTGATGCCAGCGCCCAGACACGCCATGTTCTGGAAACCATCAAGTCGGTCATCGAAACCGCCGGCGGCACGATGGAAGACGTGACGATGAACCACATCTTCATCACCGACTGGGCGAATTATCAGGCCGTCAACGCGGTCTATGCGGAATATTTCCCCGGCGATAAACCGGCGCGATATTGCATCCAGTGCGGCCTCGTGAAGCCCGATGCGCTGGTCGAAATCGCCACCGTCGCCCATATCGGCAAATAGGCGAAAAGGCAGATGATGCATTTCGAGGTTCATGGCCGCGCCGATGCCGAGGCAACCACTATCCTGCTGTCTTCGGGCCTTGGCGGATCGGGTGCCTATTGGGTACCGCAGATCGAGGCTCTTTCCGGCCATTTCCGGGTGGTCACCTATGACCATCGCGGCACCGGCAGGACCGGCGGCGAGGTGCCGGAGGATGGCGGCATTTCCGCCATGGCGGATGATGTGCTGGAAATTGTCTCGGCCCTGAGCCTCGAAAAATTCCACTTCATGGGACATGCCCTCGGTGGCCTGATCGGCCTCGATATTGCGCTGCGGCTGCCCGGCCTTATCGACCGGCTGGTGCTTATCAACGCGTGGAGCAAGGCCGATCCGCATTCCGGGCGCTGCTTTGACGTGCGGATCGAGCTTTTGGAGAAATCCGGTGTCGAGGCTTTTGTCAAAGCTCAGCCGCTGTTCCTTTATCCAGCGAAGTGGATGTCGGACAATCAGGAGCGGCTGGCGCGGGACGATGCGCATGGCGTGGTGCATTTTCAGGGCAAGGAAAATGTGCTCCGGCGTATCGCCGCGCTGCGGGCCTTCGATGTGGACACACGGCTTGGCGAGATAGGCAGTTCGGTGCTGGTGGTGGCGACGAAGGACGATCTTCTGGTGCCCTACACCCGCTCGTTGCGTCTTGCCGACGGTTTGCCGCAAAGCGAGCTTTGCCTTTTCGATTTCGGGGCTCACGCGGTCAATATTACCGAGCCCGACCTTTTCAACACCCGGCTGCTGCAGTTCCTTCTGCCCGCCGACGCGACAATCTGACAGGATTTTAAAGCACGATGACGAAAGCACTCGATGATGCAGCACTCGCAGCACTTTTTACCGAAGCACGCACCCACAATGGCTGGACGGACGATCCGGTCAGCGATGAAACGCTGAAAGCGCTTTACGACCTGGTTAAGATGGGACCGACGTCGGCCAATTGCTCACCAGCGCGTTTCGTTTTCGTGCGCAGCGCCGCAGCGAAGGAAAAGCTGCGGCCCGCACTGTCTTCCGGTAATCTCGAAAAGACGATGGCGGCTCCCGTGACCGTCATCGCAGCGATAGATAGCGAATTTTATGAAAAGCTGCCGGAGCTGTTTCCTCATGCGGATGCGCGTTCCTGGTTTACCTCCAGCCCTGCGGTGTCCGAAGAAACGGCCTTTCGCAACGCAACGCTTCAGGCCGGATATCTGATCCTCGCCGCCCGCGCGTTGGGGCTGGACACTGGTGCCATGTCCGGTTTCGACAAGGGCAAGGTGGATGCGGCGTTTTTTGCCGGCACGACGTGGAAATCCAATTTCCTGATCAATCTTGGCCATGGCGATCCGTCGAAGCTTTTTGGGCGTCTGCCGCGTCTTGCCTTTGACGATGCCTGCGTGCTGGCTTGATAGGCTGTTAAGAAAGGATGGGTTAGATGCAGATGATGTCTCTTGAAAGGGAAGCGGGTATGGAGACGAAGACTGCAGAGCAGCGCAGCCAGGATTACAGAAATGCGATGGCGCGGCTTGGTGCGGCGGTCAATATCGTGACCACTGACGGGGCTGCAGGCCGCGCGGGATTTGCCGCGACTGCCGTTTGCAGCGTTTCCGACAATCCGCCCACGCTTCTCGTCTGCCTCAACCGCAATTCATCCGCTTATAAGGTGGTAAAAGCTAACGCGGTAGTCTGCGTCAATACGCTTGCTGCGCATCACGAGGTGCTGAGCACGCTTTTCGGCGGCAAGACGCCGGCGGAGGAACGTTTTGCTGCTGGCAGCTGGGGCTTGCTTGAAACCGGCGCGCCGGTTCTCGAGGACGCGCTTGTCTCTTTCGATTGCCGTATCCGCGAGGCCCATGACGGCGGCACACATGATATTCTGATCTGTGATGTCGTTGATATGAAGATCAACGATGGCGACGAAGCGTTGATGTATTTCAACCGGCGCTATCGCATGCTGTGAAGCGCTGATCGGTTCGGGTCTTGCCTTGACCAGGCAAGACCTATGCGAGCAACCCGCGCATGATCAATTCAAGGTGAATATTAAGAACTGCCTGTCTGTCGAGGCTACGCCGGTCGTTAAATATCAGCCGAAAGACTAAAGTCCCGACCATAGGCGACGCCACGACCTTGCAGAGTTCGGGCGGATTGGCCCTGAATCTTTTTTTTGCCACGCCATCCTCCAGGATGGCGTTGATGCGCTGGAAAACCGGCTCCATCATCGTATCATGATGCTGGTCGATGAGGTCCGGAAATTTCGCCCCCTCGGCGAGGATCAGGCGGAACAGCTCCCGCATTTTCTTGTTGTCGACAAGCGCGTCGAACAGAAATTCCAAGAGCAGTCGAAGCGCTTCGACAGGGTCATCGGAAGTTTGTGAGTAGGCGTTGAAGGCCTGCTGGAATGGCTGAGACGAATGCCGAACCATGGCCTCGAAGAGTGCCTCCTTCGTTTCGAAATAGACGTAGACAGTTCCTTTCGTGACACCCACGCGTTCAGCGATGTCCTCCACCCGCGTGGCGGCAAATCCTGTTTTGGTGAATTCCTCGAATGCGGCATCGAGAATTTGCAACGGACGTTGTATCTTCTGTTCAGCGCGTGTCAGTTTTGCTTTTGCCATGGCCGGGGATTCCTATGTTTTGGCGCGTGCCCTTCTGTCCGTCGCATTGGCGGAAATGAGAGATCAGTGCCTACAGCACCGGCGTAAAAACCGGAATGGATTTTTGCCAAGCTGCTCATTCGACACCATTAAGGACGGGTGCTGACGCACCCGCGGGCGTGTGCGGGGCGAACAGGAGAGTCCTTCCGAGGTCCGGTTTGATGGTGTGCAGACAACCGATCTACGGCACAAGAATTTCATTGACTATTCGGTTAGTCAAATATTATAGGACGATGCGAAGATCAAGAGGTCACCATGAAAACCATTCTCATCGCGGCGGCGCTCGGCGGCATTTTCGCCCTCTCGGCCTGCAGCAACGAAGAGCCGCCTGCCAAAAAACCACTGCGCACGGTGGACGTGGTAGTGGCTGAAAAGAAGCCCGTGGATCGCGGCAGCCTTATCACGGGCGAAGTGAGGGCGCGGGTTCAGACGGATCTGTCTTTCCGGGTCAGTGGCAAGATAATCGAGCGGCTTGTGGATGTCGGTACCAGGGTCAAGACAGGGCAATTGCTGGCCCGTATCGATCCTGAGGAACAAAAGGCTGATCTCGACGTCGCGCTTGCCAACCTCCAATCTGCCGAGGCGCAGCAGACTCAGGCTCAATTGGCCTTCGATCGGCAGCAAAGCCTCTTCAAGACGCAGGTGACATCGCGTTCGGCGGTGGACAAGGCCCAGGAAACTCTGCTCACGGCGCAGGGTGCCGTCAGATCTGCACAGGCGCAGTTGGATACCGCGCGGGATGCGCTGTCATATACTGAGCTTCGAGCCGATGCAGACGGTGTGATTACGGCGCGCAACGTCGAAGTGGGTCAGGTGGCGCAGGCAGCCCAGCTCGTCTTCACGCTGGCGCATGACGGGCCGCGCGATGCGGTTTTCGATGTCTATGAATCCCTGTTCCTAGAGCGCGATATCAACAATCTCGTCGATGTCAGTCTTCTCTCGGATCCTGCCCGCACGATTGCGGCGCCGGTGCGGGAGATTTCGCCGACGATCGATCCCGACAATGGCACGATAAGGGTCAAGGTCGGGCTGAATGGTGACATGACAATGCCGCTCGGCGCTCCCGTCTCCGGTCATTTCCGCTTCAAACAGGTCGACGCGATCGAGCTGCCATGGTCTGCGATGACGTCGCAAGAGGGTTCTCCAGCCGTCTGGGTGGTCGATCTGCGGTCGCAGGAGGTGGATATGCGGCGTGTTGAGGTCGCCGATTACGAGACCGGCCAGTTTGTTGTCGCTGAGGGGCTTAATCCCGGCGATCTCGTCGTAACCGTTGGGACGAAGTTCCTCCGCGCCGGTGAAAAGGTCGCCTATGAAAAGGGGCAAGCACAATAATGTTCAGGATATACAAAAGCTTGTTTGTGGGAGCCGTGGTAATTGCCGTTTCCTCCTGCCAGGAACAGCAGGAAGCCGCCGCTGAGCCACCGCGTCCGGTACTTTCCGTCGTCGTGGAAGAGAAGCCAGCGGATGCGCTGCGGCTGACCGGTACGGTTGAACCGCGCATCCAGACAAATCTCGGTTTCCGTGTTCTGGGACGCATCATCGCCCGCAACGTCGATGTCGCCGATCTGGTCAAGAAAGGCGATGTCGTGGCCTCGATCGATCCGCTTGCCCTTGAGCTTGCGGTGAAGAGTGCTCAATCCGATCTTTCCAATACGGAAGCGCAACTCGCCAATGCGGTCACGACAGAACAGCGCCAGCGCGTGCTGGCCGAAGCCCGAAGCGGCACGGAAGCGGCGTTGGAAGAAGCCGAACAGGCGACCCGCACTGCCAATGCCGCCGTCGCCAAGGCCCGGGCCAATCTCGATAAGGCCGAGGAACAGCTGGGTTATGCGCAATTGCGTGCTGAATTCGACGGCGTGGTCACGGCAACGGCAGGTGAGATTGGCCAGGTCGTCTCCGCCGGTCAGACTGTCGTGACCATCGCCCGCCCGGAGGTGCGTGATGTGGTGGTCGACGTTCCACAATTTGCAGCCCAGCGACTGGAGATCGGCTCCGTCTTCGATGTCGCCCTGCAACTTGATCCAAAAATTCGCACCACCGGCGTCGTGCGCGAAATTGCGCCGGAAGCCGAAACGGCGACAAGGACACGTCGCACGAAGATCAGCCTTCAGGATGCACCATCAGCCTTCCGCTTGGGCTCCGTGGTCACGGCCTCCGTCGTTGTTGCATCCGAACCCCGCATCATGCTGCCCTCATCGTCCCTTTTGAAAACCGACAACGGCTGGGGCGTCTGGATCGTCAATGTCGATACGGCGACAGTGACGTTCAGGCCCGTCACGATTGAGGGCGATCCCGCAGAGAGTGGAAGTGTGCGCGTCACCGGCGGTATCAAGCCGGGCGAGCGCGTCGCCAGCGCCGGCGTCCACAAACTCAAGGATGGACAGGCCATCAGGATCGATCAGGAGGTCCGTCAGTGAAGAAATTCAACCTTTCCGACTGGGCGCTCGAACACCGTTCGCTTGTCTGGTATTTCATGCTGGTCTTCGTTCTCGCCGGCGTTTTCTCCTACCTCAATCTAGGCCGCGAGGAAGATCCAAACTTCACCATCAAAACCATGGTGATCAGCGCGCAATGGCCCGGCGCTTCCGCGGAGGAGGTGGCCAAGCAGGTCACCGACAGAATCGAGAAGAAGCTCGAGGAACTCGACAATCTCGACTATGTGCGCAGCCAGACGATGGCCGGACGCACGACGATCTTTGTGGAGTTGGTGCCAGAAACCAAGGCGCGGAATGTCGAGCCGACCTGGGTGCGTGTCCGCAATATGATCGGCGACATCAAGGGTGAATTTCCCTCTGGCGTGGTCGGCCCGTTTTTCAACGACCGGTTCGGCGATGTCTATGGCAATATCTATGCCTTCACCAGCGACGGTCTCGGCCAGCGCCAATTGCGTGATCTGGTAGAGGATGCCCGTGCCAAGGTGCTGACGGTCGACAATATCGGTAAGGTCGATGTCATTGGCGCGCAGGACGAGGCGATTTATCTGGAATTTTCCACGCGGCAGATCGCGGCGCTCGGCATCGACCAGCAGTCGATCATCAACACGCTGCAATCCCAGAACGCGGTCACGCAATCCGGCTTCGTCAATGCAGGGCCTGAGCGTGTGGCGTTGCGGGTGAGCGGGCAATTCACCTCCGAGGAAAGCCTTCGCTCCATCAATCTGCGGGTCAACAACCGCTTCTTCCCGCTGACGGAAGTGGCGACGATCCGGCGTGGTTATGTCGACCCGCCATCCTCGCTGTTCCGCTTCAACGGCCAGCCGGCAATCGGCCTTGCTATCGGCATGAAGACCGGCGCGAACCTTCTCCATTTCGGGGAAGCGCTGGATGCGCAGATGAAGCGCGTCGTTTCGGATTTGCCTGTTGGTGTCGACGTGCACCGCGTGTCCGATCAGCCGGCCGTGGTCGATGAAGCGGTCTCCGGCTTCACCTCGGCGCTCTTTGAAGCCATCGCCATCGTCCTCGTCATCAGCTTTATCAGCCTTGGCCTCAGGGCCGGCATGGTGGTTGCCGTCTCCATTCCACTCGTGCTGGCCATTACCTTTGTCTACATGGAATACACGGGCATTTCGCTGCAACGTATTTCGCTTGGTGCACTCATCATCGCGCTTGGTCTGCTTGTTGATGACGCGATGATCGCCGTCGAGATGATGGTGGCGCGGCTGGAGGTCGGAGACGATCTCAGGAAAGCCGCAACCTACGTTTACACGTCGACCGCTTTTCCGATGCTGACGGGAACGCTGGTCACTGTCGCGGGCTTTATTCCCGTCGGCCTCAACAATAGCGCCGCGGGTGAATTCACCTTCACGCTGTTCGTGGTGATTGCCGTTTCGCTCATCGTGTCGTGGATCGTCGCGGTTCTCTTCACGCCGCTTCTCGGCGTGACAATCCTTCCGAAGACAATGAAATCCCACCATGAAAAGAAAGGTCGCTTCGCTTCTGCTTTTTCATGGCTTCTTGGTAGGGCGCTGCGCTGGCGCTGGGTCACGATCATCATGACCATCGCACTGTTTGGTCTTTCCATCGCGGGCATGAGTTTGGTCCAGCAACAGTTTTTCCCCTCATCCGACCGCGTCGAACTGATCGTCGACTGGAACCTGCCGCAGAACAGTTCGATTGCGGAAACCAACCGCCAGATGGCGAAGTTCGAGCAGGACATGCTCGCCAACAACCCTGATGTCGACCATTGGACAACCTATGTCGGCGAAGGCGCCCCGCGCTTTATCTTGTCCTTCGACGTTCAGACCCCTGACGTGACCTTCGGTCAGACGGTGATCGTTACCAAGGGGTTGGATGTGCGCGACAAGGTCCGCGCGGACCTGCAGGAGTATCTCAACCGGACATTTGCCGGTACGGATGCCTTCGTGAAATTGCTTGATATCGGGCCCCCGTCGGGAAACCGGTTCAATATCGGCTGAGCGGTCCTGATATTCAGAAGGTCCGCGAACTTGGCCAGCAATTGTCCGGCATCGTCGGAGACCACCAGTTGCTTTCCAATCTCGTGATGGATTGGAACGAGCCGACGCGTGTGGTGAAGGTTGATGTCATCCAGGACAAAGCCCGCCAGCTCGGTGTTTCCTCGGAAGATATCGCCAATGCCATGAACAGCATTGTCGAGGGCTCCACCGTCACCCAGGTCAGGGATGACATCTATCTCGTGAACGTCGTGGCGCGCGCGCAGCTGGCGGAGCGCGGTTCGATCGAGACGTTGCAGAACCTGCAGCTGCCGGCGACCAATGGAAAGGCAGTACCACTCTCCGCAATTGCAAACTTCCGCTATGAGCTGGAGCAGCCGACCATCTGGCGTCGCGACAGGATTCCGACCGTTACCGTCAAGGCAGCCATTATTGGCCCGACACAACCCGCCACGATCGTGGAACAGTTGAAGCCAAAGCTCGAGGCGTTCGAAAAGACACTTCCCGTCGGTTACAAGCTCGAAATCGGCGGCTCGGTGGAGTCCAGCGCGGATTCGCAGGCTCCGATCGTTGCCGTGGTGCCTTTGATGCTGTTTGCGATGGCGACAATCCTGATGGTTCAGCTTCAGAGCTTCAGCCGCCTGTTCCTCGTCTTCGCCGTCGCGCCCACGGCATTGATCGGCGTTGTGGTGGCGTTGCTCGTCTCCAATGCGCCGATGGGCTTCGTTGCCATTCTCGGGGTCTTGGCGTTGATCGGCATCCTCATTCGCAACTCGGTCATTCTAGTGGTGCAGATCGAGCATTTGAGGAGCGAGGGCGTCTCGGCATGGCATGCCGTCATCGAAGCGACCGAGCACCGCATGCGGCCAATCATGTTGACGGCGGCAGCGGCAACGCTTGCGCTCATTCCCATATCGCGGGAAATCTTCTGGGGGCCGATGGCCTATGCGATGATGGGCGGGATTGTGGTGGGCACGGCGCTGACGCTGCTCTTCCTTCCGGCGCTCTATGTCGCGTGGTTCCGGATCCCGCGTGAAGATGACAAACCGGAGGCATCTAAAGTCACGGCATAATTTCGCCTCTGGTTTGGGGGCGGTGATGCACCGGCGCTCGCCCCAACAAAAATATCAACCCTCGTTGTTCCGGCAGGCCGGATAATGATAGGAAGGTCGGCTTAGCAGCGAGAGCGGCAGCCGACCTTTCCCGTTTGGACCGTCTCGCTGGCGTAATGGTGCGGACATATCGAGAATGTGGAGGATGTTTATATGGGCGGATTGACGGATTGGCTTGCAGACGCGCAGCCGATCAACCGCAAGAACGCCGCAGAAGCGGTCTTCGAAGATATCCGTTCCGCCATCACGTCTGGCCAGCTTGGGGTCGGCACGCGCCTGCCCTCGGAAGCCCATCTCGCAACGCGCTATGGCGTCAGCCGTCCGATCATCCGTGAGGCATTGCGATCTCTCCAGACGCTGGGCCTGACGCAAACGCGCACCGGCAGCGGCACCTACGTCATGACGCTGGCGCCACCCTCGGAATTGAATTACGGCGCTTATTCCGCGCGCGATCTCATTGAAGCGCGCCCGTTCATCGAAGTCCCGGCGGCAGGTTGGGCGGCCTTGAGGCGCACGGATGCGCAATTGCAGGTCTTGCTCGATCTCTGTAGCCGCATGGAAACCGAGGAGAGGCCGCATCCCTGGGTGCTGCTGGACGGCCAGTTTCACTGTGCCATCGCGGAAGCCTCTGCCAACCGTCTCTTTGCGAAGGTGGTGTCGGATGCCCGCGAAGCCGTCGCCCAACAATCGGGAATGGTGAACCTGATGGCCGGTCGCCGCGTCGCTTCGAATTTCGAGCACCGCCGGATTGTCGAGGCAATCCGGCGGGGTTCAGCGCCCGAGGCGCGGGAGGCAATGGAACTCCACCTTGGTCAGGTGAAGCAGGTTGTGACCACCATCATTGGCGAAGATCGGCTTCGCCAGCCGTGACCAGCGTTGGCAGGTTGGCAAGGTGTCGCGGGCTCAGCGCCTGCTGCAACTGCGCCTCCGTGAGATAGCCACGCTCCAGAACCACCTGCGGCACGGTGCGACCACTCGCAAGGGCCTCCTTGGCGACATCGGTTGCCGCATAATAACCGATCAGCGGGTTGAGCGCCGTGGCGAGACCGATCGATTCCTCCACGCGCTGCGCCATGATTGCCGGATTGGCGACAATGCCGTCTACGCATTTTTCTGCCAGCGTACGGCAGGCGGCGCTGAGTTGGCTGATGCTCTGGGATAGCGCGCGCACCATGATGGGTTCAAAAGCATTCAGTTGCAGCTGTCCCGCTTCCGCCGCCATCGTGATGGTGATGTCGTTGCCGATGACGGCATAGGCCACCTGGTTCACCACTTCGGGAATGACCGGATTGATCTTGCCCGGCATGATGCTGGAGCCCGCCTGAACGGAGGGAAGGGTGATTTCGCCAATCCCGGCGCGCGGGCCTGACGAAAGCAGGCGAAGGTCGTTGCAGGTTTTGGAGAGCTTGACCGCGACGCGTTTCAGCACGCCGGAAAGGTGCACGAAGGCGCCGGGGTCCTGGGTGGCTTCGATGAGGTCGGCAGCCGTCACCAGCGGCCGCCCGGTCAGTTCCGCCAGATGGCGGCAGGCAAGCTCGGCATAACCGCGCGGTGCGTTGAGCCCGGTACCGATGGCCGTGGCGCCAAGATTGATCTCGTGTAGAAGGGCTGCCGATTCGATGAGGCGTGCCTGATCCTCTCCCAGCATCACAACGAAGGTCCGGAATTCCTGACCGAGCGTCATCGGCACCGCGTCCTGCAATTGGGTGCGGCCGATCTTGATGAAGCCGGCAAATTCCTGCGCCTTGCGGTCGAACGCCTCCTTCAGCACGCCCATCGAGGCGGCGAGGTCGTCGATTGACTCGATCAGGCCGACATTGACGGCTGTCGGATAGGCATCGTTGGTGGACTGACTGAGATTGACGTGATCGTTTGGATGCAGATGAGTATAATCGCCCTTCTCGTGCCCAAGCAGTTCGAGTGCGCGGTTGGCGATGACCTCATTGGCGTTCATGTTGGTGGAGGTGCCGGCGCCGCCCTGGATTTCATCCACAACGAATTGCTCGTGAAGAGCGCCCGCGCGAATTTCGCGGCAGGCTTCGGCGATCGCTTCCATGCGCTCCTTGTCCAGCAGGCCTAGTTCGTGATTTGCGCGTGCGGCCGCCTCCTTCACATAGGCCAATCCCCTGACGAGATAAGGATTGTGGCCAATGGTTACCCCGGTGATCTTGAAGTTTTCCACGGCACGCGCCGTGTGCACGCCCCAATAGACTTCTGCAGGAATTTCTTTCGGCCCGAGCAAATCATGCTCCTTGCGCGTCACGCTCACAATGTCCTCCACTGGCTTAAGCATTGCAAAATCTGTAAAGCTGTCATACAGATTAATCCACCATATTCCCAGGGAGGGGGAAGGTCAACATCGTCCGTCGCTCTTGACGAAAGCCATGACATGCAATTATGAGGTCAAAAATCTGTCATGCAGCTTTACTGATTGCACGCATTCGCTGGCCGCATTTCCAGCATTGGGGACGACGCCAGTTCCACTTTGATTTCCGGCTTATTGCCGATTACAAGCATTTTATCGGGAGGATAAATCCATGCATTCTGGAAAAACGGCGCCCGCCGAACGTGAGGTCTTCGTTGAAGAGGACCTCGGTTACCATAAAGCCCTGAAGCCGCGCCAGATTCAGATGATCGCCATCGGCGGCGCCATCGGAACGGGCCTTTTTCTGGGCGCGGGTGGACGTCTCGCACAGGCCGGTCCGGCGCTGGTTTTCGTTTATGCGCTCTGCGGCTTCTTCGCGTTTCTGGTGCTGCGTGCGCTTGGCGAGCTTATCATGCACCGCCCGAGCTCCGGTTCCTTTGTTTCATATGCACGCGAGTTCTACGGCGAGAAGATGGCCTTTGCGGCCGGCTGGATGTATTGGCTGAACTGGGCGATGACCTCGGTGGCCGATGTCACCGCCGTCGCGCTCTACATGAATTTCTTCAAGCAATACGTACCGTGGCTTGCGGGCATCGATCAGTGGGTATTCGCGATGACGGCGCTGGTCGTCGTGCTGGCGATGAACATGCTGTCGGTGAAGGTCTTCGGGGAACTGGAGTTCTGGTTTAGCCTGATCAAGGTGCTGGCGCTGGCGATCTTCCTCGTCGTCGGCGTTTATTTCGTCATTTTTGGCACGCCTATCGAAGGCCACGTTACCGGCTTCAGCCTCATTACTGACAATGGCGGCTTCTTCCCGAACGGTATTCTTCCTGCCTTCGTCATCATCCAGGGTGTGGTCTTTGCTTATGCCTCGATCGAGTTGATCGGCACGGCAGCAGGCGAAACCGAGGACCCGCGCAAGGTCATGCCGCGCGCCATCCGCGCCGTCGTCCTGCGTCTCGTCGTGTTTTATGTCGGCTCGGTGCTGTTGTTCACGCTGCTCCTGCCCTACACGGCCTACAAGGCTGGCGAGAGTCCGTTCGTGACCTTCTTCGGCTCCATCGGCGTGCAGGGTGCCGATGTCATCATGAACCTCGTTGTTCTGACTGCGGTTCTCTCCTCGCTCAATGCCGGGCTCTATTCCACCGGTCGCATCCTCCACTCCATGGCGGTTTCCGGCTCGGCCCCGGCAGCGCTGGCGAAGATGAACAAGAATGGCGTGCCTTATGGTGGCATCGCGGTCACGGCCGTCGTTACCGTATTCGGCGTCGCGCTCAACGCCGTTGTTCCCTCTGCCGCGTTTGAAATCGCACTCAACCTGTCAGCGCTCGGCATTATCTGCGCCTGGGCGGTCATCGTGCTTTGCCAGCTGAAGCTCTGGCAACTGTCGCAGCGTGGCGAGCTTGCGCGTCCGGATTTCCGCATGTTCGGCGCGCCCTATACCGGCATCCTCACGCTCATCTTCCTTTTTGGTGTCCTTGTGCTGATGGCGTTTGATTATCCTGTCGGCTCTTGGACCATCGCCTCGCTGATTGTCATCATTCCTGCACTGGTGATCGGCTGGTACCTCCTGCGGG
Source organism: Agrobacterium tumefaciens (assembly GCF_017726655.1). Taxonomy (NCBI): domain Bacteria; kingdom Pseudomonadati; phylum Pseudomonadota; class Alphaproteobacteria; order Hyphomicrobiales; family Rhizobiaceae; genus Agrobacterium; species Agrobacterium tumefaciens. The sequence continues at coordinate 1,313,381 of NZ_CP072309.1, forward strand.
ATCGCATCCACCGTCTTGCAGGCGAACAGGCAGGCACAGGAGCGTCGCATTGATGGGGCAGGGATCAATTCCACTGGTGGCGGTGATCGCCACCGGTGGTACCATTGCGAGCAGGCGAGGCGCCGATGGCGCCAGCACGCCCAGCCTCTCCGGTGACGATCTGCTGGCGCTTGTGCCGCAGGTCAACGCCCGGCTGAAGCCGATCGATCTGATGGCAAAGGATTCCTCCAGCCTGACACTGACCGACATGCAGTGCATCAGCGATGCGGTCGGTGCCGAACTTGACGATCCCGCCGTGGCGGGTGTCGTCGTTCTGCATGGAACCGATGCCATGGAGGAAACGTCCCTGCTTGTGCATCTGCAACATGTCCTCACCAAGCCTGTCGTCTTCACCGGCGCGCAGTTTACCGCAGACCATGATGAGGCCGACGGACCGGCGAACCTCGGCCGCGCCATAGAGATGGCGCTCGATGAACAGAACGCCACGAAGGGTGTGCTTCTTTCTTTTGGTGGTCGCTCGTTGCCGGCGTGGGGACTTTATAAGTTGAGCGCTGACGCTGCGGACGCCTTCCGCTCCGCCCGGCCGCTGGTTACCGATGGGGCGCTCCATCTTACCGCCTCCGTTGCCAGCCAACGCGTCCATATTGTCGCCATCCATCCCGGCTGTGACGCCACCCACATCGATGCGAGCCTACAGGCCGGCGCAAAGGGCATCGTTCTCGCCGCCCTCGGTTCCGGCAACGCCAATCCGCTTATTGCTGAAGCGGTGAAGCGCTGCGCAGATCGCGGTGTTCCGGTCGTGGTTTCCAGCCGTGTCCCTGAAGGCCTGCTGGTCGCGAGTTATGGCGGCGGCGGCGGCGGCCACGATCTCGTCGCGGCGGGTGCCGTGCATTCGTCCACGCTTCGGCCGGGACAGGCCCGTATTCTGCTCGCGGCGTTGATGGCAAGCGAAAGTGCGCCAGAGGACATTGTTTCCGCTTTCGCGTGACCGCTCTTTCGTAAAGACGTGGCCCGTTGCTCGCTCCGGCCGGCTTCGAAAATTCCTATAGGATTCCTATTTTATTCCCTTTGCGGCCGTCTCGAACCTTTATGCGGTTCGGGTGCATCTTCTGTGCGGGAAGGGATGGTGTTCCCTTTCCAGCCAGAAAGATTGAAAAGCGACGTCCCACATGACGGCGCTTTTCTTCCTGTCCGGCTCCTCGAATAAAAAGGAGTCCCATCGATGATGGATCTTGTTCTTGTCGGCGCAGCCACGGTGTTTTTCGCCATCTGCTTTGCCTATACGCGCGCCTGTGACCGGCTTTAGACGGAGGCTGCGATGACCCTCGATTATATCCTGAGCGGCGCCGTCACGGTCTTTATCGCCGCCTATCTCACCTACGCTCTCATTCGCCCCGAGCGCTTCTGATCGGGAAGCGGCGGCTATTGAAAGTTAAATACCATGACCCTCATTGGATGGTTTCAGGTCCTGCTTTTCTGCGGGATCATCTTTGCGCTGGTGAAGCCGCTCGGCTTCTATATGGCGCGCGTCTTCAATGGCGAGCGGACCGTGCTGTCGCCGGTTCTCGTACCCGTCGAGCGCGGACTTTATGCGCTTGCTGGAACAAGCGAGCGTGAGGAGCAGCACTGGACGACCTACGCGTTCTCTATGCTTCTCTTCAACCTTCTCGGTTTTGCCCTGCTTTATTCGCTAATGCGCTTTCAGGCGGTTCTACCCTATAATCCGCAGGCGATGCCGGCCGTGGGGCCGGAGCTGTCCTTTAACACGGCGGTCAGCTTTGTCACGAATACCAACTGGCAGAACTATGGTGGCGAAAGCACCATGTCCTACCTGACCCAGATGGCCGGTTTTACAGTGCAGAACTTCGTTTCCGCCGCAACCGGCATGGCAATCGCCATTGGCCTGATCCGCGCTTTTTCGCGGGCCTCCGGCAAGGCGATCGGTAATTTCTGGGTGGATATGGTCCGCTCCACGCTTTATGTGCTGCTGCCGCTCTGCATAGTGCTGACACTGGTTTACGTCTGGCTCGGCGTACCGCAAACGCTCGGCGCCTATGTCACGGCGCAGACGCTGGAAGGCGCGCAGCAGACGATTGCCGTTGGCCCCGTGGCGTCGCAGTTGGCGATCAAGATGCTGGGCACCAATGGCGGCGGTTTCTTTAACGCCAATTCCGCGCATCCCTTCGAGAACCCGGACGCCATTTCCAACATGATCCAGATGGTGTCGATCTTCGCGATCGGCGCGGCCTTTACCAATGTCTTCGGTCGCATGGTCGGCAATCAGCGTCAGGGCTGGGCAATCCTCGCCGCCATGGGTGTGCTGTTCGTCGCCGGCGTTGCCGTCACCTATTGGGCGGAAGCGGCCGGAAACCCGCTGATGCACGGCTTTGGTCTTGCCGGCGGTAACATGGAGGGCAAGGAAGTCCGCTTCGGCGTGGCGCTCTCGTCGCTCTTTGCGGTGATTACAACCGCGGCATCCTGTGGCGCGGTCAATGCCATGCATGGCAGCTTCACGGCGCTGGGTGGTCTTATCCCGCTTATCAATATGCAGCTGGGCGAAGTGATCGTCGGTGGCGTGGGCGCGGGTTTCTATGGCATTCTGCTCTTCATCGTCATTGCCATCTTCGTGGCGGGGCTGATGGTCGGACGGACGCCGGAATATCTGGGCAAGAAGATCGAGGCGAAGGAAATGAAGATGGCGGTTCTGGCCATTCTTTGCCTGCCGCTCGCCATGCTCATTTTTACGGCCATTGCCACCGTCCTGCCTTCGGCCGTGGCGTCGATAGGAACGGCAGGTCCGCACGGCTTTTCCGAAATCCTCTACGCCTATACGTCGGCGGCGGCCAATAATGGCTCGGCTTTCGGGGGGCTTAGCGGCAATACCAGCTGGTACAACATTACGCTTGGCTTTGGCATGTTGATGGGCCGCTTTCTGGTGATCATTCCAGCTCTGGCCATAGCCGGCTCACTGGTCGCCAAGAAAACGGTTCCGGCCTCGGCCGGCACCTTCCCGACAGATGGACCGCTCTTCGTTGGCCTGCTTGTCGGTACCATCCTGGTAGTCGGCGGCCTTACCTTCCTGCCAGCACTCGCGCTCGGCCCCGTTGCCGAACACCTGGTGATGGCGGCAGGCCAGCTGTTCTGAGGTGATGCCATGACTGACTACATGTCCCCACGTGACCGCGTCTCCGCTCGCAAAGGCGCTCCCGTTAAAGGGAGCGCCACGCCGGGCGGCTGGTGCGCCTCCAATCTCATCCTTGCGATGATGGCAGCTCTGTTCGCCGCCGTTGTCGCGCTCGAAGTTATCACGGGCTGATCGACCCTCATCGGTCGCCCTGTTTCAAACGCTGGAGCCTCTTCATGAGCCAGTCTAAACAAGCGAGCATCCTTGATTCTCGCATTCTCGTGCCGGCCATTGCCGACGCATTCAAAAAACTCAATCCGCGCACGCTTGCGCGTAATCCGGTCATGTTCGTGGTGGCGACGGTGTCGGTGCTGACGACGGTGCTGTTTGTCCGCGATCTCGTCACCGGCGGCGCCAACCTCGCTTTCTCCTTCCAGATCAATCTCTGGCTCTGGTTCACGGTGCTATTTGCCAATTTCGCGGAAGCCGTTGCCGAAGGACGCGGCAAGGCGCAGGCGGATTCGCTGCGCCGCACCCGGACCGAAACCCAGGCGAAGCTGCTGAGCGGTGACGACCGCAGTCAATATAAGATGGTGGCCGGCACCAGTTTGAAGGTGAACGATGTCGTTCTCGTCGAGGCAGGCGACATCATTCCGTCCGACGGCGAGGTCATTGAAGGCGTTGCTTCCGTCAATGAGGCCGCCATCACAGGCGAATCCGCTCCCGTCATCCGCGAATCCGGCGGCGATCGTTCAGCGGTTACCGGCGGCACGCAGGTGCTGTCGGACTGGATCCGCGTTCGCATCACCGCCGCTGCCGGCTCTACCTTCCTCGACCGGATGATTTCGCTGGTCGAAGGCGCCGAGCGCCAGAAGACGCCGAACGAGATCGCACTCAACATCCTGCTTGCGGGCATGACGCTGATCTTCGTTCTGGCTACCGCGACCATACCGAGTTTCGCGGCCTATGCCGGCGGCTCCATCCCGATCATCGTGCTGGTGGCGCTGTTCGTGACGCTCATCCCGACCACCATCGGTGCGCTTCTGTCGGCCATCGGCATTGCTGGCATGGACAGGCTGGTGCGTTTCAACGTTCTCGCCATGTCCGGCCGCGCCGTCGAGGCGGCGGGTGACGTCGATACGCTGCTGCTCGACAAGACCGGCACCATCACGCTTGGCAACCGGCAGGCGACCGAGTTTCGCCCCATCCCCGGGGTTTCCGAACAGGAGCTTGCCGATGCTGCGCAGCTCGCCTCGCTCGCCGACGAAACCCCGGAAGGCCGCTCCATCGTGGTGCTGGCCAAGGAAAAATACGGTATCCGTGCCCGTGACATGCAGAAGCTGCACGCCAGCTTCGTGCCCTTCACCGCCCAGACCCGCATGAGCGGCGTGGACTTTGAAGGAGCCTCCATTCGAAAGGGTGCGGTTGATGCGGTTCTTGCCTATGTCGATGGCGGCGCTCTGCAACATGGCAATGTGGCGCTTGCCCTCAAAACCGAAACGGATGCTACGCGGGCTATCCGCGCAATAGCAGAAGACATCGCCAAGGCCGGCGGCACGCCGCTTGCCGTGGTGCGCGACGGCAAGCTGCTCGGCGTCGTGCAACTGAAGGATATCGTCAAGGGTGGCATTCGCGAGCGTTTCGCGGAGCTTCGCCGCATGGGCATCCGCACGGTCATGATCACTGGCGACAATCCGATGACGGCTGCCGCCATCGCAGCGGAAGCCGGTGTCGATGATTTCCTCGCCCAGGCGACACCGGAAAACAAGCTGGACCTCATCCGCGAGGAACAGGCCAAGGGCAAGCTGGTGGCCATGTGCGGCGACGGCACCAATGATGCGCCGGCGCTGGCGCAGGCAGATGTCGGGGTTGCCATGAACACTGGCACGGTGGCGGCGCGTGAAGCGGGCAATATGGTCGATCTCGACAGCGATCCGACCAAGCTCATCGAGATCGTTGAAATCGGCAAGCAGTTGCTGATGACGCGCGGCGCTCTGACGACCTTCTCCATTGCCAACGATATCGCCAAATATTTCGCCATCATCCCGGCGATGTTTCTGGCGCTTTATCCGCAGCTTGGCGTGCTCAACGTGATGGGGCTTTCGACGCCGCAGAGCGCCATTCTGTCGGCCATCATCTTCAACGCGCTGATCATCATCGCGCTCATCCCGCTATCCTTGAAGGGTGTCAAATACCGTCCGATCGGCGCAGGCGCACTCCTGTCGCGCAATCTGGTGATCTACGGGCTTGGCGGCATCATCGTCCCCTTCATCGGCATCAAGCTCATCGACCTCGCCGTCACGGCGCTCGGTCTCGCCTGAGGAGTAAAGACAATGTTCAAGCAGCTTCGTCCCGCACTGGTGCTCATCCTCGCCACCACCGCCATCACCGGCCTGGCCTATCCTCTGGGCATGACGGGTCTCGCTCAGGCGATCTTCCCCTTTCAGGCAAATGGCAGCCTAATCGAAAAGAATGGTGCGGTTGTGGGTTCGCAATTGATCGGGCAGGCCTTTGCCAGTGAGAAATATTTCCATGGCAGGCCATCGGCTGCCGGTGATGGCTACAATGCCGCGTCTTCATCCGGCTCCAACCTCGGTCCGACGAGCGGCAAACTCATCGACAGGGTGAAGAAAGATTATGAGGCCGCAAAAGCTGAAAACCCGGCGGCCGAGGTTCCGGCCGATCTGGTGACGGCGTCGGGCAGCGGCCTTGATCCGCATGTTTCACCAGAGGCTGCCTATTTCCAGATTCCCCGGGTTGCAAAGGCGAGGGGCGTGGATGAGGCAGCCCTGCGGGCGATCGTCGAGCGTCATGTCGAAGGGCCGGAGCTTGGTTTCGTGGGAGAGCCCGTGGTGAATGTGCTCGCGCTGAATATGGAGCTTGACGCAGCCGGCTCATGAATTGAAATGGCTATGGCTTGTCCGCAAGCCATAGCCTCGACCACTGGTGGTTAAATGCCTGACGATATCAGCAATATCCCGAGCCGACCGTCGCCCGATGCGCTTCTGGAGAGCGCCAGGCGCGAGGCGCGAGGCCGGCTGAAGATTTTTCTGGGCGCAGCACCCGGCGTCGGCAAGACCTATGAGATGTTGATGTCCGGCCGGGCGAAGCTTGCGGACGGCGTCGACACGATCATCGGTGTCGTCGAAACCCACGGTCGTAAAGACACCGAGGCTCTGATCGACGGGCTGTCCGTCGTTCCGCGCAGGCGTATTGAATATCGCGGACAGGTACTGGAGGAGATGGATCTGGATGCCATCCTTGCCCGCAGGCCCTCCCTTGTTCTGGTCGATGAACTGGCCCACACCAATGCGACTGGCAGCCGTCATCCAAAGCGCTACATGGATGTTCAGGAGATTCTGGCGCAGGGGATAGATGTCTACACAACGCTGAATATCCAGCATGTCGAAAGCCTGAACGACATCGTCGCGCAAATCACCCGCATCCGTGTTCGTGAAACCGTGCCCGACAGCATCATCGACCGGGCTGACGATGTCGAAATCATCGACATTACGCCTGACGATCTGATCAAGCGTCTGCAGGATGGCAAGGTCTATCTGCCGCGTACAGCGCGCAGGGCCATCGAAAATTATTTCTCACGCGGCAACCTGACGGCGTTGCGCGAACTGGCGCTGCGGCGCACCGCGCAGCGAGTGGATGAGCAATTGCTCAACCACATGCAGTCCCACGCCATCTCCGGCCCCTGGGCGGCGGGAGACAGGGTCCTCGTTTGCCTGGATCACGGCGGCAACGGCCCGGGGCTGGTGCGATATGCCCGAAGGCAGGCGGATCGCCTGCGGGCGCCGTGGACGGCTCTGCACCTCGATACACCGCGCTCCCAGCAGATGTCTGACGCCGATAAGGATCGGTTGGCTTCCACCATGCGCCTTGCGCAGCAGCTTGGCGGCGAGACGGTGACGTTGCCGGCCCTTGATCTGACCCGCGAGATCCTGTCTTACGCCAATGCCAATAATTTCACTCACATCATCATCGGTCGCCCGCGAAAATCGTGGTGGCAGCGACTATTCCAGCGTTCGCTGACACATGATCTGATCGACCATGCGGGCGATATCAGCGTGCATGTGATTTCCGGCGATAAGTCCACAGAAAAGCCGGCGCAGGCCGCCAAGGCGGCGTCGCCGCCATTGCACCGCTCGCTCTGGCCATATCTGACAAGTACGCTGTTCGTCGGTTTGGCAATTGTCGCAGGCATCGTTCTCGACCAGACGCTCGATGTGAGAAATCTGGCGCTGGTATTCCTTATGGCGGTGCTGGCGGCTGCCGTCCGCGGTGGCTTGGGACCCGCCATATACGCCTCCCTTCTCGGCGCTTTTTCCTTCAATTTCTTTTTTCTCGAGCCGCGTTACACGCTCACCGTTCGCGATCCCGAAAGCGTGGTGGCGCTGCTGTTTTATTTTGGTGTGGCGCTGGTCGCCTCGAATCTCACCGCAGCGGTACAGCGACAGGCCGCCGCCGCGCGAGCGAGGGCCAGGACCACGGAAGACCTGTATCTGTTTTCGAAGAAGCTCTCGGTAACGGCCACGTTGGACGACGTCCTGTGGGCCGCAGCGTTCCAGATGGCCTCGATGCTGAAGGTGCGCATCATTCTGCTTCTGCCGGAAAACAACACGATCGCGGTCAAGGCCGGCTACCCGCCCGATGATACACTTGTCGATGCCGATATTGCCGCCGCGCAGTGGGCCTGGGAGCATAACAAGGCCGCGGGCCGTGGGGCTGACACACTGCCTGGCGCCAAACGGCTTTATCTCCCATTGCGGACCGGCAGCGGTGCGGTCGGTGTGGTGGGGCTGGACGATGACCGCGTCGGACCGCTGCTGACGCCTGAGCAGCAACGGCTGTTTGATGCCTTGGCCGATCAGGCGGCTCTCGCCATCGAGCGGATACAACTTGTGTCCGATGTCGATCGGGCAAGGTTAGCGGCGGAGACCGACCGGCTGCGGACCGCACTCCTGACCTCCATTTCCCACGACCTCAAAACGCCGCTCGCGGCAATCCTCGGCTCGGCCGGAACGCTAAAGGATTTCGCCGACGATATCCCGCCGGACGCGCGCGGGGAGCTACTCTCGACGATCATCGAAGAATCCGAGCGGCTCAACCGGTTCATCTCCAACCTTCTCGACATGACCCGGATCGGTTCCGGTGCGATGGAGCCGAATTTTGGTCTGCACTTTGTCGGCGATATGGTTGGCACCGCAATTTCCCGTGCGGCGAAAATTATCGTGAGGCATGAAATTGTTCTGGATATTCCCTCCGACTTGCCGATGCTGAAAGTCGATCCTGTGCTGTTCGAGCAGGTGCTGTTCAATCTTATCGACAATGCCGCCAAATATGCGCCCGAAAATACACAAATCGAAATCCGCAGCTGGCGGCAGGGGAAAACAATCTTCCTCGCTGTCGCCGATGCCGGACCGGGCATTCCGCCTGCCGATCTGGAGCGGGTGTTTGACAGTTTTTACCGGGTACGGAAGACGGATCACGTGCAGGCGGGAACCGGGCTTGGCCTCTCCATCTGCAAGGGGTTTATCGAGGCCATGGGCGGCTCGATAAGGGCGGAAAACAGATCGGGTCGGGCGGGCGCTCAGTTTACGGTCAGTCTACCGGTTCCTCCAGATGCCCCGATGATAGACCATGATTAAGGCGCGATTGCTGATAAGAAACGGTGATGCCGCATTCGGCCGCTGAAGGAGATCGGAATGACCAATTCCGCCGTTCGTATTTTGATCGTCGACGATGAACCGCCCATTCGCAAGCTATTGCGCGTGGGCCTGTCGAGCCAGGATTACGCGGTGAGCGAGGCGATGAATGCGAAGGTGGCCATGCAACTGGTGGAGCAGGACCAGCCCGATCTGATCGTTCTCGACCTCGGCCTGCCGGATATGTCGGGCCACGATCTCCTTGCGAAATGGCGCCGCGAGGGGCTTGCCCTGCCTGTCATCATTCTTTCCAGCCGCACGGACGAGGCGGGTATCGTCAGGGCACTGGAGCTTGGCGCCGATGACTATGTTTCCAAACCTTTCGGCATGAACGAACTCGTCGCCCGCATCCGGGTTGCCCTGCGTCATCGGTTGCAAAGCCAGGGGGAGAAACCTGTTTTTCAGACCGGTGATCTTTCGGTTGATCTGGTGAGACGCATTGTGAAGGTTGAGGGCCGGGAGGTGAAACTCTCGCCGAAGGAATATGACATCCTGCGGGTCCTCGTCCAGCACGCGGGAAAGGTCCTGACCCACCGATTTCTGCTTGAACATGTGTGGGACGAATTGACCGACGTGCAATATCTGCGGGTCTATGTCCGACAGCTACGCCAGAAGATCGAAAAAATTCCGGATCAGCCGCGCTATATCCTGACGGAAACCGGGGTCGGCTACCGGTTGCAGGAGGTTTGAGGGCGTCGCACAGCAACGCCCTCCTACGTCTTAGACGGTAGCGCAGATGGACAGGAATTCGTCCACATCGGCTTCTGTCGTCGCAAAGCTCGTCACCATGCGTATCAAGACTTCGTCCTTGCTGACCTTTTCCGGCATGTCACGCGGCTCCAGCCAGTCATAGAATTTCGCGCCTTTTTCAGTTGCGGCTTCAGCGGCTGCTTTCGGAAGAATGGCGAAAACCTCGTTGGCCTGGGTCGGCCAGGCGAGACGCGCGCTGTTCAGAGAGCCAAAGCCAGCGCGCAGCCGGTTGGCCATGGTGTTGGCGTGGCTTGCAAGACCGAGCCAGAGGTCGTCCTGCAGATAAGCTTCAAACTGCGCGGCGATGAAACGTGACTTCGAAAACAGCTGGGCCGTGCGTTTGCGCAGGAACGAGAAATCCCGCGCGAGCGAGGGATCGAAAAAGACGATTGCTTCCGCGCACCAGCAGCCATTCTTCGTGCCGCCAAAGGACAGCACGTCAACGCCGCGTTTCCAGGTCATTTCGGCCGGCGTGGTACCCAAAGCGGTAAGTGCATTGGCAAACCGCGCGCCATCCATGTGCAGCGGCAGGTCATTTTCCTTGGCGATCTTGGAAATGGCGTCTATTTCGTCGAGCGTGTAGACGGTGCCCGCTTCGGTTGCCTGCGTCATGGTGATGGCGGCGGCGCGGCCGTGGTGAACGGCATCCTGCGGATATCGGGCAATGCGCTCGATCAGGTTTTCCGGCAACATCTTACCATTCGGCCCCTCAACAGCGACCATGCGCATGCCGGAAAAGAAATCCGGCGCGCCGCATTCATCCTCGATTACATGGGCTTCCGAATGGCAGAACGTCAAGCCGCCGGCGCGGGCGATGCTGGCGAGCGACAGAGAATTGGCCGCCGTACCGGTCGCGACAAAAAACACCGCAACCTCGCGTTCGAAGATTTCGTTGAAGCGCCGTTCGATCGAGAGATCGAGTTCGCTGGTGCCATAGGCGGCGGCAAAACGTGTCGATTCCCGAGACAGCCGCTCGTTGACGGCCGGGTGGGCGCCAGCCCAATTATCTGAAGCAAAAAACATCTGCGAAGGCTTTCCGATGGGTGAGGGTCTGTGTCTGGACGTGTGAGGCTACGCTCAGAAAAAGTTCTATGACCTCTGACCGCGATTGGCAAATCCGGCAATGAAAGCAATGGCAAGAAGGTATTCCAGGTAACAATGTTTCACGCAATAGGTCAGTATCGAAACTTCGCTGAATGCCAGGGTGCCCGCTAATTGGATTCGGACACTTGCTAAAGGCGACCAATTCTGCCAAAATCACCGGGAATTGAGACAGTGTTGCTGTCCTAAATTTGATCCAGTCGGTCCAGATGGTGTTTGCGGTCAGCAAAATCCCTAAGGTGCCGGATCTTCGCATGAAACCGTGCAAGTGATTTTGCAGGAGGGACAAAAATGAAAATCGAGCAGCAGGCGGCAAGCGCCGCCGCAATCCTGACCAACGACTGTCCCTCCGTGGCCGCCGCTGCGCCCATGTCTGCGAAAGCGCGTTTCGCGGGTGGTTTGCCGGAAAAGCAGGGTCTTTACGATCCGGCCAACGAGCATGACGCCTGCGGCGTCGGCTTCGTTGCGCATATGAAGGGCCAGAAGTCGCACCAGATCGTCAAGGATGGCCTCTTCATCCTCGAAAACCTGACCCACCGCGGCGCTGTCGGCGCCGACCCGCTGATGGGCGATGGCGCGGGCATTCTGGTGCAGATCCCGGACCGTTTCTTCCGCGAAGAGATGGCGGGCCAGGGCGTGACCTTGCCGAAGGCAGGGGAATACGCCGTCGGTCACATCTTCATGCCGCGTGATCCCTCGCGCATCGAGCACTACAAGAAGGTGATTGTCGACGTGATCGGCGAAGAGGGGCAGCAGTTCCTCGGTTTCCGTGACGTACCGGTCGATAATTCCTCGCTGTCGAAGGCGCCCGATATTGCTGCCACCGAGCCGCACCATGTTCAGGTTTTCATCGGTGCTGGGCGCGACGCCGCGACCAATGCCGATTTCGAGCGTAAGCTGTTCCTGATCCGCAAGGTTCTGTCTAACCGCATCTATGACGAAGGCGGCGGCAAGGAAACGCAGGATTTCTATCCCGTTTCCCTTTCCTCCTCGACCATCGTCTACAAGGGTATGTTCCTCGCCTATCAGGTTGGCGCCTATTACAAGGACCTGGCCGATCCGCGTTTCGAATCGGCCGTGGCGCTCGTGCATCAGCGTTTCTCGACCAACACCTTTCCGTCCTGGAAACTGGCGCACCCCTATCGCATGGTCGCCCATAATGGCGAAATCAACACGCTGCGCGGTAACGTCAACTGGATGGCGGCGCGTCAGGCTTCCGTTTCGTCCGAATTGTTCGGCGATGACATTTCCAAGCTCTGGCCGATTTCTTATGAAGGCCAGTCGGATACGGCCTGCTTCGATAACGCGCTCGAATTCCTCGTGCGCGGCGGTTATTCCATGGCCCATGCCGTGATGATGCTGATCCCTGAAGCCTGGGCTGGCAACCAGTCCATGTCTGCCGAACGCAAGGCATTCTACGAATATCATGCAGCCCTGATGGAGCCGTGGGACGGCCCTGCTGCCGTTGCCTTTACCGATGGCAAGCAGATCGGCGCGACGCTCGACCGCAATGGCCTGCGCCCGGCGCGTTACCTCGTCACCGATGACGACCGTATCATCATGGCATCCGAGGCAGGCACCCTGCCGGTCCCGGAGGAGCGGATTGTCAAGAAGTGGCGTCTGCAGCCCGGCAAGATGCTGCTGATCGATATGGAAAAGGGTTCGATCGTTTCCGACGAGGAAGTGAAGCACGAGCTTGCCGCGAAGCATCCTTACCGCACCTGGCTCGACCGCACGCAGCTCATTCTCGAAGAACTGAAGCCGGTTGAACCGCGCGCGTTGCGCCGCGACGTGTCGCTGCTCGACCGCCAGCAGGCCTTCGGTTACACCAGCGAAGATACGAAGCTTCTGATGTCGCCGATGGCGACGACGGGTCAGGAAGCCATTGGCTCCATGGGCACCGATACGCCGATTTCGGCCATGTCGGAAAAGTCGAAGCTGCTCTACACCTATTTCAAGCAGAACTTCGCCCAGGTGACGAACCCGCCGATTGATCCGATCCGCGAAGAGCTCGTCATGAGCCTCGTGTCCTTCATTGGTCCGCGGCCGAACATTCTCGACCACGAAGGTGCCGCCCGCGCCAAGCGTCTGGAAGTGCGCCAGCCGATCCTGACCAATGGCGACCTGGAAAAGATCCGCTCCATCGGTCACACGGAGGACCGCTTCGACACCAAGACGCTTGACTTCACCTATGATGTGGAGCGCGGTGCCGAGGGCATGCCCGAAATGCTCGAACGCCTGTGCGAGCGCGCGGAATCGGCTGTTCGCGGCGGTTACAACATCATCGTTCTCTCCGACCGTCAGCTTGGACCGGATCGCATTGCGATCCCGGCGCTACTGGCGACGGCCGCCGTGCATCATCATCTGATCCGCAAGGGCTTGCGCACCTCGGTCGGTCTCGTCGTGGAAACCGGTGAGCCGCGCGAAGTCCACCATTTCTGCCTGCTCGCCGGTTACGGCGCGGAGGCGATCAACCCCTACCTCGCCTTCGATACACTGCTCGACATGCACAAGCACGGCGCGTTCCCGAAGGAAGTCTCCGATGACGAAGTGGTCTATCGCTACATCAAGGCGGTGGGCAAAGGCATCCTCAAGGTCATGTCCAAAATGGGCATTTCCACCTACCAGTCCTATTGCGGCGCCCAAATCTTCGACGCCATCGGCCTCTCCTCGGAATTCGTCGAGAAGTATTTCTTCGGCACTGCGACCTCGATCGAGGGCGTTGGTCTGACGGAGATTGCCGAGGAAACCGTGGCTCGTCATACCGCGGCATTCGGCAAGGACCCGATCCTTGCCAACACGCTCGATATTGGCGGTGAATATGCTTATCGCATGCGCGGCGAAAGCCACGCCTGGACGCCGGATGCCGTCGCTTCGCTGCAGCATGCGGTTCGTGGCAACAGCCAGGATCGCTACCGCGAATTCGCCGCCATGGTGAATGAGACGGCACTGCGCATGAACACCATCCGCGGCCTGTTCAACATCAAGTCGGCGGAAGCACTCGGCCGCAAGCCTGTGTCCATCGATGAGGTCGAGCCTGCGGCTGACATCGTAAAGCGCTTCTCGACGGGCGCCATGTCCTTCGGCTCGATCAGCCGCGAGGCGCATACGACGCTTGCGATTGCCATGAACCAGATCGGCGGCAAGTCCAACACCGGTGAGGGCGGCGAAGAATCCGACCGTTACCTACCGCTGCTCAATGGCAAGCCAAACCCGGAACGCTCTGCCATCAAGCAGATCGCGTCCGGTCGTTTCGGTGTGACGACGGAATATCTCGTCAATGCCGATATGCTGCAGATCAAGGTAGCGCAGGGTGCAAAGCCCGGCGAAGGCGGACAGCTGCCTGGCCACAAGGTGGATGCGACGGTTGCCAAGACCCGTCATTCCACCCCGGGCGTCGGCCTGATCTCGCCGCCGCCGCACCACGATATCTACTCGATCGAAGATCTGGCGCAGCTGATCTACGACCTCAAGAACGTCAATCCGGAAGCCGATGTTTCGGTTAAGCTGGTATCGGAAGTGGGCGTTGGAACGGTTGCGGCCGGTGTGGCTAAGGCCCGCGCCGATCATATCACCGTCTCCGGTTTCGATGGCGGTACCGGTGCATCGCCGCTGACGTCCCTCAAGCACGCGGGCTCTCCGTGGGAAATCGGCCTTGCCGAAACCCAGCAGACGCTGGTGCTGAACGGTCTTCGCTCGCGCGTTGCCCTGCAGGTGGATGGCGGTCTGAAGACCGGCCGCGACGTCATCATCGGCGCGCTGCTCGGTGCGGATGAATTCGGTTTTGCCACCGCGCCGCTGATTGCGGCGGGCTGCATCATGATGCGCAAATGCCACCTCAATACGTGCCCCGTGGGCGTCGCTACTCAGGACCCGGTCCTGCGCAAGCGCTTCAAAGGCACGCCGGAACACGTCATCAACTACTTCTTCTTCGTGGCCGAAGAAGTGCGCGAAATCCTCGCTTCGCTTGGCGTAACCAAGCTGGACGAGATCATCGGCGCTTCCGAATTGCTTGAGAAGGATGAGATGCTGGCGCACTGGAAGGCTAAGGGGCTGGATTTCAGCCGCATCTTCCACAAGGTCGAGGCTCCGAAGGAAGCGACCTTCTGGACCGAACGCCAGAAGCACCCGATCGACGACATTCTCGACCGCAAGCTGATCGAGAAGTCGCAGCCGTCGCTGGAAAACCGCGAACCCGTGGTCTTCGAAGTACCTATCAAGAACGTCGACCGTTCCGCCGGCGCCATGCTGTCGGGTGCGCTGGCGAAGCGCTGGGGCCATAAGGGTCTGAAGGACGACACGATCCACGTGACGTTGCGCGGCACGGCGGGTCAGTCCTTCGGCGCGTTCCTTGCCCGCGGCATCACCTTCGATCTCGTGGGGGATGGCAACGACTATGTCGGCAAGGGCCTTTCAGGTGGCCGCATCATCGTGCGCCCACCGGAAAATACGCGGATCGTCGCGGAAAACTCGATCATCGTGGGCAACACGGTTCTCTATGGTGCGATCACCGGCGAGTGCTATTTCCGTGGCGTGGCAGGCGAGCGCTTCGCCGTGCGTAACTCCGGTGCGGTCGCTGTTGTCGAAGGTGTGGGCGACCACGGCTGCGAATATATGACTGGCGGTATCGTGGTGGTTCTCGGGGAAACGGGCCGTAACTTCGCGGCCGGCATGTCCGGTGGCGTGGCTTATGTTCTCGATGAAAAGGGCGACTTTGCCACTCGTTGCAACATGGCCATGGTCGAGCTGGAGCCGGTTCCGGAAGAAGACGATATGCTGGAGAAGCTGCACCATCACGGCGGCGACCTCATGCACAAGGGACGCGTCGACGTTTCCGAGGACATGACGCGCCACGACGAGGAGCGCCTTTACCAGCTGATCTCAAACCACTTCCATTACACGAATTCGTCGCGTGCCAAGGATATACTCGATCGCTGGAGCGAGTTCCGTCCGAAATTCCGCAAGGTCATGCCGGTTGAATACCGTCGTGCGCTTGAGGAAATGGAGCGCATGCGCATGGGCGTGGCGGCGGAGTAAGCCGTTACGTTCTGACGGGTTTTGTGATATGACATCAGCATATGACAAAACGGGAGATGACGATGTTTCCTATGCCAAAGGAGCGGAAGGCGAAGATATTCAAAAACGGCCGAAGCCGGGCTGTACGGATACCGAGTGATTTCGACCTTCCGGTTGATGAAGTTATCATTCGGCAGGAAAGGGATGGGTTGATTACGATCCATCCTGCCAGACCGAGAAGATCCCCGGCCGAATTGGTCGAATGGCTGCGGGAGTCCGCACTGATCGGTAAGGAGTTACCGCAGATCGAGGATCTCCCGCTTCGTCCGATTGATCTGGATCTTCCGGAATGAGTTACCTGCTCGACACGAACGTGATTTCGGATCTCATCCGCAATCCGGAAGGTGAGGCCGCGAGGCGCGTTGCCAAGCTGTCTCCAGGGGAGCTCAAAACAAGCCTGATCGTGGCGGCGGAGCTTAGGTATGGGGTTGCCAAGAAGGGTTCTGCGCGATTGGCAAATCTGGTGGAGACGGTGCTGGCGGATTTCGAGGTTTTACCTTGGGAGGCTCCGGCAGACCTACATTATGCTGCGGTTAGAGATGGTCTCAGCCGGAGCGGACAGCCGATCGGCGATATGGACATGTTGATTGCCGCCCATGCGCTGTCTTTGGACACCGTCCTAGTGAGCGACAATGAAAAGGAATTTTCCCGCGTACCGGGATTGAAGATTGAGAATTGGCTGCGCTGAGCGGCGGAAGGAATTGAAATATGGGCAAGGTTACAGGTTTTCTCGAGATCGACCGGCAGGTGGGCAAGTATCAGCCTGCATCCGATCGTATCCGCCATTTCCGCGAATTCACCATTCCGATGTCGGATGCCGAGGTGCAGAAGCAGGCGGCGCGCTGCATGGATTGCGGCATTCCCTATTGCCATGGCCCGACCGGCTGTCCCGTGCACAACCAGATCCCCGACTGGAACGATCTGGTTTACAATAACAACTGGGAAGAGGCGATCCGCAACCTCCATTCCACCAACAACTTCCCTGAATTCACCGGCCGCGTCTGCCCAGCGCCCTGCGAGGAAGCCTGCACGCTGAACCTCGAAGACACGCCGGTCGCCATCAAGACGGTCGAGCAGGCCATCGCCGACAAGGCTTATGAACTGGGCTTCATCGTGCCGAAGCCGGCGACGATCCACACCGGCAAAAAGGTCGCCATCATCGGCTCCGGCCCTTCGGGCATGGCGGCGGCACAGCAGCTTGGCCGCGCCGGTCACGAGGTGCATGTCTATGAGCGGGAATCAAAGCCCGGCGGCCTGCTTCGTTACGGTATCCCTGATTTCAAGATGGAAAAGAACTTCATTGATCGGCGGGTCGAGCAGATCAAGGGCGAAGGCGTTACCTTCCATTGCGGTGTTAATGTCGGCGTCGACGTGACCGTTCAGTCGCTTCTGGCCGACCATGATGCGGTTCTCTACTGCGGCGGCTCTGAAACCCCGCGCCCAGCCGGCATCGGCGGGGCGGACCTGCATGGTGTGCACGATGCCATGCCATATCTCGTGCAGCAAAACCGTCGCGTTGGCCGTGAAAACATCGATAGCATCGGCTGGCCGGCCGATCCTATCCTTGCCGGTGGCAAGCATGTTGTCGTCGTCGGCGGCGGTGATACGGCGTCGGACTGCGTGGGTACGGCGTTCCGCCAGGGCGCCGTGAAGGTCACACAGCTCGACATCCGCCCGATGCCGCCGGAAAAGGAAGATAAGCTTGCGGTTTGGCCCTTCTGGGCGACCAAAATGCGCACGTCCTCGTCGCAGGCGGAAGGCGCGGTGCGCGAGTTCCAGGTCGCCACACTGGAATTCGTCGGCGAAGACGGCGTTCTGACTGGTGTGAAGTGCTGTCAGGTGGATGAACGCCGCAAGCCAATCGCCGGTACCGAGTTCATTATCAAAGCCGATCTCGCCTTCATCGCCATCGGTTTTTCCGGTCCCTTCACGGATAGCGTGCTGAAGGAAATGGAAGGCAAGTTGACGCTCAATACGGACCGGCGTGGTTCCACTAATGTGGTCGCCAACGAGACGGACTACAGGACGTCGGTCGACAAGCTCTGGGCTGCGGGCGACGTTCGCCGCGGGCAGTCCCTTGTGGTCTGGGCAATCCGCGAAGGCCGGCAGGCAGCCCGCGCAATCGATGAGGCGCTGATGGGCGCCACGGTTCTGCCGCGCTGAGCCGGCGGAATCGATGAAGATGGAAAGGCCTGTTGCAGAAGCGACAGGCCTATTCGTTTGATTGCGGTGCGATCAACAAAAGGGAAGCGTGATGCGGAAGCAGGCGCCGCCGGTGGAGGAATCGCTGATGCTGATCTCGCCGTTGTGATAACGGACGATTTCCTGCACCAGACTGAGCCCAAGGCCGGTGCCGTGATCCTTTGGTTTCAGCCGGTGAAATGCATCGAAAACAAGCTCCCGTTCCGCCTCCGGAATTCCATTGCCTTCATCGGCTATCTCGATCACCCGGTTTGAGGCGATCTTTATGGTGATGGTACCCCGGCTGCCGCCATGTTCGATGGCGTTCTGCACGATGTTCATCAAGGCGCGCTGCAGTGAGGCATAATCCGCAAGCGCGAGGATCGGCTCTTCTTCCGGCTCGAAAGAAAGATTGTAACCTTGTGAAATTGCAAGCGGGGCCATATCCGCGACAACAGACCTGCACAGGGCGACGATATCAAGCGGAACAAGCGGTGCTTTCTGCCCGCCGAGTCGTTGCAGATCGAGCAATTGTTCGGCTAGCACGGCAATGCGGCTGGCATCCGACAATATTCTGCTGCGGGCCGGGCCTTCCAGTAGGGTCTCAACCCGGGTCTGGAGAATGGCGACGGGGGTTCGCAACTCGTGGGCTGCATCGAGAATGAATCGCTTGTGCCTCT
Organism: Agrobacterium tumefaciens; assembly: GCF_017726655.1. Classification (NCBI taxonomy): domain Bacteria; kingdom Pseudomonadati; phylum Pseudomonadota; class Alphaproteobacteria; order Hyphomicrobiales; family Rhizobiaceae; genus Agrobacterium; species Agrobacterium tumefaciens. The sequence continues at coordinate 1,332,007 of NZ_CP072309.1, forward strand.
CATAGCCGTCATCCAGCCGCTGCAATGCGCCGTTGACGGCATGCACGAGTGGCTGAACCTCCCTTGGAATATTGCCATCCGGCAATCGGTATCCCCGTTTGTCGATATCGATTGCCTCCGCCGTTCGGGCAATGGCGGAGAGCGCGCGAAATTCCCGGCCAATGATCCAGGGAATTGCCGCGATCGTCGCAATTGAAACAAGAGCGAGAATCGGCAGGATAAGGATGTTGGAGAATAGCAGGATCGGGAGGGTCATGCTGAACGGACCGCCGTGTCCAATCATCGCAAATTCTCCAGCTGGACCAGATACCCGGCGTACGATCGCGACGTACAAAACGGCGAAATAAGAATAGGACATTCCCGCGTCGCGTATATTGGAGATTCTAACGTCGTTCAGCGTTTGGCCCATATTGCTGAAAGCTTCGGGCACCTGCCCACCCTGGACAATATCGTCATTTTCCGTCAGCGCAACAAACCAGAAATCCGGAGTCTCTCTACGCAGTTTTATATATTCAGGTGTCTCCCTGAGCACGATTTTTCCATCTGGCCCGCGAATGAGAGCGTTTGCTGTTATTTGTGCCGCCTCAGAGCTGAGAAGGGCACTTCCGGTTCCATCGGACATCATGTAGACGAAGAATGCGACCGTGACGATGATGATGCTGCCGATCTGGAACAGCAGCAGTTGAATCGTCAGACGGCGTTTGAGTGATTTTCTTTTGGCCGGTTTCATGGGATTGCCCGCATAAGGTAACCAACGCCCCTGATGCCGTGAACCTCGACACCCGCATCCGCGGCCGCCAGTTTGCGGCGTAGGCGGGAGATATGGGAATCGAGTGCATTGGACTGGATTTCATCGTCGAAATTGTAGACTGCCTCCTCGAGCGTCGGACGCAGCACCGTTCTTCCCTGTCGTCGGAGCAATGCTTCAAGGATCAGCAGCTCCCGTCTGGTCAGGGGAAGGAATTCGCCCTTGATGCGCACTTCGCGGGTTTCGAAGCAGAATTCCAGGCTGCCCAGTTTCGCCGTCATCGTCACGGGGCCGGCTGGCCGGCGCATCAGGGCGCGAATACGGGCAAGCAGTTCCTCAACGGCGAAAGGCTTGGCCAGATAATCGTCCGCGCCAAGATTGAGGCCATTGATCCGGTCCGCAAGCGCGCCCTGCGCCGTCAGCACGATGACGGGTGGCGTGGCGGGCAGGAGACGCAGATCCTCGATGAGGTCAAGGCCATCACCATCCGGCAACTGCCGATCCAGAATGACCAGGTCGTGAACGCCGTCCATGATGGCGTGACGGGCAAGATCGAGCGTGCCGACGGAATCCACGATAATATCGAACCGATGGAGCGCAACTGATAGCGCTGCCGCCATTTCGCGTTCGTCTTCAACAAGAAGCAGGCGCATGAACGATCTCGGCATTAACAGGCGTGACTTCTCGGGGGAATGGCACGCGCGCAAAATAAGAAGGACTGCGTCATCGATGCTCAGTGCATCAGACGCGTTAGCTTGAAATAAATATCGCCAGGCAGAAAGTATGATCGCAATTAATAGACGATCACCCAGCACTCCTGCAAAGCTTAGTCAAGACTGTCATTGATGGGTTGCCTCAACATTACGCCGGTGAGGCTCGGCTCGATGGAGATGGCGCTTACTGTTTCGCTTGTGTGGTGTCTGTGACCACGCGATAGTCATCGATGCGGCCTGCAGGCGCATCGGCCATCTCGCCGCGTTTGGTCAGCCTCTCGCGTGGCGATTCCACGACGGAAACGCGAGCCGGAGTGAGAGAGGGAGGGACATCGCCAAGCAATTTGTCGCCCCCATCAAGAGCAGGATCCGTGAGGCTGATCGGCTGGGTACGCACCTGGCCGGCATCGATGCCGAGTGCGGGCAGGGAGGTGAGGGCTGGCAGATTGCTGCCGTCGAGTTTGACCAGATCAGGGCCCGCGCCATCAAGGTGACGGCGCACGAACTTTTCGACATAAAAGGCGAGCTTGCGTTTGCCGGCCTGTGTCATGCCAATGCCATCAGCTTCACGAAGGCGAGCCTGCTGGCCGTTCATGTCATAGCCGGTGACGACGAATTTTCCTGCCTCATCCACGAAGCCATCCCAGACGTCAACGAATTCCCCGCCATATTTTTCGACGTGGTTGCGATAGAGCCGGTTGAAGCCGACCAGATCAGCGGAGAGCGACGGCGACTGGAAGGCGGGCAGTCCCACCCAGAGCACAGGAACCTTTGGGCGTCCTGCGAGCGTCAGCAGTTCGTCGATGCGTCGTTCATATTCCTTGAACCAGATTTCGGTACCGAATTTTTCCTTGCTATCGCCGATCTGCATCTGCTGGCGATCGTTGGACCCCATCATGATGACGATGGTTGCCGGATTCGTCTCGGTAATGAATTGCGGGAGGGTCTTGAACCAGTCGTAATAATCGGTGCGAACAAGACCTGAAGAGCCGTTGGCGCGCACATCGACGACAATCGCCGGCGAGTTGGCGAACGCGTTGACCAGCTCTTCTCCCATGCCACCGGCAAGGAAGTCGCCGATGACCAATACGCGCCGCGCATTTTCAAGCTTGGCGGCAGGCTCCGGCTTTGCGGTGCGCATCTGCACAACCGACGGTGTTTTCTTGGTCGGTTGCGGCCGGGTGACCGATCTCGTTGGCGGGGCAGATGGAAAATCGCGGCGGCTGCGGCGCTGGTATTCGCGGTTTGACCCGCCGTCGCGGCCCACCGGCTTGCCGAACAGCATCTCAAACAGGGTGCGCCGCTGCTCCTGCGCGATGCTTTCGGCGGGAGCAAGCGGCAGCGCAAGCACCGCGCAAAGAAGGACAGCGCAGAAACGCCAGCCGCTTCTTCCATAGTTTGCCGCAGGTTTCGCACTCATCACATCAACCCTTCCGGATATTTCGGCGGCGGATTTTTGGGTGCCGCCGAATGTGCCGGGACATTATCAGTTGCGCAGGGCCCTCAGCAGACGCTGCGACGGCTGGCCATCGGTTTCCATACCCATACGCGACTGGATAGCGCTGATGGCGGCTTTCGAGCCGGAGCCGAAGTTTCCGTCGACTTCGCCATCATAATAGCCGAGTTGCTTCATGCGAGTCTGAAGCTCGAATTTTTCTCTGATATCCAGCGTGCCGTCCGGGCGTGGCCACTTCTGTTGCATGCCGCCATAACCGGCAATCTCGTCGGCGAGCAGGCCCACGGCCAGAGCGTAGCTGTCGGATGCGTTGTATTTTTTGATGGTGAAGAAGTTCTTCATCATCAGGAAACCCGGACCGTTGGCACCGCCCTGCAGTTTCAGCATCGCGCGGTCCGTACCACGCGTGAAGCTTTTGCCGTTCGGCCGGGTGAAGCCAAGTTTTGCCCACTCTGCAATGGTTTTCGTCTGCCCTTCATAACGGGCGCCGCCCCGCGGGACCGCCGTCTCGTAACCCCAGGTGCGGCCCGGCTCCCAGCCGTTCTTTGCAAGGAGGTTGGCGGCCGTCGCCAGCGCGTCCGGCACGGAATGCCAGATATCACGCTTGCCATTACCGTCAGCATCAACCGCATAGAGCAGGTAGCTTGTGGGAATGAACTGGGTGTGACCCATGGCTCCTGCCCACGAACCCGTCAATTGCTTGGGCGTGACATCGCCAGCCTGAAGAATCTTGAGCGCAGCGATCAGCTGGGTGCGCGCGAATTTGGCGCGCTTGGGATCGGAATAGGCGAGCGTTGCAAGCGCCTGCGGGATGTTGTGCAGCCGCTCCGGCTTTTCGAGAACAGCGCCATAGTTGGACTCCATCGACCAGATGGCAAGGATGATGTGTTTGTCGACGTTGAAGTTGCGCTCGATCCAGTTAAGCGTCGCCGCGTGTTTCATCTTCATCTCGCGGCCGATCCGCACCGTGTACGGATTGACGCGTGAGTCAAGATAATCCCAGATCTGCGTGGTGAATTCCGGCTGGAAGGTTGCCTTGCGAAGCGCGTCGGGATCCGGCTCGCTGACGCCGGCAAAGGCCTTCTGATAGGTCGCCTTGCTAATGCCTTCTTTCGCGGCTGTTGCATAGAACTGGTTGATCCACTGACGGAATCCCTGATCGGCTTTGGCCGAGACAGGCGCCAGCGAGATTGCCAGGCCGGCAAACACCATGCAGCCGAATTTGCGGAGATCTGAAAGGATCATCTTTGTCATCGTCTGTCTTTCGTTCTCTCGAATGTCATTTCGATTGCGAAAACGCATCGGGCGTCGTCATGGATAACAAAAGATCGTCAACAAATTCTTTACCATTAATAGATGGTAGCGTCACCCTTTACAAAACGTTGTTGTTTTTGAAATAACAACAGCGTGCGGGGATTGTGATCAAGTTTTATCTCTCAGGAGGGATACGTGGTAGAACATAAGAAAATTCGGAAGGCCGTATTCCCGGTCGCAGGTCTCGGCACGCGTTTTCTGCCTGCCACCAAGGCAGTTCCGAAAGAAATGCTCACCGTCGTCGACAAGCCCGTTATCCAGTACGTCGTTGATGAGGCGGCGGAAGCAGGCATCGAGCATTTTGTATTCGTTACCGGCCGCGGCAAGGCTGTGATCGAGGATTATTTCGACATCCAGTTTGAGCTCGAACAGATGCTGCGCGAGCGCAACAAGAATGCCGAGCTGACATTGCTGGCTGGTCTACTGCCGAAGGCCGGCACGGCGAGCTTTACGCGCCAGCAGGTGCCGCTCGGTCTTGGCCACGCTGTATGGTGCGCGCGCGATATCGTTGGCGACGAGCCGTTTGCCGTGCTCCTGCCTGACATGATCATGCATTCGCAGAAAAGCTGCCTGAAGGGCATGGTCGAGCTTTACGACCAGACCCAGGGCAACGTGATCGCGGTGCAGGAGTGTGCGCCTGACCAGACCCATAAATACGGCATCGTCGGTGTTGGCGAGACCGTCGGCGAAGGCTTCAAGATCACCGAAATGGTCGAAAAGCCTGCGAAGGGGACAGCGCCGTCAAATTTCTACATCAACGGCCGCTATATTCTTCAGCCGGAGATTTTCGACATTCTTGAAAATCAGGAACGTGGCGCAGGTAACGAAATCCAGCTGACCGACGGCATGCTGACGCTCGCCAAGTCGCAGGAGTTCGCAGGCTACCATTTCCGCGGCCAGACCTTCGACTGTGGCGCCAAGGATGGCTTTATCCTCGCCAACGTTGCCTTTGCCCTGGAACGCGGTGACATCAGGCCCACAATTGAAGAGCCAATCAAGGCCCTGATCGACGGTCTGAAATAGTCCATAAAAGCCAAGACAATCCCGGCCTTCGCGCCGGGATTTCTTTTTCCGGAATTATCGCTTGAGCACCAGACCGGCGCCGACACGCAGATCGTTGCTGTCATAGACAGGGGTCCACTGGTAGCTGACATCAGCGGTAAGGTCGAGGTAACGGTTGATACCCCAAGTCAGGCCGGCCCCGGCGGTATATTCCACGGCATCCTCGGAAGAACGGAATTTGCGATGAACCACCTGCCCGGTCAGCCGCGCGACGAGGTTGTTGCGCAGCTCGTGGGTCAGGCCGGCATCAAGCCGATAGGACACCCAGCCACCCTGAGGGCCGCCGGCAAAATCCTCGATCGTCGTGCGCAAACCGAGATTGACGTTTGTCCCGCGCTGGGGTGACCAGTTGAGAGTGCCATCCAGCGTCAGTGCGTCGATCGCATCGAGGCGGTCATCATCATATTGCTTGCGCAGATAACCGATGGCGGCTTCGCCCCGCGTTTTCTCGCCCAAATCGACCTCGGCACCCACTTTTGCACCATAGGAATTGGAAGAACGGGCATAGCCGGAATTGTCGCGGCGCCTATCGTATTTCGTCGTCCCCACGTTCAGTTCAAGGAAGGGGATGAGCGCCGGCGACAGTTCATAGCCGATACGTCCGCGCAGATTGGCGCCATTCTGGTCACGGTCGCTGAGGCTGATCGGGCGGCCGTCTATGCCTTTTGCATCCGTGTAGACGGTACGAGAAAGATCGAGCGCCGCGAGACCGCGAAGCTTGCCGAAATCCCGCTCGATCGATGCTCCCGTCGTGAAGCGGTGCTCGCCGCCCTGGACGGCGGCCCCGGTCAGGGCATTCGGGTCCATCGTGTCCTCGCGGCTAAATTCATAGCCGGCCTTGAGATTAGCGGTCGTCTGTCCGCCGAGGTCCAGACGCAAATCCGCATCGATCTTCGCCCGAGGTTCTTCGCCATCCTTGTCGCTGCCGAAGTTTCTTTCCCAGGCACCGTCGCCCGTGACCGTAAGCGCGTGCCGGGACCAGTCGCTGGTGAGCGTGCCGCGTATGCCCGTCGTCAGATAATTGCGTCTGGAAGGGCCGCCCGTATTGGTCTGCCTTTCCGTGTTGATCGTCTGACTGATTGCTGGCCGAAGCACGAATGTTCCGACGCGAATTCCCGGCGTCTGTCCTGGCACGGCAGGAATGCGCGGGTTTTCACCGCCATCCACCGTCGGCTCGTAGGGGTTTTCCGCGTCAGCAAAGGGCTGGCCCGCCTCGTCCTGCTGCTCGTAGATCGGGTCGCCCGGGTTGTTCGAGGGGCGCCAGAGCTGGGGTGGGGGCGAGGGCGTCGGCGTCGGCTGGACTGCGCCGGTGGCCGCCGCGTCAACTGCGCTTGGCATTGGCGAGGCCGTTGCATTATCGGAAGACGTCGCCTGCCGCAGCGTTGGACCGGCAGGTGTCGCCGTCTGCGCCAAAGCGCTCTCCAGCGGGCAAAAAAAAGTACAGGCGAGCAGCAGGGTCGCTGCTTTCCGCAACGTCGGCAGACGTGTGGCGGTGCCCTTCACATTCATTCCTTCTCACCCGGCGGATTCGGCCGACGTCAGATCAAAGGCAAACAGGGCATCTCACCAGACCTGACGGGAGACAGGCCGATGACATGACGTGAAGAAACCAGTGACCGAACAGGCGACGCAAGTTTTAACATCGCTTTAACAATAGGTTTTTTATGGTTAACAGTTGATAAAGATCACTGAATTTTCATCCATCCGGCAGGGGCGAAAAGCGAGCCGATTTTCTCGCAAGCCTGCCGATCGAAAGATGGACGATGATCGCCGCGGGGGCCACACCCAAATTGCTAAATATTTCTAATATGCGAAGATTAAAACGTTTCATTTTGGCACGGGTTTGCCGTATGATTACGATGATCGATTTTAAAGCGATCAAAAATCGTATTGAATTTATTTTGTGTGACAACGTCGTTTCATGAAGCCCGTTTTGAACATCAGGCAAGTTGGTTTTTATTGTTGGGATATCACCAATGACCGTTTCTATCTGGACGCAATTTGCGCTGGACTCTTTGGAATTCCCATAAAACAGGGGATGCTTGGCATCAGCATTTTTCAGGTGCTGGAGAAAGTGGACCTCGATCACCGGAACCGGGTGATCGAAACGGCGCTGACCACGTTGAAGAATGCGAGTTTTTATAATCAGGAATATGCGGTGCGCCGCACCGATGGATCTGTTTCGTGGGTAAGGACGCTTGGACGATATCTGGTCGATGAAGACAACATTCCTTTCAAGCGACTCGGGACGATGGAGGAGATATCACCCCCGGAGCGGCATCACTGAGGGGAACGAGCGCTACCGAAACTGTTGAATACTTGCGCCTAGACGCCTTCTAAAATGCGGTGCACGGGGCGAAGAGTAGACTTATTCCGGCTTAAAGAGTAACAGTCGGGCATGATTACGCGCGCCGTCAAACTGGTTGAAGACAACGCCATTGAATCCGCCCTGCGGACGATCTCGATGGAGCGGGCTGGCCTTGCCGCCCTTGAGGATGCCTTGAAGAACGGCCTCTCCGAGCCCTTCTGCAAAGCGATCGAGACCATCGGCGAATCCAATGGTCGCCTCATCATCACCGGAGTTGGCAAAAGCGGCCATATTGGCGCAAAGCTTGCCGCGACGTTTGCTTCCACAGGCACGCCCGCCTTTTTTGTGCATGCGGCGGAAGCCAATCACGGCGATCTTGGTATGATCGGCGGCGACGATGTGGTGCTGGCTATTTCCAAAGGTGGTGAGAGTGCGGAACTGCGCAGCATCATCAATTACTCGCGCCGGTTTTCCATTCCGCTGATTGCGCTCACCTGTTCGGAAAAATCATCGCTGGCGCAAGCCTCCGATATCGTGCTGCTCGTTCCCAATGAGCAGGAGGCCTGTCCGCTTGGACTTGCGCCAACCACGTCCACATTGATGCAGCTCGCGCTGGGGGATGCTCTTGCCGTGGCTCTGCTGGAAGCGCGCAATTTCACTGCGGGTGACTTCAAGGTGTTCCATCCCGGCGGCAAGCTGGGTGCCAGCCTCACGCTGGTCGCCGATATCATGCATACCGGCGATCGCCTGCCATTGGTCGGAAAGGGAACGGCGATGCCGGAAGCGGTTGGCGTTCTCTCGCGCAAGCATTTTGGTTGCGTCGGCGTTCTGGATGAGGAGGGGCGTCTGTGCGGAATCATCACCGAGGGCGATATGGCGCGCAACCTGTCGCGTAACCTCGCCGAACTGGTTGTCGACGATATCATGACCCGCAGCCCGAAAACGGTCAAAAAGTCGGTGTTGGCCACCAGTGCGCTGGCGACGCTGGAAAAATTCCACATCGGCGCCCTCATCGTCGTTGACGACGACAATCGGCCGATTGGACTGGTGCATTTCCACGATCTCCTGCGGATCGGCGTCGCTTAACAATTTTGCTGACAGCTGCATCGATCGCCGTCCAGAAGTCGGTCGTCGATGCTGGCGACCGGGTGCCGGACTTATCGGTCGATCGGCTCGATCGTCAGTGTGCGCCCGCGAGCCGACGCAATCCTGACGCGGGTTCCAGCTGGCAGGTCTTCGCCATTCACCGGCCACCAGGTATCATCAAGTCTGATGCGTCCGCGACCCTCAACGATCGGCTCCTGCAAGGTGGCAGTGCGGCCGACAAGACTCGCTTCGCGCTGGTTGAGGAATGGCTCGTCGGTTGTATCGCGGTTCCGGCCGAAATATTTCCGGCCAAGCAGGGCAAAAACGACGGAGAGTGCTGCAAACAGCACCAGCTGCAACTGCCAGGCCCACACAGTGACATCCCAAAGGACCAGCGACAACGCGCCGATCACCAGAGCGGCAAGTCCAATCCAGATCAGAAAGACGCCCGGGGCGATGAGCTCTGCTGCCAGTAGCGCGAAGCCGACAATCCACCAGCTCCAGGGGCCTAGCTCTGTCGCAAGCCGTTGCAGCATCGTTATTTCTCCGATGAAGAGCCGAAGGGATTACCCGGGATAGCGACATTGATGCTCTGGCCGGAAGCCCGGGTTGGTGGCACGGAGCGGGACGATGCAGGGGCTGCGGTGGGCGTGCTCGGCGAATCGCCGTTGTTACCGAACACTTCTTTCGCAATCGTGCCGATGCCGCCGAGTGAGCCGATCAGCGCCGAGGCTTCCATCGGCATCAGCACAATCTTGGAATTCTTCGCAGTGCCGATCTCGGCAAGCGCTTCGGTGTATTTCTGGGCGACGAAATAGTTGATGGCATGGACATTACCGGCGGCGATGGCTTCCGAGACCATGCGGGTGGCGTTAGCTTCGGCTTCGGCCAGGCGCTCTCGGGCTTCGGCATCGCGGAACGCTGCTTCGCGCTGGCCTTCCGCCTCCAGAATAGCAGATTGTTTTGCACCTTCTGCGCGAAGAATTTGCGCGTTGCGGGCGCCTTCCGCTTCCAGCACCTGCGCGCGCTTCTCACGTTCTGCCTTCATCTGTCGCGCCATGGAATCAACGAGGTCCTTGGGCGGCGCGATGTCCTTGATCTCGATGCGGGTGACCTTGATACCCCATGGCCCAACCGCCTCATCGACGACACGCAGCAGCCGATCATTGATGGCATCACGGTTCGACAGCAACTCGTCGAGGTCCATCGAGCCCATCACCGAGCGAATATTGGTCATTGTCAGGTTTTCGATCGCCATTTCCAGATTGGAAATCTGGTAAGCGGCCTGCGCGGCGTTCAATACCTGATAGAAAGTGACAGCATCGGCAGAAACACTGGCATTGTCACGGGTGATGACTTCCTGTGTCGGGATATGGAGAACCTGCTCCATGACATTCATCTTCGAACCGATGCTTTCAAAAAACGGTACGATGAGATTGAGGCCGGGCTCAAGCGTGCGCGTGTAGCGACCGAAGCGTTCAACGGTGTAACGATGCCCCTGCGGCACGGTCTTGATGCCGGCAAACAGCACCAGAATAACCAGAACAACCGCCGCTATGACGACGATGTCGAAACCGCCCAATGCAATCATCACTTTCCTCCTCCGATCAAAACGTCCGGGTTTTATCCCAACAGCCTTATGGCAAGATTACACCCAGCCTTGCAACTCCCGTCTTACAACCTCTTCGAGAACATTCATGCCCTCGGCGCTGTCGTTCAGACATGGTATATGGGTAAATTTCTCACCGCCATGATGCAGGAAAATCTCCCCGGCTTCACCGGCAATCTCCTCCAGCGTCTCAAGACAATCTGATACGAAGCCGGGATTCATGACGGCGATGCGCTTGATGCCCTCCGAGGCCAGCTTCTCCATCGTCTTGTCGGTGTAGGGCTGCAGCCATTCTTCCGGCCCGAAGCGGGACTGGAAGGTAATCATAAAGTTCTTGTCGGTTCGACCCAACGCCTGGCGCAGCAGACGGGCGGTTTTCTGGCAGTGACAATAATAGGGATCGCCCTTTTTGAAATAGGATTGCGGAATGCCATGGAAGGAGGTGATCAGCATCTCCGGCTCCCAGTCCAGCGTTGCCAGATGGTTGTTGACGGAGGCCGCAAGCGCTTCGATATAGGCGGGATCGTCATGGTACGGCGGCACGGTGCGGATGGCTGGCTGCCAGCGCAGCTTCATCAGATGCTCAAAAGCCTTGTCGTTCACCGTTGCCGTGGTTGAGGCCGCATATTGCGGATAGAGTGGGAAAAGCAGGATCTTTTCGCAGCCCTTTTCTTTCAGCGCGTCGATCTTGGAGGCAATCGAGGGCTGCCCGTATCGCATCGCCCAGTCGACCACGACATTGGGCAAATCCTTAAGCGCCTCGGCCATCAGTTCGCCCTGGCTGCGGGTATAGGTGCGCAGATAGCTTTCGTTGCGCTCCTGGTTCCAGATTTCCTGGTAGGCCTTGCCGACCTTCTGCGGGCGCTTGTTGAGCACGATGCCGTAAAGGATCGGATACCAATAAAGACGGGACCATTCTATCACGCGTTTGTCGCTCAAGAATTCCGCCAGATAACGGCGCATCGGCCAATAGTCCGTACCGTCGGGGGTGCCGAGATTGACGAGCAACACGCCCACCTTGCCGAAGGTTACGCGAGGATGGTTTGCGGGGAGAGGGGATAGTTCTGTCGCCATGAATGATACCCTGAAACTCGAACTGCTGATGTCAGGAGTTATTTCGCCCAAGGATAAGGCTAACGCTCCATCGTGTGTTTGTGCCTGAACCAGACCGTGACACGGTTTGGCCGAAATTGTCCGAGCTATACGCTCCGACAGTAGTTTTGTTCATGTGTTCTAGACGAAAATTTTCAGGATTAAACCACTGTGAGATGCTATTTCCGGCAATAGCGCAGCCGCAGGCTGCCAGCCGTCAACAATTTATCCTTAAGCCTCTGCTTTTTATAGGAAAATAGAAAACCGGCCCCGATCTCCAAGGGCCGGCTTCTAAATGCGGCAAATTGCCCTGCTGTCAGCGTGCGGCTTATTGAGCGGGCAATTCCAGCTCTTCGCCGATCTCGATATGGTTCGGATGTTTCAGCGTATTTGCCTTGGCAATTTTGCCCCATAGAGCGCCATCACCGTATTTTTCCGCTGCAATCTTCCAGAGGGAATCGCCCTTTTCAACGACGTATTTGCTGGCCGCGGCAGCGGCTGCAGCAGGTGTCGGGGCTACTGGCGCGGTTGTTGCTGGCGCAGTCGCGGTGGGGGCAGCAGGTGCCGGAGCAGCAGTAGTGGCGGGTGCAGTTGTCGCAGGCGCCGGTGCCGCAGGCTTTGCCGGAGCGACGTAACCGGCAGGCGTCACTTCGCTGATGCGACCGTCCGTATAGGGCTTATAGGGGCTGTTGGCGGTAATATAGGCTGCAACCGCCTCTTCGAGGTTAGGGCCGAAGTCATAGGCGTTGATGGCGTTGGTCGCAAAGACCTTGAAGCCATCGCCGCCGGTACGGACGTAGTTATTGGCTGCGACAATGTAGGTCTTGGCGGGATCGAGAGGCACGAAAGCGTCACCCTCCTTGACGTCAACCGAAACGATACGACTGCCGGCCGGCTTGGAACGGTCAAAGGAATATTTCATGCCTGAGACCTGCATGAAGCGGCCCGCACCGTCGTCGATCTGGCTGACGCCATTTTCAAGGGCGGCGCGAATATCTTCGCCCTTCAGCTGGAAGGTTGCGACGGTGTTCTGGAACGGCAGAACCGTCAGCACTTCACCCATAGAGACATCGCCGCCATCGATGGAGGAGCGCAGGCCGCCACTATTGGCAAAAGCAATGGTGACGCCCTGATCCTTGACGCGGGCAAGTGTCGCATCCGCGACCAGATTGCCCATGGAGCATTCCTTCACACGGCAAATCTTGCGGTCCCCTTCGATCGGGCCTTCGGAGGTGCCAACGACCTTGGCTTTCAGAGCCTCGATCGGCGCCTTCAGCTCATCGATGCGCTTCAGCGTGGCTTCATCAGGCTTGAAAGAAGAATCGACGAGGATCGGGTCGCCCTTGCTCTCCTTCACGACGCCGTTGTCATCGAAGACGACTTTGAGGTCGCCGAGATACTTGCTGTACTGCCCTGCCTGCACAACGGGAACCTTGTAGCCACCCGGGTTGTCGACGAGCGTCGGATAGGGGCCTTCGGCCTTTTGATCGGTGTTCGACAGAAGCGTGTGCGAATGGCCGCCTACGACGACGTCGACATCGGGAATTTTGGCGATGAATTCGAGATCGCGCGGGTAACCGACATGGGTGAGCGCGATGATCTTGTTGACGCCCTCCTGCTTCAGCTTCTGAACCTCCTCGCTGATTTTCGCGACATCCTCAGCGATCGTGATGTTGGGACCGGGCGTTGCCAGTTCCGCGGTGTCGTTGGCGACGGCACCGACGATACCGATCTTCTGTCCGCCGACGTCAAGCACGAGGGAGGGCTTGACGCGGTCGCCAATTTTCGAGGCGGCGGTGGCAACAACGTTGGCGGTCACGACCGGGAACTGGACCTTGTCGAGGAAGCCGGCAAGGCCGTCTTCACTGTCGTCGAACTCATGATTGCCGACGGTCATGGCGTCGAACTTCATGGCGTTCAGCATTTCCGCTTCAACGGTGCCTTTGTAGGTGGTGTAGAAAAGCGATCCCTGGAAATTGTCGCCGGCATTCAGAAGCAGAACATTCTTGCCTTCACCCTTCAGCGCATCGCGCGTCTGGTTGATTGCGGTCAGCAGGCGCGCGGCGCCGCCGAAGCACTCGTTCTTGCCCTCTTCTTCCGCCGAGCAGGTCGAGTCGAATTTGTTAATCGATTCGATACGGGAGTGAAAATCGTTGATGTGAAGAATGTTGAGCTCGTAATCCGCCAGCGCGGCTCCCGCTGAAAGCGTGATCACCGAAACGCTCAGCATGCCCATTCCGAAAATTTTCTTCATCGTCCCTCTCTCCTGTTCAAAGCGGAAGTCCAGGCCGGCTGATCACCCTCCGACCGGACGTATTCTTTAATCCGAAAACATGTCAGTCATTCGAAAGCAGGATGTTTTCATTTAGCGGCAGTCGCCGCAAGCGAAATTATGACAGGTGTAAAACAAACAAAAACGCACGCCCGAAGGCGTGCGCTTGGGAAAGACATCGCATTGAATCGGCTAGGTAATCAGCCCTGGCGGGTGAGCGAGAACTGGCTGTTGCTGTCAGTCGTGCAGTTCAATTGCGACGGCGATACGAGGGCGCAGTTGACACGCGACTGCGTGTTGCGCACCAGCGATGTCATGTTGATTTCGTAAAGCGTCGGCGAAATCGTCACGTAAGTGCCGGAGGCGAGAAGCGTATTGGTGTCAGTAGATCGGGTGGAGAAGGCGCCGTTCTGGAACGTCGATACGATGCCGTTTCGGTCGATCCAGCGACCGTCCACGGCTGGGCCGCGGGAAAGCGAAGGCGCCATCGATGTCTGCTGGGAGGAGGGACCTGGCGCGACGCATGAAGACACCGCGATGGCGGCTGAAAGCAAAGCAGCGCTTGTCTTGAAGTTCATGAGCCTGTTCTCCTGCGATTCGATGAAACTTTCTATGCTTCGACCATGCCGTGAAGCGTTTTTCATTTCAAGGCAACGTTGTTTGCTTCCACCGGTTCCCGATGGCATTCACGAAAGCCCCAGCGTGGCAAATATGAGACTCTTGCGCGTCAGCGGACGAAGATATTGCGGAACTGCCAGGGATCGGACGTATCGATATTGTCAGGAAATAGTCCCGGACGTCCGTCGATCGGCGTCCAGTCGGTGTAATGCCCCTCAACGGGTCCGAGATAGGGACGTTGCACCTCAAGGCAGCGGCGGTAATCCATTTCGTCGGCTTCAACGATACCGGCTTCCGGATTTTCAATTGCCCAGACCATGCCGGCCAACACGGCGGAACTCACCTGCAATCCGGTTGCATTCTGGTTCGGGGCAAGCGAACGCGCCTCCTGAAGCGTGAGGCGCGAGCCGTACCAATAGGCGTTCTTGTCATGACCATAGAGCAGGACGCCCAATTCGTCGGCACCGTCGACAAGCTCATCCTCGGCAAGTACGTGCTGGATCGGCTGCGGGTTGCCGCCATTGCCGAACAGCTCGTGCAGGGACAGGATGGCGTCGTTGCAGGGATGGTAGGCATAGTGGCAGGTCGGTCGGTAGGTGACGTCGCCTTCATCGTTGCGGACGGTGAAGTAGTCGGAGATCGAGATCGCCTCGTTGTGCGTGACGAGAAAACCGTATTGCGGTCCGAGGCCCGGGCACCAGGTGCGCACCCGCGTATTGGCGCCGGGCTGATCAAGATAGATCGCCGCCTTGTTTCCCTTCTTCTGCTTGTTGGCGTTCTTCGGCATCCAGTTTTCATGGGTGCCCCAACCAAGTTCGGCTGGCTGGAAACCTTCTGCGATGAAGCCTTCGACGGACCATGTGTTCCAGAACGCCCCGAATGGCTTCGGTTCTTTCGCCCGCTGGGTATCGCGCTCGGCCACATGCACACCTTTGACGCCAAGCTGTTTCATCAGCGTCGCCCAGCCTTGTCGGTCATCAGGCTGTGGTTCATCGATATCGAGGCCGGCATCGCTCGCGAGATTGACGAGGGCCTGTTTTACAAACCATGACACCATGCCCGGGTTGGCGCCGCAGGTGGAAACGGCCGTCGTACCACCAGGTTTGCGCGCCTTTTCCTTCAGCATGGTTTCCCGAAGGGAGTAATTCGTTCTGGAGGCGTTGTCGGCATCTCCATTGAAGTAAAAACCGGGCCATGGCTCCACCACGGTGTCGATATAGAGCATGCCGTGCTTACGACATATCCGCATCAGATCGACAGACGCGGCATCGACCGAAAGATTAACGCAGAAGCCCTGTCCCTGCACGCCTTTCAAAAGCGGCTTGAGAACGTCCTTGTAATTCTGCTTGGTGAGGTGGGTCTTGATGTGGCGAATGTTTCTCTCGGCCAGAAAGGGGGCGATGTCCTCCCGCGGATCGATAACGACGAGCCGGGCCCTGTCGAAATTGAAATGACGTTCGATCAACGGAAGAGTACCGCGCCCGATGGAGCCGAAGCCGATCATGATGATGGGTCCGTCAATATTGCCGTAAATCGGGTAGCCTGCATCCGTCATTCGTCAATTTTCCTTTTTTAGCCAATAAGTAAGCTAGATCATAAAAGCGTGCCACAATAAAGGGCAGCTGGATGACGGACATATGACGATGGTCGCGGCACGATCCATCCTCGCGATCTTTTCACCATTTCTCCCACTACGAATTTAAGAAAGTTCGTCTATAGTGGAACTCTTCTTTTCGTCCTTTGGTCCACAGGTTTGGAGGGGCTTTGGTCAGATGGTGAAAAGAAGTTTTTGCCATCGCAGGAGAGCTACCTGTTGAATGATCTGTTAGGGCGCGCCACGGCGCTTCAGAATGAAACGCCCGTTCTGATCGCTCTTTATGACTCCGGCGACCACTTGCGCCATGCCAATCCGTCATTTCGGGAAAGCTTTCATCTGGCCGCTGACGATTTCCCCAGCTGGGCAGACATCATGCGGCTGAACCACCGGCTGCGCACCGGCGTCGTGATCCGCAACAATGATTTCGAGGGATGGCTGCTTTCGGCGCAGTCCCGTCGCGGCAAGCTGCCATATCGAGCCTTCGAAATGGATCTTTACGACGGTCGCTGGTTCTGGATGACCGAGACGGTGCAGCAGGATGGGTGGATGCTATGCGTCGCGAGCGACGTCACCGAATTGCGTCAGGGTTATCGCGCGCTGCGGCAGGACAGGGATCTGGCCGTGCGTGCCTCACAGACCGACGAGTTGACGGGAACGGCAAACCGCCGGTTCGTCTTTACAAAGCTTGCCGTGCAGGTAGATCAGGTCGCCAAAGGGCTTGAAGCGCCGTTCTGCCTCTGCACGTTCGACATCGATTTTTTCAAGCAGATCAACGACCGCTTCGGTCATAAATGCGGTGATGCGGTGTTGCGGGATTTTGTTGCTGTCGCTCATTCCGTCATCCGCCGCGTGGATTGTTTCGGCAGGATCGGCGGTGAGGAGTTCATGCTCATCCTGCCACGCAGTTCGGTCGCCGAAGGCCGGGAGACTGTGGAGCGACTGCTGCAGAGAGTCCGCCTTTCCAGACCTCTCTCCGAATTCCCGGATTTTTCCTACAGCTGCTCGGCCGGCCTGACGGCCTACCGCATCGGGGAAAGCGCGGACGATATTTTCATGCGCGCCGATCAGGCCCTTTACGCGGCGAAGGAAAAAGGCCGTGACCGGCTTCTGGCGGTCACCGTCTAAATCAGCTCCGCTGCAATCAGTCCATACAACGAATTGCCAACGAAGAGCTTCCGGCCGGTCATCTCGTCGGGTTTGAGGGTCTGCCCGCGTGCTTTGCGTTCACGGATGAGTTCCGCGCGCAGCACACCCGGCAGAATGCCGCTATCCAGCGGTGGCGTCAGCATCGGTCCCTCAGGCATTTCCACAAAGATGCTCGTTGATGATCCCTCGCACAATTCGCCGCGCTCGTTGAGCAACAACACCTCATCCGCCTCGTCAGCCGGGAATTCGGCGCGGGCTGCGTCATAAGGCTCCCGCCGGGACGATTTGTGGCGATAGAAGGTGTCGGAAGAGTCGAGCCTGGTCTGTCGCGCAATGCGTACCCGCCACACTGTGGCCGGCTGCAAGGGTTCGAAGTCGGCGGTCTCGATGTCGAGTTCGCCCTTGTAGTTCATGACCAGTTTCACGCAGAGAGGCTTCTCGCCGCCCACCTTCTTTTCCATTAGCTGGACGGCATTGACAGGTGCACGGAAACCAAGCGCATCGGCGGAACGCAATAGTCGGCGCATATGCTGGTCAATGCGCTGAAAGCCGGTCTGCGGTTCCCAGCGCAGCGTTTCCCTCAGGGTCAGATCGGCGGGTTTGCGTTTCATGGCCTTTGCTCGTCGCCTGGGTTGTTCACTGGAATCTCTGCCGGCAGTATGAACCGACAAAGCTTGTCCGAAGTAGGATAGCTTTGCCGGCGGAAGAGATTAAGCCTGTTCCTTATCCAGCCCTTCCAGTTCGTCAATCAGTCCTTCGATCATGGAAAGTCCTTTGTCCCAGAAGGACGGATCGGTTGCATCGAGGCCGAAGGGTTTCAGAAGCTCCGAATGATGCTTGGTGCCGCCGGCCTTCAGAAGCTCGAAATACTTCTCCTGGAAGCCGGTCTCGGCGTTTTGGTAAACCGCGTAGAGCGAGTTGACCAGGCAATCGCCGAAGGCATAGGCATAAACATAGAAAGGCGAGTGGATGAAATGGGGGATATAGGTCCACCATGTCTCATAACCCTCTGAAATGCGGATCGCCGGGCCCAGGCTTTCCGCCTGAACGGAGAGCCACAATTCGCCGATCTGCTCCGAGGTCAGCTCGCCCTCTTTTCGGGCGGTGTGCAGTTTCCTTTCGAATTCGTAGAAAGCAATCTGCCGCACGACCGTGTTGATCATGTCCTCGACCTTGCGCGCGAGCATGGCCTTGCGTTCGCGGACATCTTTCGTATCGTCGAGTAGCTTGCGGAAGGTCAGCATTTCCCCAAAGACCGACGCGGTTTCAGCCAGCGTCAGCGGGGTGGCGCACATCAGCGCGCCCTGTTCGCCGGCCAAGACCTGGTGCACGCCGTGGCCCAGCTCGTGGGCGAGCGTCATCACGTCACGCGGTTTGCCGAGGTAATTGACCAGCACGTAAGGATGAGCGGAAGGTACGGTCGGATGGGCGAAAGCGCCCGGCGCCTTGCCGGGGCGGGCGGGGGCGTCGATCCACTGTTCATCGAAGAATCTGCGCGCAATATCGGCCATCTCAGTGGCGAAAGCGCCATAGGCGGAAAGTACGGTGTCCTTCGCCTCATCCCAGGGAATGATCGTGTTGGACGTATCAGGAAGCGGCGCGTTACGGTCCCAATAATTCATCTGCTCCATGCCGAGCCATTTCGCCTTCATGGCGTAATAACGATGCGAAAGGCGCGGATAGGCGTTCTTTACGGCGGCGGCCAATGCATCGACCACCTCGCGTTCGACGCGGTTGGCAAGATGGCGGCTGTCGGCGATATCCTCGAACTTGCGCCAGCGATCGGAAATGTCCTTGTCCTTGGCAAGCGTATTGGTGATGAGGGTGAAGACCCGCAGATTGTTTTTGAAGGTGGCGCTCAGCGCTTCCGCCGCTTTCTTTCGGGTCTCCGGCTCAGGCTCCTGCAGCATGTTGAGCGTGACTTCGAGTGGAAGGCTCGCGCCGTCAATGTCAAAACGCAGATCGGCCATGGTCTCATCGAACAGCCGATTGAAGGCTGCCGCACTGGTCATCGATTTTTCAAGGAAAAGCTGTTCCAACTGGTCGTCCAGCTGGTGCGGCTTGTCCTTGCGAAGATCGACCAGCCACGGACGATAATGTCCAGCGTCAGGATCGTTCTTCATGCACGCATCCATGACTGCATCATCGATTCGGTTGAGCTCGAGGGTAAAAAACAGGAGATGGGCCGAGATATCCGTCAGCTTCGCCTGGGCATCGCCGTAGAGCTTGCCGTTCGCCGGGTTGGATGTATCGGAAAAATAGGTGAGGCCCGCAAAAGAACCGATACGGCCGATAAGATCGTCGAGTGCTTCATATTCCTTCAGCGCCGCGCCAATACCATCTCCACCGGAGGACTTTGCGGCCGCTTCAAGCTTGCCCTTCCATTTCTTCTCGAAAGCCGCCGCCATCGACGCCGCTTTCTCAAGATCGCCCTTATATTCCGGCGAATCTCCCGACGGATAGAGATCCGAGAGTTTCCAGCCTGGAAGGTCGCCGAGTGCAGCGCCGGACGTTTCGGCAAGCGAGAAGACGGGGTGCGAAGCGGGGCGGTTGAGGGTCATGGAACGTGTCCTTCTGATTATGCGTGCGAAGCATATGGGGACCTTGTTTCACGCGGCAATGGATAAAATGCAAGCAATTCTCAAAACTGGATGTTCAAGTCTCCCGTGCCAGAGTGCGGCATAAGGGACCGCATGAAGCAGGTCCATAAACCGGAAACCGGAGCTAAAAATGACCGCGCATGTTCTCGTGATAGACGATGATCCCGTCCAGCGCCGCCTGCTCAAAAATGCGGTGGAACGTTATGGGCACCTCGCCTTGCTCGCCGAAAACGGCAAGGCGGGGCTCGAACTGCTCAAGCAATATAGCGGCGAGATCAACGTCATCGTCCTCGACCTCATGATGCCTGAAATGGACGGGCTTGCCTTTCTGAAAGCTGTCGGCGAACTCGGAACGGATGTTCCCGTGATCGTCCAGACGGGGCAGGGCGGCATCGATACCGTTGTGCAGGCCATGCGCGCAGGCGCCTTCGATTTTGTCGTTAAACCGGTTTCGCCGGAAAGGATCGGCGCTGCCATCTCCAATGCGCTCAAGCTTGACAGGAGAGAGGCAAAGGCTCGCACGGGTAGGCGCGGACGGAGCAATGCTGTGAATTTTACCGATATCGTTTCCGCAAGCCCGGCCATGCTGAGGGTCATCGACCTGGCGCAGCGTGCCGCCCAGTCCAGCATCCCCGTGGTGCTGGAGGGCGAATCCGGCGTCGGCAAGGAAATGGTCGCGCGGGCCATCCAGTCGGCTGGCGATAGGGCAAACAAGCCATTCATCACCGTCAATTGTGGTGCCATTCCCCATAATCTGGTGGAAAGCATTCTCTTCGGTCATGAAAAGGGTGCCTTTACGGGCGCGACGGAAAAACACATCGGCAAGTTCATGGAGGCGGATGGCGGCACGCTGTTCCTTGATGAGATCGGTGATCTCCCGCTTGATGTGCAGGTAAAGCTGCTCCGCGCCGTCCAGCAGGGCGAAATCGAAACCGTCGGTTCCGCGCGGGTTCAGAAGGTGAATGTGCGGCTGATTTCCGCCACCAACAAGAACCTTATCGAAGAGGTGAAGGAAGGTCGTTTCCGTGAGGACCTCTATTACCGCCTCAACGTTTTCCCGATCACCATTCCGGCACTGCGTCGTCGCAAGGAAGACATTCCGCATCTTGCACGGGTCTTCGCCGAGCGCTTTTCGGCGGAACAGAAGTTGCCCAATCCGGTTGGACTTGATGCGAGCGCGCTAGCCCTGCTCACGGCCTATGACTGGCCGGGTAATATCCGCCAGCTGGAGAACGCCGTTTTTCGCGCCGTCGTGCTGTCGCAGGGTGGGGATCTGGCGGACTCAGATTTCCCGCAGATCGCGCTGCAACTGCCGGAATTTGCGACCGGGAATGATGCTGATGGCCTCGCGCCGTCGCCTTCCGGTGCGTCTCTGAAGCTGGCGGCCTATTCGCCGCCTCCGACGCCGGCCGCCGAGAACCACGCGGTGATCGAGGACGCCTCGGATATTTCCACCACCATCTATCGGGGTGGGAACCTGATCTCGAGCACTGACGATTCGGGCAATATCCGCAAACTGGCTGAGATCGAAGAAGAACTCATCCGTTTTGCTCTACGCTTTTATCGCGGGCAGATGAGCCAGGTTGCAAGAAAGCTCGGCATCGGCCGCTCGACACTGTACCGCAAACTGAAGGATTATGGCATCGATCCTGATGATCCGCTTCGCGACGCCGCATGAAGGGCTGAGCGACTTATTCCATCGCAGATCGTGAAATTCGTTAACTTCTGAGCAAGGATATCCGCTTACCGTCTATAAACCTCTTGTTAGTGGCTGATTCACTATATAGAGGAAGGTTGCATGTGTGTGGCAATTTTGCCATCGTGTCACCGTATTTGACGTTCATTTGAGGCAATGTGACAGAAATTGTCTTCCAGGCGGGGATCGAATTGCCATATCTGCATCGGAATAACGCGCCGTCGACAAAGATCGCGCGCGGCTTGATCAAGGATATATGCACGAAGCTGTCGGCGCGCGCTGTCACCTTTGCCTGCCTGATGCTTGCCGCAATGCCATTTGTAGGAGTTTCGGCGACGGAAGCCGCCGCCGAAACGCGCAGCCTCAAACTGTATTACATCCATACACGTGAGAAGGCGGTCATCACCTTCAAGCGCAATGGCAAGTACGACCAGAAGGGTCTGCAGGAGCTGAACCGGTTCCTGCGTGACTGGCGGCGAAATCAGCCGACGCGGATGGACCCGCGTCTCTTCGATCTCGTCTGGGAAGTCTATCGCCGCAGCGGCGCTACCGATTACATCAACGTCGTATCGGCTTTCCGCTCGCCGGAGACGAATGGTCTGCTGCGCACGCGCACCAAGGGTGTTGCGGAAAAAAGCCAGCACATGCTCGGCAAGGCCATGGACTTTTATATCCCTGGCGTCAAGCTTTCCCGCCTTCGCGAGATTGGCATGCAGATGCAGATCGGCGGCGTCGGCTTCTATCCGACCTCGGGGTCGCCTTTCGTGCACATGGATGTCGGCGGCGTTCGCGCCTGGCCACGCATGAGCCGTCAGGAACTCGTTCGCATTTTCCCGAACGGCAACACGCTGCATCTTCCGTCCGATGGAAAGCCGCTTCCCGGTTATGAGCAGGCGATGGCGGATTATAAGAAGCGCGTCAGTTCGTCTTCCATTCAGGTCGCTTCCAGTGCAGGCGCCGGCCCGGCATCTTCCGGAGGCGGTAAACGCAAGACCCTTCTGCAGGCTCTCTTTGGTGGCGGTGACGAGGATGAAGATCCCGATAGCATCGCAGCACCCGAGCCCGCCGAACGTCCGGCGGTTGCTCGCCCGGCCGCGCCGCCGCAGGCGGCTCCAGAGCCTGAACCCACGATCGCCGTTGCTTCTGCCCAGCCGCTTCCTGGCGTGAGCGAGGCACCGCTGCCGACCGCTCGTCCGGCATTCGGTAACCCGCCGCCCGGCAATACCGGGCTTGCGACCGCGCTTTATTCACCGGCCCGCAATGCCGCGCAGGATGCCCTGCAGGCGGCGACCACACCGACGCCGACATCTGCGCCGGCCGAGCGCCAGCAATTTGCTGACCTGGCTCAGGTTTCCGTGCCAGTACCCACGCTTCTCGGCCCACGCGCCATGAAGGGTGATGCGGAGGGCTCTGTCTTGACCGCTTCTGCCGACGGTGCGACACCGGCGGCATCCGGCGAACTTGCGTCGGTTCCTGTCCCGGCAAACCGTCCGGCCGTTGCAGAAGCCCTGCTGGCGGCAGCCAACGCTGACGCTGAAGGCGAGGACGATCTTGCGGAAGCAAACGAGGATACGCTGTCGCCGACGGTCGTTGCCGCTCTTGAGCAGAGCGGACAGGCTGCCCGGTCGCAGGTCCAGTCAGCAGCTGCGCCGACGGCCGCGCCCTTCCCTGCTGCCGTTAATCACAAGGTCACCGTTGCTCCTGCAGAAACGGCCAAGGCTGAACCGCAGGCTGGTTTTGGTGATGCGTTTGATCTGAAGCCGTCCCTCAATGGCGGTCTCAGCGCCGGTCTGCCCACCAAGGGTTCGCGTCCCAGCAAGCAGGATGCCGCCGTGTCCCAGCAGGCGATGGTTGGTGGCGGACGCCTGACGCAGGATTTGATCTCGGACTGGGCCCTTAACCAGAACAAGGGCACGACCGGTCGCTCGGTCAAGGCTCCACGTGTCGTCGCCAACCGCATGCTGAGCAACGACCGGTCGGCATCAGCGACGTCGGCGAGCTTCAAGCCCGGTGCCGTTGCAATCGAGTCCAGCCGCTTCAGCACACCTGTTAAGATGCACTGAGCACGTTTATCTATGGCCGAATGGCCAACAAAAAACCCGCCGGCGACGGCGGGTTTTTTGTTGCGTGACGATAGTCTGTCAGACGCCGCTCTGGCCGTCTGAGCCGATGTAGGCGATACGCACCATGTTGGTCGCACCGGGGGTGCCCAGCGGCACGCCGGCCGAAATGATGATGCGATCGCCCGGCTTGCCGAAACCCTCGGAAACAACGATGCGACAAGCGCGGTTGACCATGTCGTCGAGATCGCTGGCATCGCCGGTCACGACGCAATGCAGGCCCCAGACGACAGACAGGCGGCGGGCAGTCTGGATGATCGGCGACAGCGCGATGATCGGAACTTGCGGCCGTTCACGCGAAGCGCGCAGGCCCGTCGTGCCTGACGAGGTGTAGGTGACGATCGCGGCAAGTTTCAGCGTCTCGGCGATCTGGCGCGCGGCAAGCGAGATGGCGTCGGCGCCTGTCGGCTCCGGCTGGGCGCGCTGCGCGTAGATGATGTTGGAATAATGCGGGTCCTGTTCGACGGTGCTCGCAATCGAGGCCATGGTGGACACCGCCTCGACCGGATAGTCGCCCGATGCGGACTCGGCAGAGAGCATGATCGCATCCGCACCTTCGAAGACGGCGGTGGCGACGTCGGACACTTCAGCGCGGGTGGGCACCGGTGCCGTGATCATGGATTCCAGCATCTGCGTGGCAACGACGACCGGCTTGCCAGCGCGACGGCAGGCGCGGGTCAACTGCTTCTGAATGCCCGGAACGGCTTCCAGCGGCATTTCAACACCAAGATCGCCGCGGGCGACCATCAATGCGTCGGAAAGCTCGATGATTTCCTCGATGCGCTCGATAGCCTGGGGTTTTTCGATCTTGGACATCAGACCAACGCGACCGCGAGCGATCTTGCGAACTTCAGCCAGGTCTTCCGGACGCTGGACAAAGGAAAGCGCAACCCAGTCGACTTCGCCCGTTTCAAGAACGGCATCGAGGTCAACACGATCCTTGTCGGTGAGAACGCCAACGCCCAGCAGGGTGTCAGGCAGGCTGATACCCTTGCGATCCGAAATACGCGTGCCGGCAACCACTGTCGTCACGATGCTCTTGCCGTCGCTCTTTTCGGCGCGCAGATGCAGCTTGCCGTCATCGATCAACAGGCGATGGCCCGGCTTGACGGCTTCGAGAATTTCAGGGTGCGGCAGGAAAACGCGCGTGTTGTCGCCGGGTGCTTCATTGTTATCCAGCGTAAAGGTCTGGCCGGGAACGAGCTCTACCTTGCCTTCCGCAAATTTTCCGACGCGCAGCTTGGGACCTTGCAGGTCGGCCAGAATGCCAATGGGGCGGCCATTGCGGCTTTCGACGGAACGGATGCGCTGGATCAGCGTCCGCATCACGTCGTGGCTCGCATGGCTCATGTTGATCCGGAAAAGATCGGCGCCAGCAAGATGCAGCTTCTCGATCATTGCCTCTTCGGAAGAGGCCGGGCCGAGCGTTGCAAGAATTTTGACTTTCCGGTTGCGCTTCATCAGTTTTGATTTCCCTGTGTGCCTGGCGTATCGGAAAGCTGGACCATCCAGCTTCCCTGTCTGCCCGTGTCATATTCCTTGAAACCCATTCTCTGGAAGCTGCGGGCATAACAATCGTCCACGCCGGTGATCTTGAACTCGTTTTCCGCAACGCACATGTTGACGTCACCGGTCCAGCGGCCGCCATGGGCGGCATCTTCGGCATAGAGATAATAATAACGTGACTGCAGCTCACCCTCGATCAGCGTAGCGCATGTCGAGGAGGGGACCTGCCACCAGCCTTCGCTGACCCAGCCGTCCTTTGCACGATAGCCGATGGCGACGCCCACAAGGTTCTGCGTGCTGTTGCACACGCGGAAATCCGCATGGGCGGGCGCTGCTATCATGAGCGGGGTCAGAAACAATGCCGCTGCGCAGATAAGACGGGTGATATGCCTGATGTGGCGAGGAAGAGCGAGAGATGACTGAGTCACGGCTTCCATCCGGATTCCATGTTATAATGAACACACTTCTTGGCGTGGCCGCCCAAGAAAGTCAACGCGAGTTTAATCGATTATATTGTTCGTGGGATCGTGAGTGCGGTAAGGTAGATGGCTGTTATGCCGCCCGAACTTGCGCCCGGCCTCAAGCCATGCCATCAAGTTTCTCTCCTCAATCCTGCCCCAGAAAATCATCGATGAACGACTTCATACCCTATGAAATCATAGAAGGCGATTATGACAAAGGCATGGTTCTTCTGGCGGACCATGCCATGAACCTCCTGCCGGCACACTACGGCAATCTTGGCCTTCCGCAAACCGCTTTTCATCGCCATATCGCATTTGATATCGGCATCGAGGGGTTGACCCGCTCCCTTGCGACGCGGCTCGGGGTTCCGGCCGTGCTCGGACGGTTCTCTCGACTGCTGATCGATCCGAATCGCGGCGAGGACGACCCAACCCTCATTATGAAAATTTCCGATGGCGCGATCATTCCCGGTAACCATCCGATTTCCGACGAGGAGTGGCAGAGACGGATCGAGGTTTTTCATCGCCCCTATCACGATGCCGTGGATCGTGTGTTGACCGGTGTGGCGAAAGCGTCTGAAGAAGCGCCGCTTGTGCTGTCGCTGCACTCCTACACACCGTTCTGGAAAGAAACGCCGCGGCCGTGGCATGCAGCCGTTCTGTGGGATATCGATCACCGTGCGGTCGATCCGCTTCTGGCACATCTGCGCGCGACTGGCGACATCCTCGTGGGCGACAATGAACCCTATGACGGCGCGCTCAAGGGCGACACCATGTACCGCCATTGCATGATGAAGGGCATACCGCATGCGCTTCTTGAGGTGCGTCAGGACTTGATCGCGGACGAGCAGGGGATTGCCGAGTGGTCTGACCGGCTCGCTCCCATTTTCGCCGCAATGAACGACGATCCCGTCTTGCACGAGTATCAGCAGTTTGCCTCTCGAACCGGCCCCTATTGAACGAGGAGTTCGCCATGACGACCGAAAACGAAAACGGGCAGATTGAGTTCGAGGCGGCCGCCTTCCGACGCCTCGTCAAGCATCTCCGTGAACGCCACGACGTGCAGAACATCGACCTGATGAACCTCGCAGGCTTCTGCCG
Organism: Agrobacterium tumefaciens; assembly: GCF_017726655.1. NCBI lineage: Bacteria > Pseudomonadati > Pseudomonadota > Alphaproteobacteria > Hyphomicrobiales > Rhizobiaceae > Agrobacterium > Agrobacterium tumefaciens. The sequence continues at coordinate 1,358,512 of NZ_CP072309.1, forward strand.
CAACTGTCTTTCCAACTGGTACCGTGAAGCCGCCGAGGAGGCTGGCGTTCCGCTCAGCAAGGATCAATCCCGCGAAATCGTCTACGGCATGCCTTACGAGGATTGGAAAGAAAAATACCAGGGCGAAGCGAGCGGCGACCAGAAAGTCGCTTTCGAGCAGAACCGGCCCAAGGAATAAGCCTTCGCTAACGGAAACGACTTGACGGAACGCCTTACAATGGGCAGTTCACAGGCCTGAATTATGCTGCCGGCTGGCAGCGACCGGCGAGGGCCTCGTCTGGTTGAAATGAACACAGCGCTCGCATGCGGGCCGCCAATAAAGGAATATACGATGGACGAAACCAGCACCACCGAAACAGTCGCCGCCGCAGAACTGCGTCAGTTCATCGAGCGTGTCGAGCGCCTCGAAGAAGAGAAAGCCGCCATTCAGGGTGATATCAAGGATGTGATGGGTGAAGCGAAGGGTCGTGGATACGATATTAAGGCAATCCGCACCATCATCCGCCTGCGCAAGAAGGACGCCAACGAGCGGATTGAGGAAGAAACGATTCTTCAGACCTATATGGCCGCGCTTGGCATGGAATGATCGGCTGAAACGACGTCAACGAAAAATCGCCGCTTTTGCGGCGATTTTTGTTTCGGCCTCAATCGAATTCACCCGCGGGTGCCCGCCAGTTTTTCGGAGAGATCGACAGCTTCCTTGCGGGCCTCCTTGTCCGCGGGATAAAGCGCCAGATACCGTTCCCATGCTTTCAGCGCCAGTTCGTCTCGCCCTGACGCTTCGAGAATATTGGCGAGGCTTGCGAGCGCAGGGAAATAGCGAGGCTCTTTTTCCAGCGTCAGGTTGATGTCCGCCATCGCCTTGCGGGTGTCGCCATCGGCGAAGTGAACCATGGCGCGGCGATAGGGCGCCTGCACATAGTCGGGATCAAGCAAAACAACCTGGTCGAGAAAATCGTAAGCGGCGGCGTTGCGCTTTTCGTCGGCAGCTTCACCTGCCCATTGCATCAGGAGATTGATCGTCGCGCTGCCAGAATCATTCCATTCGGCGGCGATCTGGTTGGCGATGCTGCGCGCCTTGACCGCATTTCGTTCTTTTTTCAGCGACGCGAAAAGCGTGTCGATGGTCTTTGCCGGAGATGGCGCCGATTCGGCAGTAGTGGCTGGTTTTCCGTCTGCCGCATGGGCAACAGCAGCCGTTGCCGCAAAGGCAAGGCTTGAGAGCAGAAAGCCCTGAGCAAGAATAACAGCGGTGCAAAAACGATTTGGGCACATGGGTTAAAGCTTAACCCGGCTGCGCCCAATATCAAATGCAAACTTCTGAACTGTCAACAAAGTGATCCACGACATCGTCGCGAACCGCAGTCGCGGTCAATCAGCCCTGACGAGCCTTGAAGCGCGGGTTCTGCTTGTTGATGATGTAGACGCGGCCCTTGCGGCGAACCAGGCGGTTATCGCGATGACGGGCCTTAAGCGCTTTAAGCGAATTCTTGATCTTCATTTTACTGGTCCGCAGTTTTGCACGGTTTGTGCCGTGCTATTCAAACAATCAAAAGCGCGCAACGGGGCGCGCTCTTTTCGGTTGGCAGGCAGATACCTGTTTGAGCCCTGCCTGTCAACACTTGCCCGTGTCTTTGCCTTAAAAGACTAGGCTTTTCCTGTGTGCAGAAGCTGCGTCACATGGCCCATCTTGCGGCCTGGCCGTGCTTCTGTCTTGCCGTAGAGATGCACGAGACAGTCTTTCTTCGACAGCCATGTCGGCACGTCGTTGATGTCGTCGCCGATCAGGTTGGTCATGATGCAGTCGGAATGGCGTTCCGTGCTGCCGGGGTGAAGGCCCGACACGGCACGAATGTGCTGCTCGAACTGGGAGATCACACAGGCCGCCTCCGTCCAGTGGCCGGTATTATGGACGCGCGGCGCCATTTCATTGGCAACCAGCGAACCGTCAGGCAGCACAAACAACTCAATGCCGATGACACCCACATAATCGAGCGCGGCAAGAAGCTTTTCCGCCGATTGAACGGCGAGAGCCTTCGCGGCGTCTGACAGTGCCGCCGGAACGGTCGACGTGTGCAGGATGCCGTTCAGATGGACGTTCTCGGCCGGATCGTAACAGGTGACGGTGCCGTCCTGGAAACGGGCGGCGATCAAAGAGATTTCCCGCTCGAAGGCTACGAAGCTTTCCAGGATCAGCGGCACGCCGCCGAGCGCCGCAAAGGCGCCTGCGGCGTCTTCGCCGCCCCGAAAAAGACGCTGCCCCTTGCCGTCGTAACCCATGCGGCGAGTCTTCAGCACGCCCTTTCCACCGAAGGCGGCCAAGGCTGCTTCCAGTTCTTCCTGGCTATCCACGGCGCGGAATTCGGCGGTGGGAATGCCGCAGTTGTTGAGGAAGCGCTTCTCTGTCAACCGATCCTGCGAGGCGCTGAGCGCTTTTGCAGGCGGGTAGACCGGCACGGAGAGGCTGAGTTTCTCAGCCGCTGTAACCGGGACATTTTCGAATTCGTAAGTGACGACATCGCAACGGCTTGCGAGTTCCGCAAGCGCTGTCGCGTCATCATATGCCGCAACGATCTGATCGTTGCAGACTTGCGCTGCCGGACAATCCGCCTGCGGCTCCAGCACGATGGTCCGGTGGTTGAGACGCGCGGCGGCCATCGCCAGCATGCGGCCAAGTTGCCCGCCGCCGATGATGCCGATGGTGAGATTGGTGGTCTTTGCCATGGCGTCTGTCGTCACTGGGCGCTGTCCATGGGATATTCCGCGACGGCGGCCGATTGGCGCGCGCGCCAGGCATCCAGCCGGTCGGCCAGATCTTCATCGCTGAGCGCAAGCACTGCTGCGGCAAGAAGTGCGGCATTGATCGCGCCAGCCTTGCCGATGGCAAGTGTGCCTACGGGGATGCCGGCAGGCATCTGTACGATGGAATAGAGGCTGTCCTGACCGGACATGGTCTTGGACTGGACCGGAACACCAAAGACAGGCAGCAGGGTCATGGCTGCGGTCATGCCCGGCAGATGGGCGGCGCCGCCCGCACCCGCGATGATGACCTTGAAGCCTTCGTCCTTCGCGCCATTGGCGAAGTCATAAAGCCGGTCGGGCGTGCGGTGGGCGGAAATGATACGGGCTTCGTATTCTATGTCGAGCGCATCCAGCGTGTCGGCGGCGTTCTTCATGGTCTCCCAGTCGGACTGGCTGCCCATGATGATGGCGACGGGGGGCGTTTCTGCTGTCACGTAATCTCTCCGGCTCAGGCGATGATATCGGGAATGACCTGGTCTTCAAGCTGGGTCATCTTGTCCTTGACCGCCAGCTTTTTCTTCTTCATGCGCTGGATTCTCAGCGCATCGCAGCTGGTCTGGATCATCGCGTTGATCGCCGCGTCGTAATCCTCATGCTCCTGGCGCAGCCGCGCCAGCGTGAGCCTGATGTCCGCCTGGTCCTGATCGGGCATCTCGTCATCCCCATTTTATGCCGCCGGATCGGCTCCGGCGTGTCTCTGATCGTAAACGAGCCTCTATCATCAAATCGCGGTAACGGGAAGTTATCCCTTGCGACCAAATTGCCCACTTATTGCCTTCATTTCGCCTTCGACAAGCGGCGCGATCCGTGTCACATTGCCGTCGTAAACCTGAAACTCCAGCGATGGAGAGCTGGAGGTAGGTTCAAAAAGGAAGGACGTGCCGCATGACCATTCAGGCTCATATTGCATCGCTCGAAAAGAAACACGGTGCTCTGGAGGAGGAGCTCGAAAGTATTCTTGCTTCCCCGTCGTCTGACGATAAAGAGATCGCGGACCTTAAACGTCGAAAACTGCGCCTGAAGGATGAACTCCAGAGGCTCAAGGCCTCAACAAGGCATTAATTTTGCCGGACCACCGATTCTCGATGAACGAAGGGTCGGTGGTCTGAGCCTTCAAGCTCTGGCAGCCCAACCGGCTTCCAGGGCTTTTTATTGCGCGGTTCAGAATGGAAGCCCGTCCCATAACAGCTTCAGCGCCGCAATCAGCGCCATGGAATACATCAGCGGGTAAAAGACCGACGGTTTCAGATATTTGACGACCCGTGCGCCGGCTAGCGTCGCCAGCATCGCAACCGGCAGCAGGCTCGCCGATGTCTTGAGGTTGGTGGCATCAAGCGCGCCGAGCGCAAAATAGGGAATGAGCTTGATTGCGTTCATGATGGCGAAGAAGCGCACGCTCATGCCGGTATAGGTCTTCGGGTCGAGCTTCAGCGGCAGCACGTAAATCTGAAAGGGCGGTCCCCCCGCATGGGCCACGAAACTGGCATAGCCGGAGAGAGAGGACCAGAGTGTGGCAGCCGCAGGTCTTTGCGGCTTGGCTGGGATTTCCTGGCCATTGCGGCTTTTGAAGCTCTCATAGAAATACCGCAGCACGAACAGGATCGTGACCGAGGCGACGACGAGGCGCATGGCGTCGGCGGATACGAGGCTCGACGTCGCCCAGCCGAGCGCGATGCCGGCGATGGCGCCGGGGAGCATGATGAGCAGCGTTTCCCGGTGGTTATGATGCCGCCAGGCCCACAGCGCCACGAGATCCATGACGATCAGGATCGGCAGGAAGATTGCCGCTGCCTGCACGGGTGAAACGGCAAGCGCCATCAAAGGCACGCCCATGAGCGCCAATGCGCCGCCAAGACCTCCTTTGGAAAGGCCGACGAGGACGACTGCGGGAATGGCGACGAGATAAAAATGAAAATCGGTCAGCATGGATGGACGGTTGATCCTTTCGCCGGTCCGGTTTATCGGATTTGTCATATGAAAACGAGTGCAGATTGCGCAGCAAGCGTCTTCTGCCTGAAATGGACGAACCGATGACCCCAGTTGAAGATCGTTGCCGCCTTGTCCTCATCGTTCCGCAAATGGACGATGCGCAAAAGCAGGCGACCGCGGTGGAGGAGGCGTTGCGGGGCGGCGACGTCGCATCCGTTATCATTCCGCAATATGGTCTGGATGACGCTGCTTTCCAGAAACGTGCCGAACTGATCGTGCCCGTCGTGCAGAAGGCCGGTGCAGCAGCGCTTATCGCCGGCGATAGCCGTGTTGCAGGCCGGGTGAAGGCGGACGGGCTGCATGTTGTTGGCAATGGCGAGGCGCTTGCGGAGGCCGTGGAAAAATTCACGCCGAAGCTGATCGTCGGCGGCGGCAATGCGGATGATCGTCACAAAGCTCTTGAGCAGGGCGAAGCCAACCCTGACTACGTGTTTTTCGGAAAGCTGGAGGGCGATATCAAGCCTGAGGCACACCCGAAAAATCTGGCGCTTGGCGAGTGGTGGGCGTCGATGATCGAAATTCCTGCCATTGTCATGGGCGGGACCGATCTGTCCTCGGCTGTTGCCGTGGCAGAAACCGGCGTGGAGTTTGTGGCGATGCGCAGCGCCGTTTTTGACAATGCCGGCGGTGCGGCCCAGGCGGTTTCCGAAATCAACGCCCTGCTTGACGAAAAAGCGCCACGGTTTGACGGTTGATACAGGCCATGATCATGCGCTCGCTTCCACGCTGCCTTTCCGTTTCGCTGCTGGCGCTCGCTTTCGGCGGGCCGGCGGGTGGCGTGTTTGCCCAGTCCGGGCCGCAGAGCGAAAGCAACGCGCTTTCCCGCCAGCTGGAAAATGAGGCGCAGCCGACCCGGCAGGGCCGGGTGCAATCCGAAGAACAGAAGGACCTGCAGCCCTCCGCGGGTGTGAATGTCTATCAGCGGATGGGCGCTGAGTTACCGGCACTGCCGCCGGAGAAGGAATTCAAGGGCCGGGTGGATGAGGCCTATGGCCATTTTCAGCGTGGCGAATATGTTCAGGCGCTCGACAAGGCGCTGACCCGCGCGCAGAGCGGCGACGCAGCGGCCCAGACACTGGTTGCCGAAATGATGTCGCGCGGCCTTGGCATCGCACGCGACGAGAAAACCGCTGCCTTCTGGTACCAGCAGGCGGCAGAGGGCGGCGACCCCGTCGCCATGTTCAAATTTGCGCTGATCCTGATGGAGGGCAAGTTCGTCACGCGCGACAAGGCAAAGGCTGACGATTACATGCGGCGGGCGGCGGAAGCCGGCAACGCCTCTGCGCAGTTCAATTGGGGCCAGATTCTGGTTTCGGAAAATCCGGGCGCCAAGGGTCTGCTGATGGCCTTGCCTTTTTATGAAAAATCCGCCGAGCAGGGGATCGCAGACGCTCAATATGCGGTATCGCAGATCTACTGGTCGGTCAAAGATGTGCCTGCGGATAAGAAAGCCAAGGCACGCGACTGGCTGATGCGCGCGGCAAAGGCTGGATATGACACTGCCCAGGTCGATCTCGGAATCTGGCTGGTCAATGGTTTCGGCGGTGAACGCAATCTGGATGAGGGCTTCCGCTGGCTTTATGGCGCGGCGCAGCGCGGCAATATCGTGGCGCAAAATAAGGTCGCGCATCTTTACGTACAGGCGCTTGGCACTCGGCCGGACCCTATCGAGGCCGCCAAATGGTACGTGCTTTCCCGCCGTGCGGGCCTGAAGGATCCGAAGCTGGAAGACTTCTATCTCGGCATCACCGACGAGCAGCAGAAAAAGGCGATTGAGGCGGCAAATCGTTTCCGCCCGAGCTGATGCTGCCGTTGCGACACAGCGTTCGGGCTTTTTACCTTGAATTTCCGCGCGTTTTGTGGTCTTGAACCGCAAACTTTCAATTCATGAAAATAATGACGTGCCGGCCCGGCGAGCTTCCGGTCGGTTCGCAAGCTTTCCAGGAAACAACATCGATGGCCCGTTCAGCCCTTCTCAATGTCATGGTTCAGGCCGCCATCAAGGCGGGTAAGTCTTTGTCGCGTGACTTCGGTGAAGTGCAGAACCTTCAGGTTTCGGTCAAGGGACCGAGCGATTTCGTCTCCCAGGCAGACCTGAAAGCTGAAAAGATCGTGCGCGAAGAGCTGATGAAGGCTCGCCCGACCTATGACTTCCTGGGTGAGGAAGGCGGCGAGGAAAAGGGCACAGACGGCGCGCATCGCTGGATCGTTGATCCGCTTGATGGCACCACTAATTTCCTGCACGGCATTCCGCATTTCGCGGTTTCCATCGCGCTGGAGCGTAACGGCGAGGTCGTCGCTGGCGTGATCTTCAACCCGGCGACCGATGAACTATACACTGCCGAGCGTGGCGGTGGCGCATTCCTTAATGATCGCCGCATCCGCGTTGCCGCGCGCAAGGCCCTGACGGATTGCGTCATTGGCTGTGGCGTGCCGCATCTCGGTCGCGGCAACCACGGCAAGTTCCTGGTGGAACTTCGCCATGTCATGGGTGAGGCTGCCGGCATCCGCCGTATGGGTGCTGCGTCGCTCGATCTCGCCTATGTCGCAGCAGGCCGCCTCGACGGTTACTGGGAGGCCGACCTCTCGCCATGGGACATGGCTGCCGGTCTGGTGCTGATTCGCGAAGCTGGCGGCTTTGCCTCCGACATCAAGGGCGGCTCTGATATCTTCGGAAGCGGCACTGTGGCTGCCGGTAATGAATATATCCACAAGGCGCTCGTTGAAGTCGCAAACCGGCCCATTCCCGGCCGTTGATTGATTTCAACGGAAACTCCTTGATTTCTTCAGGTTTGGGACGCCCGGCGGGTCATCGCCGGGCGTTTTTGGTTCGCGTTACCCGCGCCCGGCTTTTTTTCATGAAATGCCTGTGACGAAAGACGGGCTTTTCGCTTCAAATCGTCGCAATTTTCAAATAGCTTTCCGCTGGATAGGTGACCATAGGGAATGCGAACGTTATGGCGGATTCGGAGCGGCTCGATCTTGGTGTCGAGAAACCGGTGACCACACGGGAATATAGCCACAAGCTGTCCAGTCCCACGCCGTTTCTCTGGACGATGGTTCTGTTCCTGGTCCTTGTAGGCTTTCTGGCGGCCATTCTTTACAGGCAGGCACACACGGCCTTCATGACCAATCCCGGTCTTAACGGCTTCATTCTTGGCGTGCTTGTCATCGGCATCATCTTGGTTTTTACCCAGACGATGAGCCTGCGCTCCGAAGTCAGCTGGTTTAATGCCTTCCGCGCCGCCGGTAGTGTCGACAAGGTGGGCCGCGCGCCGAAACTGCTGGCGCCAATGAGCACGCTGATCGGCAAGCGCGGAGAAACCCGGCTGTCCACAGTCACGCAGCGGACGATCCTTGATTCCATTGCGACGCGACTCGATGAATCACGCGACACGTCGCGCTACCTTGTCGGCCTGCTGGTATTTCTGGGTCTGCTCGGCACCTTCTGGGGGCTGATCGGGACAATCGGCGCCATCAGCAACGTCATTCAGTCACTCGACCCGAGCGCGGGTGACAGCAATGATATTCTCGGCTCCCTCAAGGCTGGTCTCACCGCGCCCCTGTCCGGCATGGGAACCGCATTTTCCTCATCGCTGCTAGGCCTTTCCGGCTCGCTCGTTCTCGGTTTCCTTGATCTTCAGGCGGGCCGGGCTCAGAACCGATTCTACACGCAGCTCGAAAATTGGCTCTCGTCAGTAACAGATACCTCCGCTGAAGGCCCGAGGGAGTTCAAGGGTGAACCCGGCGCGGTTGTCAGCACCGAGCGTTCGCTGGCGGCCATGACCAGCCTTGCGGAAGGCATCCAGGGTCTTGTGAAGAACATGCGTAGCGAACAGCAGATGTTGCGCGACTGGATCGAGGCACAGCAAGAGGAATCGAAATCGCTCCGCCGCACGCTCGACAGGCTGTCGGCGCGGATCGATGGCGAGTCAAAATCCCCCGGACGCACCCGGCACGATAACGGGAGCGAGTAGCCATGGCGCTCGCGCGCAACCGCCGCCGCGACAGGGGCGTAGATTACTGGCCGGGTTTCGTCGATGCGCTCTCGACGCTGCTGATGGCCATCATGTTTTTGCTGACGGTCTTTGTGCTGGCGCAGTTCGTGTTGTCGCGTGAAATTACCGGCAAGGACGAGGTGTTGACCCGCCTCAACAGCCAGATAGCCGAGTTGACCGAACTTCTGGCGATGGAAAAAGGTAACAAGCAGGATGTCGAGGATGCGCTGGCGAGCCTGCAGTCCACGCTCGCAGCGTCCGAAAATGAGCGTTCGCGCCTCCAGGCGTTGCTCGATGCCGGCTCTGGCAGCAATGCGAGCGCCAACGCCCGCATTGGCAGTCTGACAGGCGAGTTGGACGAACAGCGGCAGGCCAATTCCCGCGCCTCGGCACAGATTGAATTGCTGAACCAGCAGATCGCGGCACTGAGAGCGCAGATCGCCTCGGTCGAAGCGGCGTTGCAGGCGTCGGAGGCCAAGGATGCGTCGTCTCAAGTCAAGATCGCCGATCTCGGCCGACGCCTGAACGTGGCTCTTGCCCAGCGCGTGCAGGAACTGAACCGTTATCGCTCTGACTTCTTCGGGCGTCTGCGTGAAATCCTGTCGGATCGCGAAAACATTCGCATTGTCGGCGACCGATTCGTCTTCCAGTCGGAAGTTCTTTTTCCCTCGGGGGGAATGAACTCAATCCGGAAGGGCAGGCGGAGATGGCTAAGCTCGCCACGGCGCTGCTCGATCTCTCCAAGGAAATTCCGGCCGAGATCAACTGGGTTCTGCGCGTCGATGGCCATACGGATAATGTTCAGCTGTCTGGATCGGGCCGTTACCGGGACAATTGGGAGCTTTCCTCCGCGCGTGCGACATCGGTCGTAAAATTCCTGATCTCCAGGGGTGTTCCGGCGAACCGGCTGGTTGCTGCCGGCTTTGGCGAAAATCAGCCGATCGCGGAAGGTGATTCGCCTGTAGCACGTCAGCAGAACCGCCGGATCGAACTCAAGCTGACCGAGCGCTGAATCGCGATTCCGCCATGGCGATTGCCTTCCGGCGAAACTGAACTTACGTTCGCGTAAAAGTAATTCCGTCATATCTGGGAGGGGCTGATGGAACGTTACGATGTGATCGTTGTTGGGGCGGGGCTATCCGGGCTGGTGGCGGCAACCGAGGCTGCTGAGCGCGGTTTCAGCGTTTGCGTGCTGGATCAGGAGGGCGAGCAGAACCTTGGGGGGCAGGCCTTTTGGTCGCTCGGGGGTCTGTTCTTCGTTGATAGTCCGGAGCAGCGGCAGATGCGCGTTCGCGACAGCCTCGATCTTGCGCGGCAGGACTGGTTTGGGTCGGCCGGTTTTGATCGCCCTGAGGATCATTGGCCGCGCCGTTGGGCGGAGGCCTATCTTGATTTCGCCGCCGGTGAAAAACGCGCGTGGCTGCATCGCATGGGCATGCGCTGGTTTCCCATTGTGGGTTGGGCCGAGCGCGGCGGTTCTCTGGCGGATGGTCACGGCAATTCCGTGCCGCGTTTTCATGTCACGTGGGGCACCGGTCCCGGTGTCCTGGCACCCTTCGTGAAGAAAGCGAGGACAATGGCGGCGAGCGGTCGATTGAGTATTCGCTTTCGCCATCAGGTTGATCGTCTGGAATTGACGGATGGCCGCATAACGGGCGTTTCCGGGGTCGTGCTTGTCGCTGATCCGGTTCTTCGTGGCCAAAAAAGCAGCCGCAATACTGAGGGAGATTTCCGCCTTTCTGCCGCTGCAGTCATCGTCAGTTCTGGTGGCATCGGCGGCAATCAGGAACTGGTACGACGCAATTGGCCGGTCGAGCGGCTTTGCAGTCCACCCGAAGAGATGGTGTGCGGTGTGCCTGCACATGTGGATGGCCGCATGATCGGTATCACCGAGCTCGCGGGCGGCGCCGTCATCAATCGGGATCGCATGTGGCACTATACCGAGGGCGTGAAAAATCATCATCCGATCTGGCCGAACCACGGCATCCGAATTCTCCCCGGGCCATCGTCCTTCTGGTGCGATGCGGATGGCAACCGGCTTGATGCTCCCGCCATGCCGGGCTTCGATACGCTTGGCACGCTGAAGATGCTGGGACAGCGTGGCAGCAGCCACAGCTGGTTCATTTTGACCAAGGCGATCATCAAGAAGGAATTCGCGCTCTCAGGCTCCGAGCAAAATCCTGATCTGACGGGCAAGGATGTGCGGCTGCTGCTGAAGCGGTTGGGCAAGGAACCGCCGGGTCCGGTGCGGGCGTTCATGGAGCGGGGCGAAGACTTTGTCGTTCGCGACACGCTGGAAGAGCTGGTGGCGGGAATGAATGCCATCGGCGGCAATAGGCTCGACACTGATCACATCCGCCGACAGATTGAAGCCCGTGACCGGCAGATCGAAAACGGCTTCGGCAAGGACGCGCAGGTGACGGCGATCCATGGTGCCCGACGTTACCTCGGTGACCGCCTGATGCGAACGGCCAAGCCGCACCGGCTGCTCGACCCGGCCATGGGCCCGCTGATCGCCGTGCGACTGCATGTGCTGACGCGCAAGACGCTTGGTGGGCTGCACACCGACCTCGAAGCGCGGGTGCTGGATGTTGTGGGCCAGCCGGTGCCGGGTCTCTATGCCGCCGGCGAAGCGGCAGGTTTCGGCGGCGGCGGCATGCATGGCTACAATGCGCTGGAAGGCACATTCCTTGGCGGCTGCCTGTTTTCGGGCCGCGTTGCGGGGCGCAGCGTCATGTGTTGAGGTTACGCCTGCGCGCGCAGATCCTCAGGCCCGGTCTGGAATTGCAGCTTGGCAAGCCGCGCATAAAGGCCGTTCTGGCGAATGAGGCTCTGATGCGTGCCTTCCTCAATGATACGGCCTTCGTCCATCACCAGAATGCGGTCGGCCTTCAGCACGGTGGCGAGGCGATGGGCGATGACGATGGTGGTGCGGGTCTTCATCAGCTCATCAAGCGCCTTCTGTACCAGCGTTTCGCTCTCCGCATCGAGTGCCGAGGTGGCCTCGTCCAGAAGCAGGATCGGCGCATTGCGCAGGATGGCACGGGCTATGGCGATACGCTGGCGCTGGCCGCCGGAAAGGGTCACGCCACGTTCGCCGACCTGGGTATCATATCCGTCGGTCATGCGTTCGATGAAGCTGTCGGCCTGTGCGGCAATCGCGGCGGCCCGTACTTCGTCACGGGTCGCGTCAGGTCTTCCAAAGGCGATATTGTCGTGGATGGATGAGGCGAAGATCGCCACATCCTGGGGCACGATAGAAAGACGCGCGCGCAGATCGGCAAGGATGACATCACGGATGTCGATGCCATCAACGGTGATACGACCGTGCTGCGGATCGTAGAAGCGCATCAATAGGGAAAATACGGTGCTTTTGCCTGCGCCTGATGGCCCGACGATCGCAACGGTTTCGCCGGTGCTGACCTTGAAGGAAAGGCCGGAGACGATTGGCCGTCCGGTTGCGAGCGGATAGCTGAAATCGACATTTTCGAATTGTGCCTCCCCGCGTGGCGGCTGCGGCATGGTGAGGGGTGCCGCAGGCTCGGCGACTGGCGAGCGCTCAGTCAGCAGTTCGGAAAGGCGTTCGGCTGCACCTCCCGCCTGTGCCAGTTCCCCCCAGACCTCTGACAGCTGACCAAGACCGCTGGCGGCGATAACCGAATAAAGGACGAACTGCCCGAGGGTGCCCGCGGTCATGCTTCCTGAGAGGACGCTCTGCGCGCCGTACCAGAGAATACCAACCACGCTGCCAAAGACGAGTGTAATGGCGACCGCGGTGAGAATCGAACGCGCGCCGATCGCAGCGCGAGCGCCCTTGTAGGCGGCTTCCACGGAGGCGCCGTAACGGGCATTTGCCAGTGCCTCGGCGTTGAAGGATTGCACGGTCCGGCTTGCTGCAATCGTTTCGGACGCATAGGCGGCGGAATTCGCCAACGTATCCTGCGTCGTGCGCGAGCGGGCGCGGACCGATCGTCCGAAGGCGATCAGCGGAAAAACAATGAAGGGGATGGCAAGGAGCGCAAGCCCGGAGAGACCGGGGCTGGTATAGATCATCATCACCACAGCACCACTGCACATGATGATGTTGCGAAGGGCAACGGATGCCGACGAGCCGAACGCCGATCGAATCTGCACCGTGTCTGCCGTCAACCGCGACGTGAGCTCACCGGACCTGTTGGCATCGAAGAACTGCTGCGAGAGGGTTGTGAGATGCGCAAAGACATCATGACGAAGATCGGCAACGACCCTCTCACCAATCGTCATGACGTAGTAGTAGCGCATGGCGCTGGCGAGCGCGAGGATGACGGCGATTGCCAGGAGCATGGCGAAATAGCTGTTGATCATGCCGCCATCGGGTGTCTGGAAACCGTGATCGATAATTCGTCGTACGGCGAGCGGCAGGGCCAGGGTCGTCGCGGAGGACAGCACAAGCGCAAAAAGCGCTGCAGCCACCAGCCCGCGATACCGCCTGAGGTAGGGAAAGAGGCTGAGAAGCGGCTTCAGGCTTCTTTGTTTTGCCGCTTTCTGCGCTTCAATGTCTGCCACGCTGTGTGCTCCTCATTACGCCTTTCGCGCGTCATATTGGACGGGTTTTTCCCTCCGGGGTTAAAAATCCTGTCCCTGCGGCCATCTCCCTTCACAAGGGGATAGCAGGCTCTTGTTATCTCGGCGACCTTCATGTATAGGCTCCGCATCAAATTGGGAAGCCATAGCCCATCTGGACTATGGCTTCATTTATTGAATTGGCTCAGTTGACGCAATTGCGGCAAATGGACCGCACGTCACTTAACCAGGAAGATTGTCATGAAGGCTGATATCCATCCCGATTATCACACGATCAAGGTGGTCATGACCGATGGCACCGAATACGAAACCCGCTCTACCTGGGGTTCGGAAGGCGCCGTCATGAACCTTGAAATCGACCCCAAGTCCCATCCGGCATGGACGGGCGGCAACCAGCAGCTTATGGACCGCGGTGGTCGCGTTTCCAAGTTTAACAAGCGTTTCGGCGGCCTCGGCCTCTGATCCCTTGCGAACAGATCGTTTGAAAAAGCCCGGTTTAACCGGGCTTTTTTGTTGCCGGAATCCGGACATTTCGATCAGAAAAGACCTGAAAACAAAAAAAGCAGGTCTGGAGAGACCTGCTTTTCAAAGCATCTGGGTAATGTCGATTTATCAGTTGATCGTGAAAGCCGTGCGTAGAAGGTTGAGCTGTGCCTGGACGCTGTTCTCGTTGTCCGGCACCTTGGCGGCTTCGGACGGGCGATAGATTTCGCGGTCAAGCAGGGCAACCCGGTTCTGCAGGCGCAGCGAACGCTCGATCAGATCACGGAAGGATTCCGGCAGGTCGTTCCAGCCTGGCGCATTCCGGTCAACATTGAAGCTGTCGAGGCGTACCTTGTTCTTTTCACTCAGAACCTGGTCGCGCGTCATTTCGCCATTGTTGACGGCGCGCTGCAGAAGAAGCCACGATGCCATCTGCATCAGTCGCGTTGTAAGACGCATCGATTCTGCAGCATAAAGAACTGACGCCATACGTGGCAGAACCTTGGAAGCGGTGCGGCCTGCACCGTCGAGATAGCTGGCCGTTTCCTCGACCAAGGTCATGCCTTCGGTATAGAGGGTCTTGAACTGGTTGGAAGCAGCCGCGCGACCCGCAAAGCTAATGGTATTTAAAACCTGTTCTGACATTTCTTTAAATCCCTGCTCACGCACCACACTGTCAGGCAACGACGATCCGGATATTTTGTTCCGGCCTTTAGTGTTTTCAGGATCGTATCTTTACCTGAAATGCGCAAGGCAATTATTAAAGAAGGGTTAATACCCACAGTTTTACCAAATAGGATGCACGGCAAAAAAAGAGCCGCGAAAGCGGCTCTCAAGGTAAAACAGGGAGAAAAATCAGACCAATTCGCCGTATGGAGAAGATGCCTGAGGTCCAGAAGAACTGGACATGTATAGTAATCTCTCAGAAAGCTTAATTTTTGGTTAATGGTAAACGAAAGACTGCACCGGAATCACTGGTCTGATTAATCTTGATCTCGTAGAAATCCAACTTGAGCTTCCTGCTGGCGAAGTTGCAGACGACTCGTCACGAGCGAAACAGGTTCTCCGCCGCCTCCCTGCCGGCAGACTTCTTCTTTTTCTCGTCTTCGAGTCGGGCAATCTCCGCCTGCAGAATTTCGATGCGATTGCTCAATTCATCCACCGATAGAAGGCTGAGATCGCTGCCGATCTCGTGTGCTCGCGGCTTCTGCGGACGATCATCATCAAAGAGGCTCATATGCCTGCTCCTTTTTCAACATAGCCGTCCCCTTCCTCAGGATATTGCGGTGCGCGGGGATCGAGCGCAATACTTTCCGGCGTCACCAGCGGCGAGGGTGTTGTCGGCATCATCGTTGAGAAATTGTCTTTTTCGTCGGTCGAAAGAGCGGCACGTCTGCGGCTTCTGATGATGGCGTAGGCGGTGATCAAGACGTGAGCGAGGGCGGTGACAAAGAAGAGGGCGTAGGGTCCGGAATAGGTCATGACCGCACCGCCGAGCGTCGGCCCGATGATTGTGCCAATGCCGTAAAGCAGAAGCAGGCCGCCCGACACCTTAACGAAATCCTGTGACGCCGCAAAGTCATTGGCATGGGCGACGGCAATGGGATAGAGCGCATTTGCTGCAGCGCCATAAATGGCAATCATCGGGATGAGCACATAAACGTTGTGCGGTTGGACCGCCGCAACGGAGAGACCGGCAACCGCGCCGAGACCGGCGAGGCCCGCCAGGACATAACGCCGGTCAATCCTGTCGGAAAGGCGTCCGGCCGGAAATTGTGCGAGCGCGCCGACGAAGATCGTGACCGAAACCATGATGGCGATCATGGTCGGATCGAGACCGGCCCTGGCGCCGAAGACGGCGCCCAGCGTGCCGTACGCACCGTTGGCGATGCCGATCATCAGGATGCCGACGAAGGAGACGGGTGAGTTGCGGTAAAGAGCGGGCAGATCCAGCTTGACCTTTTGCAACGGCTGGGGGCTGGCGGCCTTCGAGAGTGTCGCCGGCAAGATGGCGATGCAATAGATGATGCCGCATATCATGAACAGCGACGTATTGCTGACATCGCCCATCGGCACGATCATCTGACCCGCGACGACGCCGAGCAGGGTGATGGCAATGTAAAGCGAAAAGATCATGCCGCGGCTCTCATTGGTCGCGCGTTCGTTCAGCCAACTCTCAATGATCATGGAGGTGCCGGCGGTGCAGAAGCCGGTAAGCGCGCGCAACGTGATCCACCAGATGTCATCGACGATCAGGCCGGTCATCAGGACTGTCAGGCACACCAGTGCGACAAAAGAGGCGAACGCCCGAACATGTCCCGCGCGGCGAACGATGGCCGGGGCGACGAAGCAACCGATGACAAAGCCCGCCGCCCAGGACGTGCCGAGGAAACCGAGGATTTCGTTGGAATAACCCTCCGCCGAACCGCGCACCGGCAGGATGAGACCCTGAAGGCCGTTACCGAGAAAAAGAAACAGAGTGCTGGATAAAAGAGCGAATACAGGTAGAAGATTTCTGCTCATAAAGTCACTCTCATGCGTTCGTACGGACAGCCGACAAGCCAATCAACCGGGGTCACCCGAATGAGTTGCACTCTTCTGGTGAACGGTAAAAATGTCCAGCCTGTGACGATGCAGAAATAAAGAAAAGGCTCAATAAATGACGAAGGCGATCGGCCTTTTTTTACTGCTGGCCATGCTGGTTCAGATCATTCGGCCTCTGGGCCTGCCGGGCCTCAAGAAAAGGGGTGATTGCTGGAAGATTGCGGTTGCCGCTTTTGTCATCTGGTCGGCGACGCTACTCTTGCGGCCCTAGGCCTTCATTAACGCCATATCGCTCTAAAGAAAAAGCCGCCCCGGGAGGCGGCTTCTTTTATGGTATGTCTGCGGCGGAAGCCTCAGGCTGCCTTTTCGAGTTCCTGTTTCCAGCTGCCCTTGGCGGCGAGGCTGTTCATGGCGGCGCGATGCGTGAAGGCACGCTGGCCGGCAGCGACGTTCTCCTGCTTGCCGCCCCACGTCTTGAGAGCGGTATCCTGAAGGGCGCGGCCATATGAATAGGTGAGCGACCACGGCAGGTCGTAACCGGAATTCATGGCGGAGAGGTGCGCCGTCGCTTCTTCCGATGATTGGCCGCCGGAAAGGAAGGCAATGCCCGGAACGGCTGACGGCACGGTTGCTTTCAGCACCTTGACGGTTTTTTCCGCCACTTCTTCAACCGAAGCCTTGCGGGCCTTTTTGCCGTCGATGATCATGTTCGGCTTCAGGATCATGCCTTCAAGGTTGACGCGGGCGTCGAACAGGTCTGCAAAGACGGTCTGGAGAACCCATTGCGTGACTTCTGCACAGCGGTCGATGTCATGCGTGCCCGGTTCGCCATCCATCAGCACTTCAGGCTCCACGATCGGAACGATATCCGCCTGCTGGCAGAGCGCGGCATAACGGGCGAGAGACTGGGAGTTGGCCTTAATCGAACCCCAGCTCGGACGCTGCTCTCCGATGGTGATGACGCCGCGCCACTTGGCGAAACGCGCGCCGGCTTCGTGATACTTGCGCAGGCGCTCGTAAAGACCATCGAGGCCTTCTGTAATGAATTCATACGGGTGGAAGGCCATCGGCTTGGCGCCGATATCCACCTTGATGCCCGGCAGGCTGCCCGCGGCCTTGATGATGTCAACGAACGGCGTGCCGTCGGCGGCCTTCTGGAACAGGGTCTCTTCGTAAAGGATAACGCCGGAGATGTATTTCTTCATGGCGTCTTCGGAGCGGAACAGCATCTCGCGATAGTCGCGGCGCGAGGTTTCAGTCGATTCCAGGTTGATGCTGTCGAAACGCTTCTTGATCGTTCCCGTGGATTCGTCGGCGGCGAGCAGGCCTTTGCCGTCGGCGACCATTTTGATTGCGATGTCTTCGAGACGTTCGGTCATTTGCTATTCTCCCAAGGCACAATAAATTCCCGATAACAGAAGTTCCAGGGCAGGGAAATGGCACGCTAACTCATTGAAACGATTGAAATGATTTCAATCGTTTGAAACTTTTCCTCCGCGTGCACTTACCAAAAGACAAGGCCGGACAAGCATGGCTTGTCCGGCCTCGTGTCAGGCAAGTGAGATAAGTTTACTTGGCGGCGGTCAGGATGGCAACGCCCGGCAGTTCCTTGCCTTCCATCCATTCTAGGAACGCGCCGCCGGCGGTCGAGATGTAGGAGAAATCGTCCGATACCCCCGCATGGTTCAACGCAGCGACGGTATCGCCCCCACCGGCGACGGAGATGAGCTTGCCGGCTTTGGTGCATTCGGCTGCATGTTTCGCCGCAGCCACGGTTGCTGCATCGAAGGGCTCGATTTCGAATGCGCCGAGCGGGCCGTTCCAGACGAGGGTCTCGGCGCGGGAAATCCAGGCCTTGATGCTTTCAACGGATTTTGGGCCCACATCGAGAACCATGGCATCGGCCGGAATAGCGTTGATATCGACGGTTTCGTTAGCGGCACCTGCCTTGAACTCGCGCGCGACAACGCCATCTTCCGGCAGCACGATGGCGCAGCCGGCCGTCGCCGCTTCGATCATGATATGTTTTGCGGTTTCGGCCAGATCATGCTCGCAGAGAGACTTGCCGACATTTGTCCCGCGCGCCGCGAGGAACGTGTTGGCCATGCCGCCGCCGATCACGAGGGCATCGACCTTTTTGACGAGGTTCATCAAGAGATCGATCTTGCTCGAAACCTTGGCACCGCCGACGATGGCAACCACCGGGCGAACGGGCTGGCCGAGGCCTTTTTCCAACGCCTCGAGTTCGGCCTGCATAGTGCGGCCGGCATAGGCAGGCAGATGACGCGCCAGCCCCTCGGTCGAGGCATGGGCGCGGTGGGCCGCGGAAAAGGCGTCGTTGACATAGATATCGCCATTTGCTGCGAGCGCCTCGACGAAAGCGGGATCGTTCTTCTCTTCGCCCTTATGAAAACGGGTGTTTTCCAGAAGCAGGATGTCACCGTCATTCATTTTTGCAACGGCGTCTGCCGCCGGTGCGCCGACGCAGTCGCTGGCGAAGGAAACGGCATGGTCCAGCACGTCTTCAACGGCAGGCACGATCTGCGAGAGCGACATCTCGGCGACCGGCTCGCCCTGTGGACGGCCAAAGTGGGCGAGCAGGATGACTTTGGCTCCCTTTGAAGACAGCTCCAGGATAGTCGGCGCGACGCGCTCGATCCGGGTCGCGTCCGTCACCTTGCCATCTGCGACCGGCACGTTGAGATCAACGCGTACAAGAACGCGCTTTCCGGCGATGTCGTTGAGGTCGTCGAGGGTCTTGAAAGAGGGCATGGGTCGATCCTGATTTGTTGCGAGTTCGGCAGGGAACATACTATGCCTGAATGCCGACGCAAGTCGGTCAACCCTCATTTTCTCTCACGGTATTGGGAGGCGCAGGCACGTTCTCCTGGTGGTCCTGAAGGCGTGGCTGGCGCCTGCGCGCCACGTATTCCCGAACGCGATTGAGGATTTCCGAGAAGCTGATGAAGATCGGGAGGCTGGTTGCCGGCTCAACCGGTTCAAGCGAAATTCCGACGCCGGTGATCGCCTCATGTTCGTCCAGCGCCCGCACGATCAGAACGATGGAGCCAAGACGGACCCGATCGGCATAATCAGCCTTGCCGGCAAGGCGTGCCTCGATCAATTCCGCGACGCTCATCGCCTGCTCGGTAGGCGACAGCAAACCGGGACCATAGGCTGCGTCCAGTTCTTTTGCTGGGCGGGTGGGCGAGATCGCGAATGTGCCGAAGAAATCGGCATCGTCATCTGCAACGGGCAGGGCGCTGGCAAACAGCCGGTCGATCAGCCGGGAGTAACCGGGCGCTATGAAGAGATAAACGAGGTCGTTTTCACGCAGCCGCCCGGCATATTGGTAGCGGATCGACTTGCCGTCGCGCACGACGAGTGAAGGCATCGCCCAGCGCGGAATGCGCTCGCCCTGCATGATGGCGCTGCCTCTGGCGACGCGATAGGAAATCAGTTCGTGATTGGCCGTGCCGGGAAGGTCTACCTCCAGCTTGTCCACTTCGCCCATGCGTGGAGGCACGATAAGCCCCAGCCGTGTCGCCACCGGCTTGATGGTCCAGCCCTGCACGAGAAGCGATACCAGCACGATGATGAAGGCGGCATTGAAATAGATCTGCGCATCATCAAGCCCGCCAAGAATTGGCATGATGGCAAGCAGGATCGAGACCGCTCCGCGCAAGCCGACCCAGGCGACGAAGGATGTTTCCTGTTGCGTGTAGTTGAAAGGCATGAGGCTCAGCCAAACGGCGAGCGGACGGGCGACGAAGATCAGGAACAGCGCCAGCAGGATGGCTGGAATCGCGATTGCTGGAAATTGCGACGGCGTCGCAAGCAGGCCGAGCATCAGGAACATGATGATCTGGGCAAGCCATGTCAGCCCCTCGTGGAAGCGACGGATGGTTTCCTTGGCAAAGATCCTGCGATTGCCGGCGACGATGCCGGCGACATAGACCGCCAGAAAGCCGCTGCCGCCAATCGTGCCGGTAAAGGAAAACACGAGGAGCGCCAGGGCTAGCACGAATATCGGCGCCAGTCCGCGGTCGGCGGCGAAACGGTTGACGACGGTGGCGATCATGAGGCCGCCCAGCACGCCGAAGATCACGCCGAGCCCCATTTCCTCAACAAAAAGCAGCAGAAAACCGCTGTCGATACCGGAGAGGCCCTGTCCTTTGGCGATGATCTCGACCAGGGCGACTGTGAGGAAGATGGCCATCGGATCGTTGGTGCCGGATTCGACTTCCAGCGTCGAGCGCACCTGGTCGCGAATGTGGATGCCGCCGATGCGCAGCAGGAAGAAGACCGCTGCCGCATCGGTTGAGGCGACGATAGCGCCAAGCAGCAGGCCTTCGAGCCAGGAGAGCCCGAGCAGCAGGGCGGCAGCGCCTGCAAAGAAGACGGATGTTAAAATGACGCCGACCGTAGCAAGCGCCATTGCCGGCGCCGCGGAAAGTCGGAAAGACTGGATCGACGTGCCAAACCCGGAGTCGAACAGGATGACGGCGAGCACCAGCGAACCGAGCATATAAGCGAGAGGGTTGTTGGTGAATTCAATACCGAGACCGTCCACACCCGCCGCGAGTCCAATCACGAGGAAGAGCAGCAGCAGCGGCGCACCGAAACGGTAGGCGATCAGGCTCGAGAAGGCAGCGACAAGGACAAGAACAGTTGCCACCAGCAACAGAAGATAAAATGATTCCACGTCCACCGCCTCTTCACGCCGCGCTGGCCGCTGCAATGATTGCTCTGCACGTTCGCAGTCAATGCGCCACGGGTTGCGATCTGTCAGCGCTTGTTCGGCGGCGTTGAAAGGTGACGCAAGGCGGGGTGTATCGAAAGATACGGCAGGGCCGAAGTGCATTGCGCACGACCGTTATCCCTGCGTCACTTGTCCGTTTCAAAATGGACCAGACAAAGGCAGGAACTTGAAAACTTGGCGGCACTTGAGAGGAAAAATCCGGAAATAAAAAATCCGGCAGGATTGCTCCCGCCGGACCTGCATTGATTGAAGATTATTCGTTAGATTGTCTTCGCGAAGGCGACGGCCGTGTCCGACATACGGTTGGAGAAGCCCCACTCGTTGTCGTACCAGGACAGAACGCGCACGAAATTGCCTTCCATGACCTTGGTCTGGTCGTTGGCGAAGATCGACGAATGGCTGTCGTGGTTGAAGTCGCGCGAAACCAGCGGCTCGTCCGTGTAGCCGAGGATACCCTTGAGCTTGCCGTTGGCGGCGGACTTGATCGCTTCGTTGATTTCACCGACCGAGGTGGCGCGCTTGGCAATGAACTTGAAGTCCACGACCGAAACGTTCGGGGTCGGAACGCGGATCGACGTGCCGTCCAGCTTGCCCTTAAGGTGCGGCAGAACCAGACCAACGGCCTTGGCAGCACCGGTCGAAGTCGGGATCATGGACAGGGCTGCGGCGCGAGCGCGGTATAGATCCTTGTGCATGGTGTCGAGCGTCGGCTGGTCGCCCGTGTAGGAGTGGATCGTGGTCATGAAGCCATGATCGATGCCAACGACGTCATCGAGAACCTTCACGACCGGCACCAGGCAGTTGGTGGTGCAGGACGCATTGGAAATGACCAGATGGTCCTTGGTCAACTGGTCGTCGTTGACGCCGAAAACGACCGTCAGGTCGGCGCCGTCAGCCGGTGCCGAAACGATGACGCGCTTGGCGCCGGCCGTCAGGTGGGCAGCGGCCTTGTCGCGGGCGGTGAAGATGCCGGTGCACTCGAGCGCGATGTCGACGCCGACTTCCTTGTGCGGCAGCGTTGCCGGATCGCGAACGGCGGTGACCTTGATCGGCTTGCCGCCGCCAACGATGATCGTGTCGCCTTCGACCTTTACCTCGGCCGGGAACTTGCCATGGATCGAATCGTAGCGCAGCAGGTGTGCGTTGGTTTCAACCGGGCCGAGGTCGTTGATGGCAACGACTTCGATATCGGTGCGGCCGGATTCGACGATGGCGCGCAGAACATTGCGGCCGATGCGGCCGAAGCCGTTAATGGCAACTTTTACAGTCATTTACAGTCTCCCGAACAAAAATGGGCGTGGTCTTTGCTGAGTGGTAAGGGCTCTCGAAGCCCTCACGCAAGTTTTGCCTCGACGGCGGCGACAACGGCTTCCGCCGTGATGCCGAAGTGCTTGAAGAGATCCTTTGCCGGGGCCGACGCACCGAAGGAATGCATGCCGACGAAAGCGCCATCGTTACCGATGAAGTAATCCCAACCCTGGCGGATGGCGGCTTCCACCGCGATCTTGACCGGAGCCTTGCCGATGATGGCGTTGCGATAGGTTTCCGGCTGTTCCTTGAAGAGTTCGAAGCAGGGAACGGAAACCACGCGGGCGGATACGCCCTTGTCCTTCAGCGTTGCGGCAGCCTTCAGAGCCACTTCGACTTCCGAACCGGAAGCGAAGATCGAAACCTTGGCATCGCTGGCGGAAACGAGTTCGTATGCGCCGTAAGCAGAGAGGTTCTTTTCTTCATATTCCTTGCGCGACGGAGCGAGATTCTGGCGGGTGAGTGCCAGCGCTGACGGGCGATGCTTCTGTTCCAGCGCCAGCTGCCAGCATTCCGCCGTCTCGGTCTCATCTGCCGGGCGGAAGACGAGCAGGTTTGGAATGGCGCGAAGCGCTGCGATCTGCTCCACCGGCTGGTGGGTGGGGCCGTCTTCGCCAACGCCGATGGAATCATGCGTCAGAACGTGGACGACACGGATGCCCATGAGGGCAGCCAGACGGATCGACGGACGGCAGTAATCCGAGAAGATCAGGAAGCCGCCGGCATAGGGGATGAGGCCGCCATGCAGGGCGATGCCGTTCATGGCAGCGGCCATGCCGTGCTCGCGGATGCCGTAATGAAGGTAACGGCCGGAGAAGTCCGTCGGCGTGATGGACTTCATCTGGCTGGTCTTGGTGTTGTTGGACGGCGTCAGGTCGGCAGAACCGCCGATCATTTCCGGAAGCACGCCGTTGATGACTTCGAGCGAGTCTTCCGATGCCTTGCGGGTTGCAACGGTCGGGTTGTTCTCGATGATCTTCTTCTTGAAAGCGTCGATCGAGCTGTCGAAGTTGCCCGTCAGGTCACCGGCGAAGCGACGCTTGAACTCGGCCTTCTTGGCCGTCTCAGTCGCTTCGAGGCGGGCTTCCCAGTCCTGGCGGGTCTTGGTGGAGCGCAGACCGGCAAGACGCCACGCATCCAGCACGTCTTCCGGAATGACGAAAGCTTCGGCTTCCCAGTTCAGGCTCTTGCGGGCCGCAGCGATTTCTTCTGCGCCGAGCGGGTTGCCGTGGACCTTATGGGTACCCTGTTTGTTGGGCGCGCCGAAACCGATGACGGTCTTGCAGGCGATAAAGGTCGGACGATCGGATTTATGCGCGGCCTCGATGGCAGCGGCAATCGCGTCGGGATCATGGCCGTCAACGCGGATCGTGTTCCAGTGAACGGCCTGGAAGCGGGCGATCTGGTCGGTGCTGTCGGAAAGACCAACTTCACCGTCAATGGTGATGTTGTTGTCATCCCAGAAGAGGACGAGCTTGTTCAGCTTCAGGTGGCCGGCAAGCGCAATCGCCTCATGGCTGATGCCTTCCATCAGGCAGCCGTCGCCGCACAGGACGTAGGTGAAGTGGCTCTGCAGGTCGGAGCCGAATTCTTCTTCGAGCTTGCGCTCGGCGATCGCCATGCCAACAGCGTTGGCGATGCCCTGGCCGAGCGGGCCGGTCGTCGTTTCAATGCCGGTCGCATGGCCATATTCGGGATGGCCGGCGGTCTTGGAGCCGAACTGACGGAAGCGCTTGATTTCGTCGATCGTCATGTCCTCGTAGCCCGTCAAATAGAGCAGCGAGTAAAGAAGCATCGAGCCATGGCCCGCCGACAGCACGAAGCGGTCGCGATCCGGCCAATGCGGCGCCTTCGGATCGAATTTCAGGTAGCGGGTGAAGAGAACGGTGGCGACATCAGCGGCGCCCATCGGCAGACCGGGATGGCCGGAATTGGCCTTCTCCACTGCATCCATGGCAAGAAAGCGGATCGCATTGGCCATCCGGTTGTGTTTGTCGCGAGAAATCATGGCTTTTCCGTCTGTTTCCGGGTGAAAGGAGATAGTTTTACGCAACTATCCAAAAAGCGGGTTGATCCATAGCAGGTGAGGCAGGCAAGTCAATAAATCGACGGGCAATTGCGGTTCTGCGGTCGATAAAAATCGTTTCGCAGAGCGGGGGCTGGAACGGATTTGGTGTACCACCCAGCCTGGTTTCTTCGTTCATCCACAGAGCAAAACGCCACAATGCACTGGTTTGATTGACGGGATGGTAAATCGGGTAATAACCTCGTGAGCGTTTAAGTGGCCTGAAACCGGACGATTCGGCCGGTGACGTGCGAGTTGGAAAAAACAATGTCGGCTGAGAAGACCGTGCAATCTGCGCTGACGGAGCTGAATGCTGCCATCACAAATCTCGAAAATGCCATCGATATGCGTATCGAGCGGCAGCGGGAGACGGGCGAAATCGACAATGAGGTCAAACGGGTCCATGTCGATCGAGCGAGACTTGCGCAGGAGCTTGATCAGGCCGAGTTTCGCGCCAACCGTCTTGAAGAAGTCAATCGCGAGGTTTCCCGTCGGCTGGTAACGGCGATGGAAACGATCCGCGCGGTGCTGGATCGATAGGAGCGGGCTCATGGCGCAAGTCACAGTTATGATCGACGGCAAGGCCTATCG
This sequence comes from Agrobacterium tumefaciens, assembly GCF_017726655.1. Classification (NCBI taxonomy): domain Bacteria; kingdom Pseudomonadati; phylum Pseudomonadota; class Alphaproteobacteria; order Hyphomicrobiales; family Rhizobiaceae; genus Agrobacterium; species Agrobacterium tumefaciens. The sequence continues at coordinate 1,383,617 of NZ_CP072309.1, forward strand.
TATGGCCTGCGAGGCAGGGCAGGAGGAACATCTGACCGATCTCGCCACCCGTTTCGACCGGTATGTCGGGCATCTCAAGAGCCAGTTCGGGGAGATTGGCGATCTGCGTTTGACTGTCATGGCCGGCATCATGGTGATGGACGAGCTTTCCGAGCTCAATCGCAAGATCGATAAGCTTGAAGGCGAGGTGGCATCCCTTTCGCGCAACCGTGACGGCATGGCCGAGCACAAGGCCAAATCGGATGAACTGGTGGCGCTTGCCATCGGCGACCTGGCGGACCGCCTGAACGGTATCACCGAAAAACTGCTGGCGCGGCCAAAGCCGGCGACGCACTGACTGTTAGATGCTTCTGTTACGGTAAAATTTCGCTTCCCGCCTCTGGCGGTTTTCGCTGATCCGTCCTATATCTTGGTTGCGTTCTGCGCTTCCCGACAGGAACCACAATCCCTGGGGCCATACTCGATCCAAAGGGAGCTGTCCCTGGCCAGTCCCGTGGGGCTGGACACACGGTGCCCACCTACTTTTGTAGGCACCCAGGATCGTAACTCTCCATCGGTCGCCGTGGAACGCACTTCAGGCTTCGGATCAAACCGGTGCTTTTTCCATTTCTGATATAGTCGACAGTGATTTTTCATGGCTGCCGGAGGCGGCTTTTTTATTGTGTCGTCATTGCAATGGCGGAACAATTCCCTATTATCCGGATTGGTATGTCTGTCATGCCCTTTAAAAAGGGGCGCTGCGGTCACAACCGCGACGTGCCGTTCAACAGCCCAAAGAGCTAAACTTGTTTACTGAAATTATGATCGTGGTCCTGCTCACCGTATTGAACGGTGTGCTTGCCATGTCCGAGCTTGCCGTTGTCTCCTCCAGACCGGCGAGGCTTAAAGTGCTTGCCGCTCAAGGCAGCAAAGGCGCCACGCTGGCGCTCACGCTTTCCGAAAATCCGGGACGCTTTCTTTCGACCGTTCAGATCGGCATCACGTTGGTCGGCGTGCTGTCCGGCGCATTTTCAGGCGCAACCCTCGGCGCCCGGTTCACTGCCTGGCTGGTGGAACAGGGCGTGCCAGACCGTGCCGCCGATGCGCTTGGCGTCGGTTCGGTGGTCGTCGCCATCACCTATCTGTCGCTCATCGTCGGGGAACTCGTACCGAAGCAGATTGCGCTGCGTGATCCCGAAAAGGTCGCCGCGCGCGTCGCTCCCACTATGTTGTTGCTTTCCAAGATCGGCGCGCCGCTGGTGTGGCTGCTCGACCGGTCGGGCAAGGCGGTCCTTGCCCTGCTTGGCCACAGCGGCGAGTCCAATGCGTCTGTCACGGACGATGAAATTCGCACCGTTCTGGCCGAGGCCCACAGCGCTGGCGTGATCGAAACCGAGGAATCGGCCATGATCACCAGCGTCATGCGCCTTGCCGACCGCAATGCGCGCGGACTGATGACGCCGCGTCGCGATGTGGAGGTGGTTGATATCGAAGACACGGCGGACGAAATCCGCGAACAGTTGCGCCAGACCCAGCGCTCGCGCCTGCCGGTGCGAAACGGCGCTTCGGACGAGATCCTCGGTGTGCTTTTTGCCAAGGATGCCTTCGATGCCCTCGCTTCCGGCAAGGAACTCAATATCCGCGAACTGCTTCGTGAGGTTCCCGTTGTTTCCGACCTGACAAGTGCGGTCGACGTCATCCAGTCCCTGCGTCGTTCCACCGTGCATATGGTGCTGGTTTACGACGAGTACGGCCATTTCGAAGGCATCATCAGTTCCGGCGACGTTCTGGAAGCTATTACCGGTGCCTTCCAGGAAGAGGACGATGAAGAGCCTGCCATGGTCGAGCGCGAGGATGGTTCGTTCCTGGTTGCCGGCTGGATGCCTGCGGATGAATTCGCCGACCGCATGGGTTTCCAGATCGCCGAGGATGCCGAGTTCGAAACCGTCGCCGGTCTGGTTCTCGATGAATTCCGTCGTCTGCCGGAGCTTGGCGAACACGTGACGCGGAATGGCTGGCGTTTCGAGGTTATCGACCTCGATGGGCACCGCATCGACAAGGTTCTTGTGAGCCGGGCCGCCTGATGTTCGGCGACGCTGGCGAAAAAGCACGGTTGCGCGGCGAAAAACTCGCCGCGCGTGACACGTTGACGCCTTTGGAACGGCAGCAGAAAAGCCTTTCCATAACAGAACACGGTGCCACCGGCCTGCCATTTGCGCCGGGCACGGTGATTTCCGGTTTCATGCCGATCCGCTCCGAAGCTGATATCCGTCCCCTGATGGAAGCGTTGCGTGGGCGTGGTGCGCGTCTGGTGCTTCCAGTCGTTCTGGATCGGGAGACGATTGTTTTCCGCGCTTTCGATGTGGACACGCCGCTGGTGAAGACCGGCTTCGGCACGACGGGCCCGGGCGAGGACGCGTACGTTCTGGATCCCGATATGCTGCTCGTGCCACTCTCCGTGTTCGATGGCCAGGGCCAGCGGGTCGGCTATGGAGCGGGGCATTATGACCGCGCCATTGCCCGGCTTTATGAAAAGGGTAAAAACCCTGTTCTCGTCGGTGTGGCGTTCGACTGCCAGGAAGCGGCCTCCATCCCCGCCGAGCCGCATGATGTCCCGCTTCATGCCGTCCTGACCGAGAGCGGTCTGCATTGGTTCTCTGCCCCGTCGTCGGTTCCGTTCAGCGGGCAAAACGCGGTTTAGCACTTTTTAAAAGATCGATTACCCGCTAGAGGGGACGAAACATCGAAACATGCGCAAGATCGGGGCGGGTGAATGAGGCTGCTTTTTCTCGGAGATATGGTTGGCAAGACAGGTCGTACGGCCGTCTGGGAACGATTGCCGGGTCTTATTTCCGATCTGAAGCTGGATTTTGTCATCGTCAACGGTGAGAACGCGGCCGGCGGGTTTGGAATCACCGAAGACATCTATCTCGAGACCATCAACGCCGGTGCAGATGTCGTAACCACTGGTAACCATGTCTGGGACCAGAAGGAAGCTGTCTCCTTCAGCGAGCGTCACGACCAGTTTCTACGGCCGGCCAATTATCCCGATGGTACGCCGGGCAAGGGTTCCGGCCTGTTTTACGCCCGCAACGGCGCACGCGTGCTCGTCGCCAACATCATGGGGCGGGTCTTCATGCATCCGGAACTGGACGATCCCTTCAAATCCGCCGAGACCATTCTTGCTGCCTGTCCCCTTAAGGAGCAGGCCGATGCCATCATCTTCGACTTCCATGCCGAGGCGACCAGCGAGAAGCAGTGCTTCGGTCATTTTGTGGATGGTCGGGCGAGTTTTGTCGTCGGCACCCACACTCATGTGCCGACGGCCGACGCACAGATCCTGAACGGCGGTACGGCCTATATGTCCGATGCCGGCATGTGCGGCGACTACGATTCCTCACTCGGAATGGAGAAAGAGGAGCCGATCAACCGCTTCATTTCCAAAATGCCGAAAGGACGTTTCGAAGCCGCGAGTGGCCCAGCGACGATCTGCGGCGTTGGTGTTGAAATATCCGACCGCACCGGTCTCGCCGAAAAGATTGCGCCCCTGCGTCTTGGCCCGAGGCTTTCGGAAACTATCCCGTCTTTTTGGGTTTGAGCCCCTGAAGCGTTCACAATGACGCGAGGGCAGACGTTCCTGCGCTGTTGTCGCTGGACGCTCCGCAAAACCTGCCGCATCTTCCTAAACTTCGCAAGTTCAGGGGAGTGGCATGATGCTGCGCGTGCTAATGCTTGCAATATCCGGGCTGATCGCGTCAACGGCTGGCGCCTTCTCGCAAACGGCCAGCAGACCACCTGTCAGCCAATGCCAGGCGATCGCCAGCAACATTCCCGACGTTACCTTCGCAAGCTTCAAGTCGCCTGATATTCAATTGGCGCAGGCGACAGCGAAGGAAGAGGTGAAGATAAGCTTCATCGGTCACTCCACCTACCTCATCGAGAGTCCCGGCGGGGTCACCATCGCGACGGATTATAACGGTGTCTTTCGGCCACCAGTCACGCCGACTGTGGTGACGATGAACAGGGCTCATTCCACCCACTTCACGCTTAATCCGGACCCGGCAATCCAATATGTCCTGCACGGCTGGGGCGAGGCGCCCGGCGAGAAGGCAGATCACAAGGTACTGGTCGGCGACGTTTATATTCGTAATGTTGCAACCGATATTCGCAACCGATGGGGCGATTACGAAACGTTCCAGGAGAATGGCAACTCCATCTTCATCTTCGAGGTTGCCGGACTTTGCATCGGCCATCTCGGCCATCTGCATCACGAACTGACGGACACGCATTATGCGGAAATTGGCCGGCTGGATGTGCTGATGGTGCCGGTTGACGGCGGGTTGACCATGGGGGCGGATAGCATGAGCCGGGTGGTTAAGCGCCTGCGCTCCGCGCTCATTCTGCCGATGCACCGCACCGGGCCGCCGCTCGAGCAATTCCTTGGCATGTTTGCAGGGAATTTTCAGATTGCCTATGCCGGCGATTCTGTCATTCGCGTGTCAATGAGAAACCTTCCCCGCCAGCCTCAGATACTGGTGCCAAAAGGCATGTAACTGGTGGCGGGCGAGGAAGGCCGGGGGAGCTGTGATCAGGCGAAGGTGAGGTGCTGGCGCACGCCCACGTCGGGCATTTTTTCATCCGACATGTTGGCTTTTGCGATTTCCCAGCCGAACTTGAGCTTGCTGTCGGTGGAAGCCCAGATATCGGCGTCGTCGACGTGAAGCGCCAACATCACCAGCTCTGGATCGCTCTTGCCGTGCTCGTACCAGGCGGCCGTGACGGAATTCCAGTATTCATCGAGCTTTGCTTTATCGTCGCGGACTTCGAGAACGCCTGACAGGCACGCGTGATAATCATGGTCCTTGCCAATGACGCAGAAATGGGCGCGAGAGCCGGACTTCAGGGATTTTACGAGGTCCGTATCTCTTTTGGAGAAAAACCAGATCGTGTTCGTCTTTGGGTCAGCGTGGGGTGCCATTGGCTGCATGTGACTGTGCAGGCCCTCCAGGCCAAGCATGCCGGCATGAACGGAATTGATTTCGTCCCAGAGCTGGCGGGCCGGGGCTTCTCTTGCTTCAGTCAGACTGACCATATGTTCTCTCCTTCCGGTTTGATGCCTCGGCGGAGAGAATTGGCGCTCTTCTCTGCCGGTTCTCCATCAAAACGAGAAGCGATTAATTCAGTTCCTTCAATTGTTACGCTAAGAGAAAGCGCCTGCGGGCTTGAACGATGCGCTTATCGCACTTATAAGGCCGGCAATCTCCAAATTTCGACAATCAGGTTATCCATGGCTGGTCATTCACAGTTCAAGAACATCATGCACCGCAAGGGCAAGCAGGACTCCGTGCGGTCCAAAATGTTTTCCAAGCTTGCGCGTGAAATCACCGTTGCTGCCAAGACGGGCATGCCCGACCCGAATATGAACCCGCGCCTGCGTCTGGCCATCCAGAACGCCAAGGCCCAGTCCATGCCGAAGGACAACATCGAGCGCGCCATCAAAAAGGCCTCAGGTGCCGAAGGCGAGAACTATGATGAAGTCCGGTATGAGGGCTATGGCCCGGGCGGTGTCGCTGTCATCGTTGAGGCTTTGACCGATAATCGTAACCGCACCGCGTCCAACGTCCGCTCCATCTTCACCAAGGCTGGGGGCGCGCTGGGCGAAACAGGTTCGGTTTCGTTCTCCTTCGACCGCGTAGGCGAAATCACTTACAAGGCGGAAGTCGGCGATGCCGACAAGGTCATGGAAGCCGCTATTGAAGCCGGCGCCGACGACGTGGAATCGTCTGAAGACGGCCACACCATCATCTGTGGATTCGAGGCGATGAACGAAGTCTCCAAGGCGCTGGAAGGGGTGCTTGGCGAAGCCGAAAGCGTCAAGGCCATCTGGAAGCCGCAGAACACGGTGCCGGTCGATGAAGAAAAGGCGCAGTCTTTGATGAAGCTTATCGACAATCTCGAAGACGATGACGATGTCCAGAATGTCTATTCGAACTTCGAAGTCTCAGAAGAAGTCATGGCCAAGCTTTCAGCTTGACCTTTCGTGGCTGACGAAAAGCCCCGGTAGCGATCCGCTCCGGGGCCTTTGTTTAGGCGGCCTTCTTTATGGAGGTTCGCACGTCGGCAAAGATCTCCACGGAGCGCAGCCGCTTCTCGATATCATGGATCGGCATCGACACGATCAGCTCATCCGCCTGCGTTTCCGCAAGGAAGCCGTCGAGATGACGCTTGATCGTCTGGGGAGAGCCAACGGCCGCGAAACGCAGCGTGTGCTCGACCGAGAAACGCTCCATCTCGTTCCAGTAGTCGTCCATGCTGTCCACCGGCTTTGGAAACTGCGTTCGAACGTTGCGGCGCAGGTTCACGAATTGCTGCTGCGACGAGGTGAACAGATGCTGCGCTTCCTCGTCCGTATCGGCCCCGACGCCCATCACGCCGACCATCACATAAGGCTTGTCCAGAACCTCTGAAGGCTGGAAACGCTCGCGATAGATATGGATCGCTTCCATGAGCATATCGGGCGCGAAATGCGATGCGAAGGAATAGGGCAGGCCGAGTGCTGCGGCGAGATGCGCACTGTAGATGCTCGAGCCCAGCAGCCATATCGGAACGTTCGAGTTCATGCCGGGGACTGCGAGGATGGCCTGATCGGCCTGCGGTGGGCCGAGGTAACGCTGCAACTCGACAATGTCGTGTGGGAAATTTTCAGCGCCCGCATCAAGGTTACGGCGCAACGCCCTTGCCGTGCGCATATCGGTCCCGGGGGCACGACCGAGACCCAGATCGACGCGGCCGGGCAGCAGCGCGGCGAGTGTACCGAACTGCTCCGCGATGACGAGCGGCGAATGGTTGGGCAGCATGATGCCGCCCGAGCCGACACGGATGTGTTTCGTGGCCGCGCCGACATGGGCGATGACAAGCGAGGTCGCGGCGCTGGCAATGCCTGGCATGCCGTGGTGTTCAGCAAGCCAGATGCGATTGTAGCCGTGGTCTTCTGCCTTGATCGCCATGCGGCGGGAATTTTCAAGCGCCGCACTGACGCTCTCGCCTTCGCCAATCGGCGACAGGTCGAGAATGGAAAAAGGGATCATGCCGACACTCCTGCAATAAGTCGTTGCTGCGGATGTAAGGCGGTTGGCGACATTTACCAGACAGGTCGCGCAGAATTGAAGGATGATTCAAAAAAAATGGGGCCTCCGAAGGGGCCCCGATTTTTTGCCGGCGGCTCTGTCTTAGCCGGCGCGCCTGAGTTGACTGCCGCCTCTCGCCTTTGCTGCGTCAGAAGTGGAAGGCAGCACGAACTGCCCGAGCCTGCCATCCATTTCACCTGCCTCGGAAGCAAGGCTGTGAATGGCTGCCGTCGTTTCTTCCACCATTGCCGCATTCTGCTGGGTCATGGTGTCGAGGCTTGCAACGGTGCTGTTGATTTCCGACAGCGTGTGCGCCTCCTCTTGTGTGGATTCCATGATCTCTTCAATACGTGCGCTGATGGTCTGCACGTGCTTGCCGATGCCGGTGAGTGATGCGCCGGCCTTTTCCACCAGCGTGACGCCGGCGGAAACCTCGTCGGTGGAGCGTTTGAGAAGGCTGGTGATTTCCTTTGCCGCGGCGGCAGACCGCTGCGCCAACTCGCGGACTTCCTGCGCGACCACTGCGAACCCCTTGCCGGCTTCTCCTGCGCGCGCCGCTTCAACGCCGGCGTTGAGCGCCAGAAGATTTGTCTGGAAAGCGATTTCGTCGATGACGCCGATGATCTGGTTGATCTGGCGCGACGACGTCTGGATGGCTTCCATGGCGGCGATCGTCTGTTCCATCACGCGGCTCGATGCAGTTGCCTCCGCACTGGCGTCGCGCGCAATGCGCGTGGCCTGTTCGGCGCGCTCGATCTGGTCACGGACGGCCTCGGTAATCGCCTTGATGGCGCTGGCCGTCTCGGTGATGGAAGCCGCCTGTCTTTCGGTGCGCTCCGCAAGTTGATCGGCCCCCACGCGCATTTCCTCCGAGCCGCCGCGCACGGCAGCGGAATTGCCGCCAATGGCTTCCATGGTCTCGCTCAGACGGGCGAGGGCTGTGTTGAAGTTGTGGCGCAGGCTCTCAAGATCAGCCGGAAAAACGGTTTCTATGCGATAAGCCAGATTGCCATTCGCCAACCGGTCAAGCCCCTCATCCAAGGAATGGACGACCATCTGCAGAGTCCCGGCCTCTGCCTCCCGTTCCGCCAGATGCGCGCGACGCGCTGTTTCGGCTTCCTCTCGTGTGCGCGAAGCGGTTTCTTCCATCTCCCGCTGGAGAATGAGCTTCTCACGGAAACTGCCCAGCGCCCGCGCCATGCGGCCGATCTCATCCTTGCGGTCCTGATTTCCGATTTCCGCATCGAGACGGCCTGCCGCTACTTCGCCGGTCAGGCCTGCAAGCTTTTCGAGTGGCGCGAAAAGACGCCGGGCGAAGAAGGCCGTTGCCGCGCACATTGCAGCCAGAACGCAAAGACCGATGACAGCGAGCGTCCCGGCAATCGAGATCGACCCGGCATTCAATTCGCTGCGCAGCATGCTTTCCACTGCAAGATATTTTTCACCCGCAAAGGAAAAGGGTCGGGCATAGGCGTTTGCCTCGCCATCGGCGCGTTCGATCGTGGCGACTGTCATGCCCGCAGCGTTAAGGGCCTGCCCGTGAAATCCATAAATCGCCGGATCAAGGCTGACGAGTTTGCTGCCCTCCACACCGAGAACCTTGCCATCGGCAGAAATGATCGCGGATTGCTCGGAGCTGCCCGCCGAGACACCCTTCGTCAGGATTTGGCTGAAGACATCCTCCTTCACGCGGAAAAGAACGATGCCCTTGAAGGCGCCGAACTTGACCACGGGAACACCGAAATAAATGCCCGCTTCGTTTGTTGCGGCATCGATCCGAAGGCCGGAGAAGCTCGTCTGAGCCACATCGTCCACGGCCTTTTGGGCATTCGCAGCACCCCGACCGAACGCGGCGCCAAGACCGCTTTCCGCCCAGACGCCGTTATTGACGGTCTCCCCGAAGGCCGCCCCCTTGAGATAAGAGTAATAGACAGTGCCGGCCGGATCGATGAAGAGCACGTCGCTGAACGGCGTTCCCTTGAGATAACCGGCTATGTCCGTCTGGGTCTTTTCATGGGTTGAATAATAAAAGCCGCTCGGGTTTTCCGGCTTGATCAGCTTTTCCTTCTCGCTGAAGGGGTTTTCCTTGACGAAAACGCGCTGAAGCTCCGCCTTGGCGTCACCAGAGTTTTTCTGAACCGTGCCCCAGCCGCTTCGCATGGAGACGACCGCCATTTGCAGGGATTCGATCTTGGCGATGGAATCCGCCTGGGTTTTCAGCTGCTCGAGGCGTTCCTGAAGCATGTCGCCGCGGAAGACGAGAACGCTTTCCATGGACTTCGATGCCTGCTCTTCGAGAACGTGGCTGCTGCTCTGGTAGCCGAGAAGCGTGAGCGTCCCGGTCGAGATCGCCATCAGCGCTAAAAAAATAATCAGGACTTTGGTCGATATAGAATGAAAACGGTTGAGCATGGCCGATGCAGCCCCCAATGCCGGATCAGTTCCCGCGCCTCGGATGACGGGCGCCATTGGACGGCTGATTTGGCGAACATATTGCGCCGCGGCTCGTCATGGCCGCAGCTCCCCATTTTATTTTTGTGGGCGAACAATGCGGCACGCGGCTTAAGCAGTGGTAAATGCTGCACTGCAAATATGATGAATGTTGTCGTTTTGTTCACTTATCGCTGGCAGGGTCGGGGCCAGAAAGATAAGGTAGCTCATGCAAAACACGATTCGGATCATCGGCATCGACCCCGGGCTACGGCGCACCGGCTGGGGTGTCATCGACACCCTCGGCAACAGCCTCAGATTTGTCGCCTCCGGTACGGTGACGTCGGATGGCGATATGGACCTCGCCTCCCGGCTCTGCCAGTTGCATGATGGGCTGGCTGAAGTGGTACACGGCTACCAGCCGGATGAGGCTGCGGTGGAGCAGACCTTTGTGAACAAGGACGCGGTTGCAACGCTGAAACTCGGTCAGGCGCGGGGCATTGCCATGCTCGTGCCGGCGCGCGCCGGATTGCCTGTCTTCGAGTATGCGCCCAATGCGGTCAAGAAAGCTGTGATCGGCGTCGGGCATGGGGAAAAGCAGCAAATTCATATGATGCTGAAAATCCTGATGCCGAAGGCCGAATTCAAGGGTAACGATGCGGCGGACGCGCTCGCCATCGCCATCTGCCACGCGCACAATCGCGGTGGTGACAGGATGCGGCGGCTTCTGGCAGCCGGTTAATTACATTTTTAGTGAGCGGGCGGCATCATGATCGGAAAACTGAAAGGCAGCATCGAGGAAATCGGCGCGGATTACGTGCTGGTGGATGTGCATGGCGTCTGTTACGTCGCCTATTGTTCGGCGCGCACTTTGTCGAAAATCGGCTCTGTCGGGGAGGCTGTGGTGCTCTTCATCGAAACTTATGTGCGTGAAGACCAGCTGAAGCTCTTCGGCTTTCTCTCGGCGCTGGAGCGGGAGTGGTTTAATCTGTTGCAAAGCGTGCAAGGCGTCGGCTCGAAGGTGGCGCTGGCCGTTCTTTCCACGCTCTCGCCTTCCGAACTTGCCAATGCAATAGCCCTGCAAGACAAAACCATGATCTCGCGTGCACCGGGCGTTGGGCCGAAGGTGGCCGTGCGCCTCGTGACCGAGTTGCGCAATAAGGCCCCGGCCTTTGCGGGAGACGCTCCCGCCTCCATCGGGCTCAAGCAGGAGCTTGGAGAAGGTGTCGCTTCCGCGCCGGTCGCGGATGCCGTATCAGCGCTGACAAATCTTGGTTACTCTCGTGACCAGGCTGCCAATGCGGTTGCCGCTGCGCTCAAAAATGGCGGGGAGGGCGGCGATAGCGCCAAGCTCATCCGGCTCGGTCTCAAGGAGCTTTCGCGGTAAATTTCGTGAAGCGCGTTGTCGCGATAGTCATGCTATAGCGGCGACACTTGAGGAATTCGACTAGAACAATGGAATGCCCTGAATGAGCGATGCGGAGAGACTGATTACCCCGGAGAAGCGCGGCGAGGATATCGACACCACGCTGCGCCCGCAGTCGCTGGACGATTTTACGGGCCAGGCAGAGGCTCGCGCCAATCTGAAAGTGTTCATCGAGGCGGCCAAGAATCGGGGCGAGGCGCTTGATCATGTGCTCTTCGTCGGCCCGCCTGGCCTTGGCAAGACAACGCTGGCACAGATCATGGCGAAGGAGCTCGGCGTCAACTTCAAGTCTACATCCGGTCCTGTCATTGCCAAAGCGGGGGATCTTGCGGCGCTTCTCACCAATCTTGAGGAGCGCGACGTTCTCTTCATCGATGAAATCCATCGTCTCAATCCGGCGGTGGAGGAAATCCTTTATCCCGCCATGGAAGATTTTCAGCTCGATCTCATTATTGGCGAGGGGCCTGCGGCGCGGTCGGTGAAGATCGATCTCTCCAAGTTCACGCTTGTCGCCGCTACGACCCGGCTCGGCCTGTTGACCACGCCGCTGCGCGACAGATTTGGTATCCCCGTTCGATTGGCCTTTTATACCGTGGACGAGTTGGAGCTGATTGTCCGGCGTGGGGCGCGGCTGATGGGTCTGAACATGACCGACGAGGGCGCGCGCGAAGTGGCACGACGCGCGCGGGGAACGCCACGCATCGCTGGCAGGCTGTTGCGCCGCGTCCGCGATTTTGCGGAGGTGGCAAGGGCGCAGGCCGTCACCCGCGAGATTGCAGACGAGGCTTTGACGCGGCTTCTGGTCGACAATATGGGGCTCGATCAGCTTGATATGCGGTACCTTACCATGATCGCCGTTAATTTCGGCGGCGGCCCCGTGGGCATCGAAACCATCGCTGCGGGCCTTTCGGAGCCGCGCGATGCCATTGAGGACATTATCGAGCCGTATATGATTCAGCAGGGCTTCATCCAGCGTACGCCGCGTGGGCGCGTTTTGACCGGCACGGCATGGAAACATCTCGGCATGCAGCCGCCGAAGGATCTTGAGGCGGCGCAATTCCGTCTGACGCTGGAAGACGATTGAGGGAACAAGCCCGCCGCCGTTGCATTTGACCGTCTTTGGTACGGAGATGATCATGTCGGCATATCGCAAGGGTACGAAAGTGCGCTGGAAATGGGGCAAGGGCACAGCGGAAGGAAAAATCATCGAGACCTTCACTGAAGATGTCGAGAAAACGATTTCCGGCGCCAAGATAAAGCGCAAGGCAAGCAATGACGAACCTGCCTATCTCATCGAGCAGGACGATGGCGCGAAGGTCCTGAAAAGCAAGTCGGAACTCGAACACGCCGGTTGAAGGCGCCGCAGGGGAGGCGTCAGAAAGGGGAAGCTGATGCCTTACGATCCGTTGCGAGTTTTCCGCAAACTTGCCCGCAACAACCGTCTTGCAAATTTCAGGCTGCATCAGGCCTGCCGTCAGCTGTCTGAGGATGCGTTCGTTGCGCAGCGCGTCAGTTTCTTCCCGACCCTCAGGGCAACGCTCAATCACATTTTCATCGTCGACCGGTTTTATATCGATGCTCTCCAGGGAGGTACGCTTGGACACGCAGCCTTCGTGGTGAGCGAGCCCTACCCGACGGTTGCTGAGTTACACGAAGCGCAGACGCAGCTGGATAAAGCGTTGATTGCCTTTGTCGATGATCTCGATGAAGATGGCCTTGCCGGGATCGTTGATATACATCGGGGCGCGCGTGTGCAGCAGGATCGCTGCGATGATGTTCTCTCCCACCTCTTCCAGCATCAGACTCATCATCGCGGCCAGGCACATGCGATGTTGGCGGGCACGTCGGTCAAGCCGCCCCAACTGGATGAATTCATTGTGGGCGATGATGCAGGAGCAAGAAAAGAGGAAATGGATGCGCTAGGGTGGACGGAAACCGATTTGATGTTTCCAGCCCGCAGGCCCAACCATGACGCATGATAACAAGCAGGACACCCGCATCCGCATCAAGTTCAAGCCGAAACGCATCTTCCAGATGCGTGTCGCGGGACTTGCATTTCGCCACGGCCACGTGCTGGTGCACCGCGCGACGCATGAGAAATTCTGGACCTTTCCAGGCGGCCGCGCTGAAATGGGCGAACGCTCCGCAGAAACGCTGGCGCGCGAGATGGTGGAAGAGCTTGGCGTTGAGGCAAAGGTTGGACGCCTTCTCTGGGCGGTCGAGAATTTCTTCCACTACGAAGGCAAGGATTGGCATGAGCTCGGGTTCTATTACCTGATGGACCTGCCGGAGGGGCTCAGATTTCATCCCACGGACATCATCCACCGGGTCCAGGACGGCGATAACGAGCTTGAGTTTCGCTGGGTGGCTGCAACAAGGAAGGCATTGACCGAGCTTGATATTCCGCCTTATTTCATCGCCGATGAAATTGAAAACCTGCCGAAGACCACCAGGCATCTCGTGTGGGACGACGGCGATCTGGACGATAAATGACCTCTGCCCCCGAACGCCATATGATCCGGTTGGATCGCAAACCGCAGCTCTTCAGCATGCGTGTGGCGGCCCTCATTTTCCAGAATGAACATCTTCTGGTACAGCGTGGCGTGAAGGACGACTATTGGGCCCTGCCCGGAGGTCGTGCCGAAATCGGCGAAAGCTCCGAGCAAACCATCGTCCGTGAGATCGGCGAGGAGCTCGATCGGGCGTGTTCGGTGGAGCGCCTTGTATGGTCGGCGGAAAACTTTTTTGCCTATGACGTTTATTCGGCCCATGAGCTGGGGTTTTATTATCTCGTCTCGCTGGATCATCCTATGCCGTTCCATGACAACGATATAGTCCATCGTGTGGTGGATGGCATCGAAGTCGAATTTCGTTGGCTCCCCGCGCGCATTTCCGCGTTGATCGAGAACGACCTCCGCCCGCGCTTCATTGCAGAGCGGATAGAGGCGCTGCCCTCGCGGCACGAGCATCTAATCGTCCGCGAAGGCCGCACTGGCGCTGCTGAAAATCCCAAGGAGACAGTATGAACGAGCTTTTGGTTTCACTTTCGGGTGAACTGATTGACCATGGTCACCGCCTGATGCAACGCGTCTATTATGAGGACACGGATTTTTCCGGCCTCGTTTATCACGCGCGTTACCTGCATTTTCTCGAGCGTGGCCGGACCGATTATCTGCGTTGCCTCGGCTGCGAACAAAGCGCGCTTCTGACAGCCGATGAAGAGGGCCTCGTCTTCGTGGTTCACCGCATGGAGATCGATTTCAAAAGCCCTGCGCGGATGGATGACGTCCTGACGATCACGACGATTACCGAGAAGGCCGGTGGCGCGAAAATGGTGCTCAATCAGGAAATTCGGCGCGGCGAAACGCTTCTTGTCGCCGCCAAGGTCATCATCGCTGTCATCAATGCCAGCGGTCGGCCAAGGCGTTTGCCGGAGACGGTTGCAGAAAAATTCCTGAAGTAATTGAGCTGTTCAACCAGTAAATCCATCCGGTGTGGCACGGTCGTAACACTCCTTTAACCATAATGGTGTCTTACTTTAGCAACCGGCATTTGTGCAGTGCACGCCTTCCTTTCACCAAATTTATTGGCGAGTAAGGCTCACTGGCAAGTATCGGGGTATGGCAAAGGGGTTGGCGACTGCCGTCGCATAGCTTCGAGCGTTAACACGCGTTTGAATCGCCCGGTCCCGTACCGGGCGTTTGGATTCGGGGATTGGATTTTTATGGAACAGGCAGGTTTGGCAGCGGCGACGCACGATGTAAGTCTCTGGGCGCTGTTTATGCAGGCGGGCCTCATCGTGAAGCTCGTAATGATCGGACTGATCGCCGCCTCGGTCTGGACGTGGGCGATCGTCTTCGACAAATATGTGACTTTCGGCAAGGCAAAGCGCCAGTTCGACCAGTTCGAGCAGGTGTTCTGGTCGGGGCAGTCGCTCGAGGAACTCTATCGCACGCTGGCGGAACGTCAGAATGGCGGCCTCGCCGCGATCTTCGTTTCCGCCATGCGCGAATGGAAGAAATCATTCGAGCGCGGCGCGCGTTCGCCCATTGGTTTGCAGATGCGTATCGACCGGGCGATGGATGTGACGATTGCGCGTGAAGGCGAACAATACGAAGCGCGCCTCGGTTCGCTCGCGACCATCGGTTCGGCTGGTCCGTTTATCGGACTTTTCGGCACGGTGGTCGGTATCATGACCTCGTTCCAGGCGATTGCCGGCTCGAAGTCGACCAACCTCGCCGTTGTGGCGCCCGGCATCGCGGAAGCGCTACTGGCAACGGCTATCGGTCTTGTCGCGGCTATTCCCGCGGTTATCGCCTACAACAAGTTTACGGCCGACGCGCACAAGCTTTCTGCGCGTATGGAAGGCTTTGCCGATGAATTCTCCGCGATCCTGTCGCGCCAGATCGACGAAAAACTTCAGACACGGCAGGCCGCCCAATAAGCGGCCACAACTGAAACGCCGTTGAATGATTTGCCGTCGGGCAAAATGGAGTAGATGAAATGGGTATGTCAGCAGGTGGCAGCGGCGGCGGGTCCGGTGGACGCCGTGGTGGGCGCGGCGGGCGGCGCAAAGGCGGCGCGATCAGCGAAATCAACGTGACGCCGCTCGTCGACGTCATGCTCGTGCTGCTTATCATTTTCATGGTCGCTGCGCCGATGATGACGGTGGGCGTGCCGATCGATCTGCCGCAAACCTCAGCCAATGCCTTGAATTCGGACACGCAGCCGATCACGATTTCCGTGAATGCCAATGGTCAGATCCATTTGCAGGAAACTGAAATTCAGGCGGCCGAAGTGGCGGACAAGCTGCAGGCAATCGCCACGACGGGCTACAATGAACGCATTTTCGTGCGCGCGGATTCCGTTGCCGCCTATGGCGTGGTCGCGGATGTGATGGCGCGTATCCAGGCGGCCGGCTTCAAAAATATCGGCCTTGTGACCCAACAGAAACAGGACAATTGACGTAAAGCAATGAAGGGCAGCCTTACCACATCCGCGATCGTGCATGCGTCGCTTCTGGCTTTCGCCCTTGTCTCCCTGGGCTCGCCGGAACCGCTCGACGTGTCGCAGGCTGAGGCCCTGCCGGTGGAGCTGGTGCCGATTGAGGAACTGACTCAGATTCAACAGGGTGACAAGAATGCACCCAAGGCGGAAAAATCCGCACCGGTTCCCACGACTCGTCCGGATATCATCGAAAACGCGCAGAATATTGGCAACAACACCGCCGATATCGAAGCGCCGCCGACGCCGACTGCCAAGCCTAACGATAATATCAGTGCCGCCGCTCCACCCAAGCAGGAGAAGCCCCAGCCGGTTGTCGATACCAAGGCGAACGAGGTGAAGGAAATCGTCAAGGAAGAAACCTCGGCTCCGAAGCCGCAGGAAATAGCCGCCTTGCCGCAAACTAAGCCTGAGATCACACCGCAGCCAAAGAACGAGCCGCCACCGCAGGAAACGAAAGCGGAAGAGCCGCCGCCGCCAACGCAAGAGCCGGCCGAAATCCCCGTGCCGCAGAACGTTCCCCGCCCGAATTCCCGGCCTGAGCCGCCAAAGCCGGAGGAGCCCAAGCAGGCCGAGACGAAGCCCGCCGAGCAGAAACCAGCCGAAAAACCGGCTGAGAAGAAGCCCGATCAGGCCAAGTCTACGGACAAGCCTTCGGATAAGAAACCGGGCGAGAAGAAGCAGGAAACGGCGAAATCCGCTTCATCGAAAGAAAGCGATTTCAACGCTGATGATATTGCCGCGCTGTTGAACAAACAGGCGCCTTCAGGCGGCGGTGCGAAGCGCTCGACGCAGACGGCAGCCCTCGGCGGCAAAAAATCGACCGGCGGTTCGACGCTGAGCCAGACGGAAATGGATGCGCTCCGCGGCGCGATCCAGAAGAACTGGCAGATTATTCCCGGTATGGCGGATGCTTCCGATGTGCGCGTACGGGTCACCATGAAGCTCGATCGTGACGGCACCATTATTGGCCGGCCGGAGATCGAGGCAACCGGCGGTTCTGAAGGAACACGCCGTGCACTTTCCGGCGGAGCGTATCGCGCCATCATGCGTTCTGCTCCGTTCACAAACCTTCCTGCCGAAAAATACGATGCATGGAGCGAAGTCGTCGTGAACTTCGATCCCAGTGAATTGCTATGAATGCTGAAAGGCCTGGCAACATGAAGATATTTTCGCCGATCCGGCTGGTGCTCGCTGTCGCAGCCATCATGTCGGTTTTTTCCGCACCAGCTTTTGCCCGCGTGGAAATCAACATCAACAAGGGTAATGTCGAGCCGCTGCCCATCGCTATCACCGATTTTATGTCGAGCGACGGCATCGGCGCGCAGGTTTCTGCGGTTATCGCTGCTGACCTGCAGCGCTCCGGCCTGTTTTCCCCGGTCAACAAGAATGCGTTCATTGAAAAGATCAGCAACCCGGATCAGCAGCCGCGTTTCGAGGACTGGAAAGTCATCAATGCCCAGGCTCTCGTGACCGGACGCGTCACCCGTGAAAGCGATGGCCGCCTGCGGGCTGAGTTTCGCCTCTGGGACACTTTCGCCGGCCAGCAGATGACCGGCCAGCAGTTCTTCACCCAGCCGGAAAACTGGCGCCGTGTGGCCCACATCATTGCTGACGCTATCTACGAGCGTATCACCGGTGAAAAGGGCTACTTCGATACCCGCGTCGTTTTTGTTTCCGAGAGTGGTCCGAAGACGGCCCGCAAGCGGCAGCTGTCGATCATGGACCAGGACGGTTTCAACGTCCGCAACCTGACTAACTCGAACGACATCGTCCTGACACCGCGTTTTTCGCCGAGCCGCCAGGAGGTCACCTACATGTCCTTTGAAGGCCAGCAGCCGCGCGTTTATCTTCTGCAGCTGGAAACCGGACAGCGTGAAGTCGTTGGCAATTTCCCAGGCATGACGTTCTCGCCGCGCTTCTCGCCTGACGGCCAGAAGGTCATCATGAGCCTTCAGCAGGACGGCAACGCCAATATTTACACTATGGATCTGCGCTCTCGCACCACGACACGCCTGACCAATACGTCGGCGATCGATACGGCTCCGTCCTATTCGCCTGACGGCCAGCGCGTCGCCTTTGAAAGTGACCGTGGTGGCCGCCAGCAGATTTACGTCATGAATGCCGATGGCTCCGGCCAGCAGCGCATTTCCTTCGGCGATGGTTCCTATTCCACGCCGGTATGGTCTCCGCGCGGCGATCTGATTGCCTTTACCAAGCAATCGGGTGGCAAGTTCTCGATCGGTGTCATGAAGACCGACGGTTCGGGAGAACGCATCCTGACGAGCGGTTTCCACAATGAAGGCCCGACATGGGCGCCGAACGGCCGCGTGCTGATGTTCTTCCGTCAGAACGCCGGCGCCGGTGGCCCGCAGCTCTATTCGATCGACCTGACCGGCTATAACGAACAGCTCATCAAGACGCCAACATTCGCTTCGGACCCGGCATGGTCGCCGCTTCTGGACTGATATGACTGCCACGATGGCGCCGGTCTGAACCGGCGCCATCGTGTTTTAATTGATACCATGGGGAACCGTGCCTCTTTCTTGCCGCAAAGTGTTGTGAGGGAGCAAAAAAGTGGGACATTTCCTTTCTGTTAACCATAAGCGTTTGTCGGCCGTTAACCGCGATCAGTTAGTGTCCGGCAACGTTATTGAAATCCTAAGGAGAGACCGGCGATGAGCCGTACACAAACTTCGGCACTCAGCCCCATGCAGAAACTGGCCCGTAACCCGGCTGTCATCGCCATGACGCTCGCACTGGCTCTCGCTGGCTGCGCGAACAAGAAGAACATGCCGAACAGCGCCGGTGAGCTCGGCCTTGGTGGCGCGGGCTCCGCAACGCCGGGATCCCAGCAGGACTTCACGGTCAATGTCGGCGACCGCATCTTCTTCGACACCGACTCCACCTCGATCCGCGCCGACGCGCAGCAGACCCTTCAGCGTCAGGCGCAGTGGTTGGCTCGTTATCCGAAATACGCCATCACTGTTGAAGGTCATGCCGACGAGCGCGGCACGCGCGAATACAACCTTGCGCTCGGTGCCCGCCGTGCCGCAGCCACCCGTGACTTCCTGATCTCTCAGGGCGTGCCGGCAAACCGCATGAAGACGATCTCCTACGGCAAGGAACGTCCGGTCGCTGTCTGCGACGACATCTCCTGCTGGTCGCAGAACCGTCGCGCTGTGACGGTTCTCGGCGGCGCTGGCATGTAATCGTCTGACGTTATTGTGAACGTGAATGAAGGGCGGTCTTCGGGCCGCCTTTTATTTTTTCATAGTTTGGCCGAAGTTAAGTTGCTTTTTCGGTTGATATGGAAAAAATCCGGGTTGCATCATTCCGATGCAAATCAGTTAAGGCAGGACGAATGAGATGAAGAAACTTGTCGTGGCGGGAATGCTGGGGCTTGCAGCCTGCACCGGCTTGAGCGGCACTGCCGTTTCGGGTCCGCTGTTCGGTGCGGGGGGTAGCTTCGGCACGATCAACTCTCAACAGCAGCCCCCGGTCATCCGGGTTCAGGCCAATGAAGCCTATCGCGTTCAGCAGCTTGAAGAGCAGATCCGGCAGCTCAACGGCCGTATCGAAGAAATGAGCTTCCAGCTTCTGCAGATGCAGGAAACCATCCGCAAGGCGCAGGAAGACAATGAATTCCGCTTCCAGGAACTGGAAGGCGGCAAGGGTGCAAGTCCCGCAGCAGCGCCGAAAAAGAAGGCGGAAGCAAGCCCGGTCAGTCCGGCGACACCTCCGACCGACGACGTTGCAACAATCATCGAAACGCCACCCCAGGGTGGCGCTTCCGTTTCTCCGTCTGCTCCCTCCAATGCTCCGACCGCCGCGCCGGGTGAGACGACGCTCGGTTCGATCGAACTCGACTCGAAGGGGATGCCGATCGGTGGTACGCTTAACTCGGGCGCGAACAATTCTTCCGGCAGCCTTCCGGGTGTGACGACGGGCAACACCCCGCGTAAAACGGACCCGGTCAATACCGCGGCGCTGACGAGCGAGGGCGACATTTATCAGGCAGCCTATGGTCATGTGCTGTCCGGTGATTACAAGCTGGCAGAACAGGGCTTCCAGCAGTACCTTCAGGGGTATCCAAAGGGTTCAAAGGCTGCGGATGCCAGCTTCTGGCTGGGTGAAGCGCAATATTCTCAAGGCAAGTTCAACGAAGCTGCCAAGACTTTCCTGAACGGCCACCAGGCTTACGGCAAATCGCCCAAGGCTCCCGAAATGTTGATGAAGCTCGGCATGTCGCTTGCGGCTCTCGACAATACCGAAACGGCCTGCGCGACCCTGCGAGAGGTGCCGAAGCGCTACCCCAACGCGTCGAAGACCGTGCTGAGCAAGGTTGCCAGCGAACAGAAGCGTCTCAGCTGCTGATTTTCCCCTGCGAGGGCGGGTATGTCTATGCCTGATGATGGCACCCAGCCGGAAGCGCCGGTTTCGCCGCTCACCGCGGCACGGTCCTTTGTCGAAAATCTAGGCAAGCCCACCCACATCCTCGTTGCAATCTCCGGCGGCAGCGATTCAACAGGTCTGTTGCTGGCGCTGTGTCAGGTACAGGCGGAAACAGGGCGGGAGCGCCTCCAGCTTTCCGCCGTCACTGTCGATCATGCGTTGAGAGCCGAGTCGGCTTATGAGGCTGAAAGGGTCGCGAAACTTTGCGCTGAGCTTTCAGTTCCCCACATGATCCGCCGATGGGAGGGCGCCAAGCCCGCCTCCGGCATTTCCGAGGCGTCGCGATTGGCCCGCTACCGTCTGGTCGCGGAGGTGTTCCGGCAAACCCGCGCTGATTTTGTGGTGACCGGGCATACGCTGGGCGACCAGCGGGAAACCGTGGCGATGCGTGCCGCCCGCAATGGCGGCAGTGAGGCTGTCGGCCTTTCCGGTATGGCAGATGCGGTTTTATACGAGGGTCAATGCTGGGTCATGCGGCCCTTCCTCCGTTGTGAGAGGCAGGCGATCCGTGACTATGTCCTGTCCCGTGCGCAGACTTGGCTCGACGACCCCAGCAATGAAAACGTACGATATGAACGTGTGCGGGTCCGCAACAGCCTCTCTCGGTCTCCCTCACCAATCGATTTTGAGCTGTCCCTCAAACGACAGGTCCTTGCTCGGAAGACAGCCGCATTTCTGGCGGATCGCGCCCAAATCTTGCATGCGGCACTGGCCAGAATCGCCAATGAAGACGTCGATCCCGATCGCCCGGAGTTTCGCCACGGGCTGGCAGCCCTGATTGCCACTCTGGGCGGCAGAGCGTTTTTCCCGGCTGCACGCAGCATGGAGCGTGTCCTGGTGTTTCTGCGAGAGGGCGACACCGGACGGATGACGGTGGGGCGTGTGCTTCTGGATCGACGGCGCGACGCCCTTTATCTGCTACGCGAGCAACGAAACCTTCCGCAGCTGTTGGTCGGTTCGCAAAAGACAGCGGTTTGGGATGACCGCTTCGCCGTGAAGAATGGATCGCCCGTTTCGGTGCTTGTCAAAGCGGGCAGCGCTGGCGATGCCGCTCGGCTGGTAGCGCCTTTTGCCACGGCGCCATCAAGCGTCCTGAAACAGGCTGTGGCGGGGCTGCCGCAAATTGCCGCAGCTGAGGTTGGTGTGGCGTTGCCGCCTGATGCCGTCAGCATCGCACCGAGACTTGCGCCTTTCGACCTTTTCCTGCCGCGTTTCGACCTCGAACTGGCAAATGCAATCGCTGCTTTATTCGGCCGACCTGCCTATCCACAGCCACCGGTTTAAATCCGGCCTCTTTTTCATGAATTGCCTTGGAAGAGTTTTTACACCAAAACGCATCAGAAAGTGCGCTTTGCCTTGGCAAGGGCATATGTCGTCCTTATGTTAGGGGCACATAATGGCGGGCAGCAGGTTTGTCCGTGTGAGTTCGGGGAGTTCGATGAACCCAAATTTCAGAAATTTCGCCTTGTGGGCCGTGATCGCCCTGTTGCTGATCGCGTTGTTCAGTATGTTCCAGACATCGCCGACGCAGACTGGTTCGCGGGAAATCCCTTATTCCCAGTTCCTTCGTGATGTGGACTCCGGGCGAGTTCGTGACGTGACCGTCACTGGTAACCGGGTTCTCGGAACCTATACTGAAAACGGCACGGCCTTTCAGACCTATTCCCCCGTCATTGACGACAGCCTGATGGAGCGCTTGCAGAGCAAGAACGTCACCATTGTTGCGCGTCCGGAAAGTGACGGCTCCTCCGGCTTCCTGAGCTACCTCGGCACACTTTTGCCGATGTTCCTCATCCTCGGCGTCTGGCTGTTTTTCATGCGGCAAATGCAGGGCGGCTCGCGGGGCGCGATGGGCTTTGGCAAATCCAAGGCAAAGCTGCTGACGGAAGCGCATGGACGCGTCACATTTGACGACGTGGCTGGCGTGGACGAAGCCAAGCAGGATCTTGAGGAAATCGTGGAATTCCTGCGTGACCCGCAGAAGTTTCAGCGCCTTGGCGGCAAGATTCCGCGCGGCGTGCTGCTTGTCGGTCCCCCCGGCACTGGTAAGACGCTTCTTGCGCGCTCCGTCGCGGGTGAGGCAAACGTCCCGTTCTTCACCATTTCAGGCTCGGACTTCGTTGAAATGTTCGTCGGCGTCGGCGCAAGCCGCGTCCGCGACATGTTCGAGCAGGCCAAGAAGAATGCGCCCTGCATCATCTTCATCGATGAAATCGACGCCGTCGGCCGCCATCGTGGTGCCGGCTTGGGTGGCGGTAACGACGAACGCGAACAGACGCTGAACCAGCTTCTCGTCGAGATGGACGGCTTCGAGGCGAATGAGGGCATCATCCTCATCGCGGCGACCAACCGTCCTGACGTTCTGGACCCCGCACTTCTGCGTCCCGGCCGCTTCGACCGTCAGGTTGTCGTGCCGAACCCTGACATCGTCGGGCGTGAACGCATCCTCAAGGTGCATATCCGCAACGTGCCGCTGGCACCGAATGTCGACCTCAAGGTTCTGGCCCGCGGCACTCCCGGTTTTTCTGGTGCGGACTTGATGAACCTCGTCAACGAAGCTGCCCTGATGGCCGCCCGTCGCAACAAGCGCGTGGTTACCATGCAGGAGTTCGAAGACGCCAAGGACAAGATCATGATGGGCGCGGAGCGCCGCTCCTCCGCCATGACCGAGGCCGAAAAGAAGCTGACCGCCTACCATGAAGCCGGTCACGCCATCACCGCGCTGAAAGTTGCCGTTGCCGATCCGTTGCACAAGGCGACGATCATTCCGCGCGGTCGCGCTCTGGGCATGGTGATGCAGCTGCCGGAAGGCGACCGCTATTCCATGAGCTACAAGTGGATGGTATCGCGTCTTGTGATCATGATGGGTGGCCGCGTTGCCGAAGAGCTGACTTTCGGCAAGGAGAACATCACCTCGGGCGCGTCCTCGGACATCGAGCAGGCGACCAAGCTTGCCCGCGCCATGGTCACGCAGTGGGGCTTCTCCGACGCTCTTGGCCAGGTGTCCTACGGTGAAAACCAGCAGGAAGTCTTCCTCGGCCACTCCGTGTCTCAGTCGAAGAATGTTTCTGAAGCCACTGCTCAGACGATCGATACCGAAGTTCGTCGCCTGATCGATGAGGCTTACGCCGAAGCGCGGCGCATCCTGACGGAAAACCACGATGGCTTCGTGGCGATTGCAGAAGGTCTGCTTGAATACGAGACCCTGACGGGCGACGAAATCAAGGCCCTCTTGAAGGGCGAGAAGCCCGCGCGCGATCTGGGCGATGATTCGCCTGGTAGCCGTGGCTCGGCAGTGCCGAAGGCTGGCACCAAGAAGGACGGCCCGAGCGAGGCCAAGGGTGACGGCGAGGCCAAAGGCGACGGTGAGGCGGAGGGTGGCATGGAGCCGCAGCCGCACTGACAGCTCCAGCAGTTTTGCTATTGTCAAAGGCCACCCGGATTTCCAGGTGGCCTTTTTATTCTGGTAACAAGATATAAGCCATTTTTGTGGTAATTTACGTGCTGTTTATTCTCGTTTGTGGCATCTAGCCAAAAACGCTGCCGGTTATTTCCGTCTTTGCCCGGCAAGCCTGAGAGATTTGGAGTTCAAATGGCACGCCGTTATTTCGGAACCGATGGTATCCGCGGACAATCGAACGTCTTTCCGATGACGCCTGATCTGGCGATGCGGGTGGGCATTGCCGTAGGAACGATTTTCCGCCGTGGTCATCATCGCCATCGCGTGGTCATCGGTAAGGATACCCGACTTTCCGGATATATGCTTGAGAATGCGCTGGTCGCGGGCTTTACGGCGGCAGGACTGGACGTGTTTCTGCTCGGGCCGATCCCGACCCCGGCCGTGGCAATGCTGACGCGCTCGCTGCGGGCCGATATCGGTGTGATGATCTCCGCATCCCATAATCCGTTCTCTGACAATGGCATCAAGCTCTTCGGGCCCGACGGCTACAAGCTTTCCGACGAACTGGAACTGGAGATTGAAGACCTCCTCGACAAGGATATTTACGCCCAGCTTGCCAAGCCTTCTGAGATCGGCCGGGCGAAGCGTGTGGATGGCGATATCTATCGCTATATTGAATTCGTCAAACGCACCCTGCCGCGTGACGTCACGCTGAGCGGCCTTCGGATTGCCATCGACTGTGCGAATGGTGCGGCCTACAAGGTAGCGCCTGCCGCTCTGTGGGAGCTTGGTGCCGAGGTTGTCACCATCGGCAACGAGCCGAATGGTATCAACATCAACCTCGAATGTGGCTCCACTCACCCGGAAGCCCTTCAGAAGAAGGTCCACGAGGTGCGGGCCGATATCGGCATTGCGCTCGATGGCGATGCGGATCGCGTTATTATCGTCGACGAACGCGGCGAAATCGTCGACGGCGACCAGTTGATGGCAACGATTGCCGATAGCTGGGCGGCCGACAACATGCTTCGTGGCGGCGGCATCGTTGCAACTGTCATGTCCAATCTTGGCCTTGAGCGATTCCTCGGCGATCAGGGACTGACGCTTGCGCGCACAAAGGTCGGTGACCGGTACGTTGTTGAGCATATGCGCAACCACAATTTCAACGTCGGTGGCGAGCAGTCGGGTCATATCGTGTTGTCGGACTACGGCACGACGGGGGACGGCCTTGTCGCCGCCCTGCAGGTTCTGGCGAAGGTCAAGCGCTCGGGCCGCACTGTCAGCGAGGTCTGCCGCAAGTTCGAGCCTGTGCCGCAGCTTCTGAAGAATGTCCGTATTTCCGGTGGCAAGCCGCTCGAAAATCCTGTGGTGCAGCAGGCCATTGCGGATGCCGAAAGTGCATTGGCCAGTAATGGCCGCCTGGTTATCCGTCCTTCCGGCACCGAGCCGCTCATCCGCGTCATGGCGGAAGGGGACGACAGCGCCAAGGTGGAGCAGATCGTCAATGATCTCGTCGTCGCCATCACCAACGCACGCTCTGCGGCGTAACAGATCTGGATTGAATGTAAAAAGCCGGTCCCGGGGGCCGGCTTTTTCTTTGAGGTTTATCTAATAAACATAGTGAATCATCGTGGTTAATCGGGACTTAACCATTTTACGTCAATCTCCATGACTGAACAGTTCACTGGCATCTGCTGCCGAACCGCACGTGCCTCTTCTGGAGTGGAAGTCATGAAAAACGTCCTGGCCGGATTTCTGGCCGTCCTGCTGACCGGTACAAGCGCCATCGCTGCCGATCTTTATCAAGCCGAGCCCGCACCTGCCTATGTCGATGCCCCCGAGGTGTCCGTCACTCAGGCAAGTGGCTGGTACCTGCGCGGCGACGTCGGTTATTCCTTCAACAAGCTTCGTGGTGCTAATTATTATCAGGGTGGACCTGGTGGCTATCTCGCGGATTTCGAAACCGCGAAAATCAAGGACAGCTACAATATCGGCGCGGGCGTCGGTTACCAGTTCAACAACTATTTCCGCAGCGATCTGACCTTCGACTATATGGGCAAGTCGGACTTCCGTGGCTCTACCCGCGGCTTCTGTGGCAATGGCGCCCCCTGCGTTTCTACCGATCTGGCTGCGTTGCGCGCCTACACGCTGATGGCTAATGCCTATGTCGATCTCGGCACCTATGGTCGCGTCACGCCTTACGTTGGCGGCGGCGTCGGTGCTGCCTACGTTAAGTGGGACAAGCTTCGTAACACCTCCTGCGCGACCGACGGGTCGGGTTACTGCGACGAGACGACGGAGCACGGCGGCAGTGGCAAGTGGCGTTTCGCTTATGCCCTCATGGCTGGCGCGTCGATCGACGTGACCTGTAACCTGAAGGCCGATGTCGGCTATCGTTTCCGCCACATCAACAAGGGCGAAATGTTTGCCTATGAGAACAATGGCGGCCCCGGCCGCGACAAGGGCCTCTATTCGCATGAAGTGCGTCTCGGCGGTCGTTATGTCTTCAACGGCTGCGATACAGCGCAATACATGCCGCCCGCCGATATTCCGCTGCAGCCTGCCGTTTATAAATAAACGTCACGCACCGCTGGTAGTTTCAGACCGTCCGCACCCTTCGGGTTGCGGGCGGTTTTGTTTTACCGGCATCTGACGCCGCGCATGACGCATATTGGCCAAGATTCTTTTGCGCAGCGACATTATCCGCTTGACTGGAACCGGCGACAGGAATAGCAACGGCGTCAGGACACCTCTCCCTAACGAGAGGCGCCTATCTGAAAGGGTAGTTAAATGACAGATCTCGTGAAGCCGGACGTTCGTCCGGGCAATACGCATTTTTCCTCTGGTCCCTGCTCGAAGCGCCCCGGTTGGTCGCTAGATGCTCTCTCCGATGCACCGCTCGGTCGCTCGCATCGCGCCAAGGTTGGCAAAGCCAAGCTGAAGCAGGCCATCGATCTCACCCGTGAAATTCTCAATGTTCCCGCCGATTATCGTATCGGCATCGTTCCTGCATCCGACACCGGCGCTGTTGAAATGGCGCTCTGGTCGCTGCTCGGTGAACGTGGCGTCGATATGCTGGCCTGGGAAAGCTTCGGCGCTGGCTGGGTCACCGACGTTGTCAAGCAGCTGAAGCTGAAGGACGTTCGCAAGTTCGAGGCCGATTATGGCCTGCTGCCGAACCTTGCCGACGTCGATTTCGACCGTGACGTGGTCTTTACATGGAACGGCACGACCTCGGGCGTTCGTGTTCCCAACGCCGATTTCATTCCCGCCGACCGCAAGGGCCTGACCATTTGCGACGCCACATCCGCGGCGTTTGCGCAGGACATGGACTTTGCGAAACTCGACGTCGTCACCTTCTCTTGGCAGAAGGTTCTGGGCGGCGAGGGCGGTCATGGCGTCATCATCCTGTCGCCGCGCGCCGTTGAGCGTCTGCTGAGCTATGCCCCTGCCTGGCCGCTGCCGAAAATCTTCCGCATGGTCTCCGGCGGCAAGCTGATCGAAGGCATCTTTACCGGCGAAACCATCAACACGCCGTCCATGCTCTGCGTTGAAGATTACATTGACGCGCTGCTCTGGGCAAAGAACCTCGGTGGCCTCAACGCGCTGATCGGCCGTGCTGACGCCAATGCCAAGGTTATCTACGACTTCATCGAGAAGAACGACTGGATTGCCAATCTGGCCGTGAAGCCGGAAACCCGCTCCAACACGTCCGTCTGCCTCAAAATCGTTGATCCCGAGGTACAGGCGCTCGATGCGGCCGCGCAGGCAGATTTTGCCAAGGGCATCGTCGCCTTGCTCGAAAAGGAGAATGTCGCCCTCGATATCGGCGCTTACCGTGACGCACCGTCCGGTCTGCGCATCTGGGCCGGCGCGACCATCGAGACGGCGGATATGGAAGCCGTCATGCCCTGGCTCGCCTGGGCGTATGAGACGCAGAAGGCAACGCTTTCCAAGGCTGCCGCCTGATTTTGATACCGGCCCTGTGATGATGCAGGGCCGCGCATTTCCCATTCGCACATTTCCATCCCTTCCTCCAAGGAGCCCGTGAACCATGGCACCTCGCGTACTCGTATCCGACGAACTGTCGGAAACCGCCGTCCAGATTTTCCGTGATCGTGGCGTCGAAGTCGATTTCCAGCCGAAGCTCGGCAAGGACAAGGATAAGCTCGCCGAAATCATCGGCAATTATGATGGTCTCGCCATCCGCTCCGCCACCAAGGCGACCGAAAAGCTGATCGAAGCCGCGACCAATCTTAAGGTCATCGGCCGCGCAGGTATCGGCGTCGACAATGTCGATATTCCCGCCGCCTCGCGCCGCGGTATCATCGTCATGAACACGCCCTTTGGCAACTCCATCACGACGGCGGAACACGCCATCGCTTTGATGTTTGCCGTCGCGCGCCAGCTTCCGGCAGCCGATAGCTCCACGCAGGCCGGCAAGTGGGAAAAGTCGAAGTTCATGGGTGTAGAGATCACCGGCAAGACGCTCGGCGTCATCGGTGCCGGCAATATCGGCTCCATCGTCTGCTCGCGTGCGCTTGGCCTCAAGATGCATGTTCTGGCCTACGACCCCTTCCTTTCGCCGGAGCGCGCGCAGGAGATGGGCGTCACCAAGGTTGAGCTGGACGAGCTCCTGGCGCAGGCCGATTTCATCACCCTGCATGTACCGATGACCGACAAGACGCGCGGCATCCTCAATGCCGAGAACCTTGCCAAGACCAAGAAGGGCGTTCGTATCGTCAACTGCGCCCGTGGCGGTCTGGTGGATGAGGCAGCTCTTGCCGAAGCCATCAAGTCCGGCCATGTCGCTGGTGCCGGTTTTGACGTGTTCGAAGTCGAGCCCGCCACCGAGAGCCCGCTCTTCGGCTTGCCGAACGTCGTCTGCACGCCGCATCTTGGCGCGTCGACCACCGAAGCTCAGGAGAATGTCGCTCTTCAGGTTGCCGAGCAGATGTCGGACTACCTCGTCAAGGGTGCGGTCTCCAACGCCATCAACATGCCGTCGATCACGGCTGATGAAGCACCGCGTCTGAAGCCCTTCATTCGTCTGGCGGATGTTCTCGGTTCTTTCGTTGGTCAGGTGCAGGAAAGCGCAACCAAGGAAATCGAAATCCTTTACGATGGCGCAACCGCCAACATGAACACCAAGGCGTTGACCAGCGCGTTGCTGGCCGGCCTCATTCGCAGCCAGGTTGCGGATGTCAACATGGTTTCGGCGCCTGTCATGATCAAAGAAAAGGGCATCATCCTGTCCGAAGTCAAGCGCGACAAGACCGGCGTTTACGATGGCTACATCAAGCTGACGGTGAAGACGGAAAACCAGATCCGCTCGGTTGCCGGCACGGTGTTTTCGGACGGCAAGCCACGCTTCATCCAGATCAAGAACATCAATATGGACGCCGACGTTGGCGCGCACATGATCTACATCACCAATACGGACGTTCCCGGCATGATCGGCTTCATGGGCACCACACTCGGCGAAGCTGGCGTCAACATCGCGAACTTCCAGCTCGGCCGTGAAAAGGAAGGCGGCGACGCCATCGCCCTGCTTTACGTTGACGGCCCGGTTTCCGAAAAGGTGCTGGACAAGCTGCGCGCCAACCCGGCCATCCGCCAGGTCAAACCGCTGACGTTTAACGTCGACTGATCTATCGTTCCTCCCAAGGGGACAATCGAACCGGTGCGGGGGAAACCCTGTGCCGGTTTTTGTTTTCCAGTTGTCATTATTGCGGCTTTTGCCATCTGGATCGCGCAGCGGTTGCATATCACAAAAAATTTAAGCCGGGCGGTCTAAAAATGATGATCGTGAGTTGCTATATCGGCTGGCGAGATGCCGCTCATGGGAGGGTGGCCAACAGGAGATAACGATGTTTGCTGCCTTTCGGCGCTTCAAGGGTTTGTTTGCAGTCGCCGCGCTTGGTATCGCGGTGTCTTTCGTTGCGGTTGACATGGCAGAGGCGCGCCGCGCCAGCGGCGGATTCGGCAGCCGTGGAACGCGGACCTACTCCGCACCCCCTTCGACCAGCACGGCACCCGGCCAGACCGCGCCGATCAATCGTAGCATGACGCCCAACACCAATCAGGCTGCACCGAGCACGGCTCAGCCTGCCCGTCCAGGCGCCCAGGCTCCGCAGCAGAGCCGCGGCCTGTTTGGCGGCATGATGGGTGGTTTGATGGGCGGCCTGCTCATGGGCGGCCTGTTCGGCATGCTCCTTGGCGGCGGCTTCGGCGGCATGGCTGGCTTCTTCGGCATGTTGTTGCAGGTGGCATTGATTGGCTTGCTCGTCATGCTCGCCATGCGCTTCTTCGCCTCGCGCCGTCAGGGCCAGCCGGCCTATGGTTCTGCAGGCAATTCGCAGCGCGCTGATAACGCGCGCTCCTCCTTCAACGGTGGTCCTCAGTCTGGCTCGGCAGCATCGTCCTTCAAGATCCCGAAAATCGGAGCGCTGGCTGGCACGACCGTCGGCGCGACGACGGCCACGGCGGCGACTGCGGCGGCCAAGCCTGTAGCGCATGCCAACGCCATGTCCGAAGGCGATGAAATCGGGATTACTCAGAGCGATCTCGAAACCTTCCAGAAGATGCTGGAGGATGTTCAGGCCGCCTATGCTGCTGAAGACTACGGCACGTTGCGCAAACTGACGACGCCGGAAGCCATGTCCTATCTCGCCGAGGAACTGAGCGACAACGCGACGAGCGGCGTGAAGAACGACGTGCGTGACGTGACCCTGCTCCAAGGCGATGTTGCCGAGGCATGGCACGAGGAAGGACAGGATTACGCAACCGTTGCGATGCGTTATTCCGCTATTGACGTGATGCGGGATCGCAATTCTGGCAAGGTGATCGAGGGCGATGAGACGCATCCGTCCGAAGCGATCGAGATGTGGACCTTCGTTCGCCGTCCAGGAAATGATAATTGGCAGGTCGCCGCGATTCAGGCCGCCGCCTGATAATTTTTGTTACGCATGATTCGAGAAGCCCGGGGTTCAATTGCTCTGGGCTTTTTCCTGTCGGGAACCGCCGTCCTCACAGGAGAAAGCGCGGCAAAATCTTACGGACGACATCTCGCCGGGCGATTCACGGCCGTTTTTCGTCTCGCGTTGCTATGCAAGGCTTTACACCCTGAAAGCCGAGGCATATCACCCGCGCATGGCTCATTCCTCCACGGAATCGCCTTTTTTCATTCATCGGCCATTCAGTCCCGACATTCTAACCACGCTCTGTACACGCCAATGTGAATTTTCGCGATAGTCCTAAACCGCTTTGGGCAGGGAACTTCAGCAGAAAATCCGCGTTGACAATCCAATTCCCGGCGTCTCGCAGGCCGGGCTGGGTGGCCGGGCAATGCACGGCCCGCGAGAACGGAGAGCTATCGAAATGAAACGCTTCGACCTGATCGACGGGATGCGTGGTTACTTCCTCGTCTTCATGATGATCAACCATCTGGTGTTTGCCGGCGGCTTCTGGCTGGTGGAAATCAATCACCGACAATTCGCATTCGTCGAGGATGCACAGGGCTTCGTGTTCCTGTCCGGTCTGCTGATCGGCATGGTCTATGCCCGAAAAATGATGAAATACGGCTATGATGCCGGCAAGCAGATGATCTGGAACAGGGCCATGGAGCTTTATCGCTACGCGATGGGTCTTGTCATCGCGGTCCTGTTTTTCCGCATGGTCATCCCCCATGCGCCTTACATCTGGTACAACTGGCTTGGCATGACGTCGTTTGACGATCCGCTGCGTCTCGCAGCGATTGCGACATTCCTATTCCAGCCAACCTTTATGGATATTCTGCCGCAATATATCGTCTACATGCTGTTCGCGCCGATCCTTGTAAAGCTTTGCCTAGATGGCAAGTGGGCCTATGTCATGGCTGGCTCGTTGCTGGTCTGGATGGCCGGGCAGCTCGGCCTGCAGCAGATCGTGACGGCCCCGCTGAACGAACTTGTCAAAGGTGCAGATGAGCAGGGTATCCGCGTGAGCTTCAATCTGCTTGGTTGGCAGCTTGTGTTTTATTCGGCGCTTGTGATGGGCGCGATGACCGCACAGAACCGCATTCCGTGGAAGAAGATTTTCTCGCCAGAGCATACGTGGCTGCCGAAGGCCGCTCTTCTCATCTGCCTGTTCTTCATGCCGCTGCGCATTGCCACGGCCTGGGGCCTGATGCCCGAATTCATGATGGGCAAGTTTTCGACCATGGAAATCCGTGCCGACTTCGGCCCGGTTTACCTCATCAACTTCCTCGCCGTCGGCGTAGGGGTGACATGGCTTGTTATTGCAGGTCCGTACCATCACCGGCCGATCGTGCGTTCGATCGCCGAAGGTGTGATCTGGGTCCTGTCACTGAAGTTCCTGCAGCTGCTCGGCCGCCACTCGCTTCAGGTCTACGTCTGGCATGTGGCTATCGTCTACGCCGTCTACTATCTGGATGGCCGCACGGCGGAGCTCTCGCAGCTCAACAAAACGCTCATCGCCTTTACCGCTATTGGATTGCTGGCCCTGCCGGCGCTGTGGAGGGAACGCGACAAGTGGTTCGGCAGCAGCGGTCAGAAGACGGCAGGCGCCTAAGGTCGTCTCAGAGTTCGCGACAGTACGGGGCGGTTTTCCGCCCCGTACTTGCGTGCGAGGCCATTCCTTTCTATATGCAGCCCTTAAATCCGCAGGCAGGCAGTCGGAAACGACGGTCAATATGCTCGCTGTGGACGACCGACAGGCGGCGGGGCCTTTACCCCCGTTATGACTGACGATGGGAAAAAACGTGAACACGCTCGATTTTGACAAGAGGCCGGAAGATACCCGGATCGTTGTTGCCATGTCCGGTGGCGTCGATTCTTCCGTAGTTGCTGGAATCCTCAAACGCGAGGGCTATGATGTCCTTGGCATAACGCTGCAGCTCTATGATCATGGTGCGGCGGTGCACCGCGCGGGTTCCTGTTGCGCCGGGCAGGATATCGATGACGCGCGCAGGGTCTGCGAAACCCTTGGCATTCCGCATTACGTGCTGGATTATGAGGCGCGGTTCCGCGAAACCGTGATCAATCCCTTTGCAGAGGCCTACGCGATGGGTGAAACGCCAATACCCTGCGTTGCCTGTAACCAGACGGTCAAATTCGCGGATCTGCTCGCAACGGCGCAGGAACTTGGCGCCGATGCGCTGGCGACAGGCCACTACATCCGCTCGCGCCCCAACCCGGTTCCCGGCCAGCCGGGACGGCGGGCGCTCTATAGACCGATCGATAGCGACCGCGACCAGAGCTGGTTCCTGTTTGCGACCACGCAGGAACAGATCGATTATCTGCGTTTTCCGCTCGGCGGTCTCTCCAAGGCCGAGACCCGGGCGCTCGCCGAGGATATGGGACTTGTCGTTGCCAAGAAGGCCGACAGTCAGGACATCTGTTTTGTCCCGCAGGGCAAATACACCGATATCATCAACAAGCTGAAGCCGAATGCGGCGCTGGCGGGCGATATCGTCCATCTGGACGGCCGTGTGCTCGGCCGCCACGACGGCATCGTGCATTATACGATTGGTCAGCGCCGCGGCATCGGTGTGGCGACAGGTGAGCCCCTCTATGTGGTGCATCTCGATGCGCGTGGCCGCCGTGTCATCGTTGGCCCGCGCGAGGCCCTGGAAACCCACCGCGTCTATCTCCGTGACATGAACTGGCTGGGTGACGGTGAGCTGACCGAGGATGCCGGGAAGGGGTTTGCCTGTTACGCCAAGGTGCGCTCCACCCGCCCGCCGACAGAAGCGGTGCTGCACGCCGATGAAAACGGAATCTATGTGGATCTGATGACGGGTGAGGCGGGTGTCGCGCCCGGTCAGGCCTGCGTTCTCTATTCCGCCCCAGGTGCCGATGCCCGCGTTTACGGCGGCGGCTTCATCGAGCGCTCCGAGCGCTCGGCGGAAGCCGAGGCATCGCTGAAGGCTCTTCTCGAAAAGCCGGTTGCCGCCTGAAACCATTCGCTTTTCGCAACAATGCGGAAAGAGAATTATTTGCGCATCTTGCGCTTGACACTTTAGGGAGCAGCACCTTATAAGCCGCTCATCCTGATGGAGCGGCCAGTCAAATGACTGTCACGTTTCCCCTGTGGCGGGGTAGCTCAGGTGGTTAGAGCAGCGGAATCATAATCCGCGTGTCGGGGGTTCAAGTCCCTCTCCCGCTACCATTTTTATAATTTCGACTTTCTGTTTGAGCATTGTATTCAACAACAATGCTGTCGGAATTTTGACTATACCCTATAGTGGTGTTTTGCAAATTTGACGCGCGAAATTGCAGAATCATGCGATTGCAATAGACGTGTCAAAGCCGGAAAAAAGGAATGCTGTTTGGCATCCACGATGTGTTCCTGCCATTCGATTACCCCAAGGAATGGCTCACTCGATTTTATAATGAGCAGTATTTGTTGCTGGCCTACATCCACGGTGATATGGGCGGTGGATCTATTGAACTACCAGTTTTCCACGTAAGCGCGTCTGGGGAAGCCTCAAAAATTATCGGCGAAAGCCTCGGTACACATATGGGAATCGGCGGCGGCGCGTTTTGGATGCGCCGCTAGGCAACGCCATGCGTTTCACAGCCGGAACGCCACCGGCTGTTTCCACCCCCAGACGATACTGGTTAGATCCCCAGTGGTGCCGCCCGCCTGAACAGCCGCGGACGGCGCTTCCATCGACGACTGGCAAGCTTTCGCGTTAAGGATGTTGGTCCAATTATTATTCTGCCACCAATCTCCTCCCCAATGTCTCACTACAAGTTCTTTTAGGTGATTCTTATAAAAGACATTACTCATTCAATCTGGTAGGGCAGCGCTTTGCAGCGTACACCACCGGTAATGTAGAATGTTGAACGAAAGAATCGTTATATCTGGGGATTTGACCCGGGTAGACGAGAACATGGCGCCACATCAGGCAGGCAATATCGCCTGGTTTTCACGTATTTTCACGCCGGTTCTTGAGGGCCTCGGATGTAGCGTTGACACCATCGGGGCAGGGAAAGAAGATTTCCCCCTAGAGCGTCTTCTTCAATCGATTTACGATCCGACAGTCGGCCTCCTCAGAGATCAATGGGCTGCGTCTTACGATAATGGGTTGCCGCCACGCGTATCCAGGGAACTGATTGAAGCGCTGGGGGCAGCAACATTTCTTTTGTTTGAAGCTCCGCCCTCGATGATGGCGGCTTTGGATGCCGCGGGTCATGTCTATCTAAATTTTCGAGTACATCCGATCCGCTTCGCCTCCGATCTCGTTTTCGCTATCAAGACGAACGACAAAGGTATTGCGCGAAGATTGAAACGCTTCGCTATGGAAAGCGATTTCGTGAAGCGAGAGGTGGAACTCTGTCGTAAGCGGTGGGAAAACGGGAAAAGCGACGTGCCCAGCAAATCGACCCTTTTTATGGCCCAGACCTTCGAAGATGCCAGCTTGATCGAGAGCGGAAAATTTCTGAGAATTAATGATTTCGCGGAAAAATTGAGAGACATTGTACGGGCTGAGGATCCAATCTTTTATAAGAGGCATCCTCTAGAGCGCAATCAAGCGTCTTTCGATTTTTGGAATGAACTATTCCCCCGCACCGTAGAGATATCAGCAGATGTCTCGACATATGAATTGTTCTGCAAAAGCGATGACCTGAGAATAGTTACAATATCTTCCGGATCTGCTTATGAAGCGACTCTTTTTGGTCACTCCGCTTCATACCTTTCCCCTCGCAATTGGGGAGGTGAATATTACTTGGACTACATCCCCATATCCCACGAATACTGGTATAGTGCGTTCTGGAAAGACATTTTGACTGAGCCCGGAATCATCCGATCCGCAATACAATATGCCGTTCCACGGAGGCGGAAGCGAGATGATTTGCCCTTTGTGGAGGGTAGGCTTCGAACTCTCATCAATGTGGAATGGTCTAAGCGGTAAGGGTGCGGGCACAGACCTCTTGCGTCACATCTGCATTTCAAAGATGCAAAAAATCGTTGATGCAAAGTCAATTTATTCGCTGTCGGCGCAGACGTCCATTACCGCAGACCAGCTGCTTGGCATCCTTCCTGACGGCTTGGAACATGATCCCGATTCTCCCAGGCTATTGCTTTGACGAAGGCCTCGGACGCACCTGAAATGTATGCTCGGGCCCGGGAAACGCGCCGGAACGAACCTCATCGGCGTAAGTTGCCGCTGCTTCTGAGACGGTCGATCCGATATCTGCATATCGTTTTACAAATTTCGGTTTGAAGTCGGAAAACAGGCCGAGCATGTCGTCCGAGACCAGAACCTGACCGTCGCATGCGGGGGAGGCGCCGATGCCGATTGTCGGTGCGGCGAGTGTTTCGGTCAGTTCGCGCGCCAGAGGTTCGACCGTGCCTTCGATCACGATGGCGAAGGCGCCTGCCTGGTCTATGGCAATGGCATCGCGCCAGATTTTCTGGGTTTCGGCATCTGAGTGTCCGAGCGAACGGAACCCGCCTGCGGTGTGGACCTGTTGCGGCATCAGCCCGACATGCCCAAACACCGGGATGCCACGCGCCACCAGAAAGGCGACGGTTTCGGCCATTTCCTCGCCGCCCTCCAGTTTCACGCCGTCGCAACCGGTTTCCTGCATCAGCCGCACGGCGTTGCGGAAAGCCTGTTCCTTGGATTCCTGATAGGTGCCGAAGGGAAGATCAACGATGACGCAGGCATTTTCGACGCCGCGCATGACGGCGCGTCCGTGGGCGATCATCATGTCCATCGTGACGCCGACAGTCGTATCCATACCGTAAAGCACCATGCCGAGGGAATCGCCCACCAGCAGCAGATCACAGTGCGGGTCGAGCAGACGTGCAATCGGGGTCGTGTAGGCGGTCAGGCACACAATCCGTGCTTCACCTTTCATCTGCCGAATGGAAGCCGTCGTCAGCCGCTTGTGTTTCGCATGGGCGCTCATGGTGCTGCCTCCGGTTGATCGGCCCGGACGCGCCCGAGGACGCGATTGTCGAGAAGCCGCGTGCTGCCGACACGCACGAAAAGCGCAACCAGAACAGGCCCGGCCTGAACGGAGGTCACGGGTGCAAGCGTATCTGGAGCGCGCACCGCAACGACCTCTGCCTGCGCAAGCGGCTCGATAGCAATGAATTTTTTTATGGCCGCTTCGAATGCGGCTGGGTCGTCCAAACCTTCGTCATAAAGCCGTTCCGCTTCGGCGAGCGCGCGTGGCACGATGACGGCGGCGGCCCGCTCCGTGGGGCTGAGATAGACATTGCGTGAGGAACAGGCGAGCCCGTCAGCCTCCCGCACGGTGGCAACGGGCACGACCCTCACCGGCTGGGCGAGGTCTTCGACCATGCGGCGGATCAATGCCACCTGCTGATAGTCCTTCTCACCGAAATAGGCGGCGTCCGGCTGAACGAGATTGAAAAGCTTGGTCACAACAGTCGCAACGCCCGCGAAATGGCCGGGGCGTACAGCACCTTCCAGCTGACTGCCAAGTTCTGGGACATCAACAACTGTGGCCATGGGGCGTGGATACATTTCGCTCACATCCGGGGCAAAGAGAATATAGACGCCAGCCCGTTCCAGTAGCTCCCGGTCTCGCTCGAGATTTCTTGGGTAGCGTGCCAGGTCCTCATTCGCGCCGAATTGCAGTGGATTAACAAAAATCGAGGTGACGGTGGCGTCGTTTTCCGCCTTCGCTTTGGCCACGAGGGCGAGATGGCCGATATGGAGAAAGCCCATGGTCGGCACGAAGCCAATGGTTTTGCCCGCGCGGCGTAAGGCAGCGGTGGCATCCCGCAATTCGGCGACGGTTGTTATAAGCTGCATTGGTCTCCTCCGGCTCCCCCGACCACCGTCCGGTGAAAGGTGCTGGATAGAACGCGATTTGCTGAACCGGGTCAACGCGCGGTCTGGGATTATATCAATTACACCGACGAAGCGTTGGAAAAATCCCGCAGGCGTTCAGCTGGCCCTCACGCCACCCAGAACGGCTTTCGTTTCTCGGCAAAGGCCGCGCGCCCCTCTTCAGCCTCGTTGCTTTTGCTTATCGTTGCGATGATGCCTTCTGCGAAAGCCAGACGCTCGCCGGGGAGCATGGTGCGCATCTCAAGCAATGCGGCTTTTCCGGCGGATATTGCGCCTGGCGCATTCTGGCGCAGCCGCGCAAGAACGTCATCGATGAGGCTGTCGAGCTCGGCGAATGGCACGGTACGGTTGATGATGCCAATCCGTTCGGCTTCCACAGCGTTGATTGGCGTACCGAGATAGGCCATCTCCTGAAGGTCGGCCGGCGGAATCTTCGTCAGAAGCTTCGCCGCCACCATCGCCGGGAAAAGGCCGACGCGAACTTCCGGCAGACCGAATTCCGCGCTATCAGCGGCATAAGCCAGATCGCAGGCGGCGACGAGCCCCACTCCACCGGCCAATACCCGGCCATTGATACGGGCAATGACAATTTTGTCGCACACTTCTATAGCGCGGATCACCTCGGCGATCGGGTTGGCGCCATCCCGCGACAGAAACATGCCACCCGCGCTTTCCTTGAGATCGGCGCCGGAGCAAAAGCTGCGGTCTCCAGCACCCGTTATGACCACGGCACGCAAGCCGCTATCGCTTGACGCCGCACGGATGGCGACACAAAGCCCCTCGGTCATGGCCGCATTGAGTGCATTGTGCACTTCCGGCCGATTGAGCGTCAGCCACAGCACGTCCTTGCGCCTTTCGCTCAGCAGTTCAGCCACCATGCGCGTCACCCTTTCTCTCCGATGCAAGCAGCCCCTTGCCGGCGCGTGCGGCATTTTGCCTTCCGAGGCTACGGCTGATCCAGTCCCCCGTTTTCGCAACCGTCATGAGATCGATGCCGGTTTCGACGCCAAGTCCCTGAAGCAGGTAAACAACATCTTCCGTCGCGACGTTGCCGGTGGCACCTGGTGCGAAAGGGCAGCCGCCCAGTCCCGCAACGGAGCTGTCAAACACGGTTATGCCCTGTTCCAGCGAGGTCAGGACGTTGGCGATACCCTGCCCGTAGGTATCGTGGAAATGCATGGCGATTTTTTCGCGTGGAATGCGTGTTGATACGCGTTCGATGATGCCGCGAACCTGCGCCGCTGTCCCGATACCGATCGTATCGCCGAGCGAGATTTCGTAACAACCGAGCTCTATAAGAGATTCCGCCATAGCTGCCACCTCATCCGGCGCCACCGTGCCGTCGTATGGGCAGCCGGCTATGCAGGAAACGTAGCCACGCATGGTGATATCGAGGCGTTGCGCGGCCGCAGCGACATCCTTTAAACGCACCAGACTCTCAGCGCGCGAGCAGCCGATATTGTGCTGGCTGAACCCTTCGGATGCAGAGACGAAAACGGCGATCTCTTTTGCACCGGCTTCAGCGGCGGCCTCGAAGCCTTTCATATTCGGCACGAGCGCTGGATAGGAGGTGCCAGGAAGCCGTTTAAGGCTTTGAAACACCTCTTTCGAGTCGGCCATCTGCGGCACTTTTTTTGCCGATACGAAAGCTCCGGCCTCCACCGCTTTCAATCCCGCGTCGGCCAACCGCTCGATCAGCTCGATCTTGACAGCGGTCGGAACCTCGGCGCTTTCGTTCTGTAATCCATCGCGCGCACCGACTTCGACGATTTTTACTGCTCGCGGCCAGCTCACCTCACGTCACCTCCGGCTCGAAATCGACTAGAACCGCGCCTGCCGTCACCATATCGCCCTCAGCACAATTGATCGCCGTCACAGTCCCCCTGGCGGGTGCGCGGATGGTGTGCTCCATCTTCATGGCCTCCATCACGACAAGCGCCTCGCCGGCCTCCACCACGGCGCCGTCCTCGCTCAGAATGGCGCGGATAACGCCGGGCATGGGGGCTTCCAGACCTCCGATATGAGTGCTGGCCTCTTCCATATCGACGGGATCAGGTTGAGCGATACGATAACGCTCACCATCGAGAACAAGTACGAAACTGCCGCCCCCCTCAAAGAAATGTCCCTGTTTT
The DNA here is from genome assembly GCF_017726655.1 of Agrobacterium tumefaciens. Classification (NCBI taxonomy): domain Bacteria; kingdom Pseudomonadati; phylum Pseudomonadota; class Alphaproteobacteria; order Hyphomicrobiales; family Rhizobiaceae; genus Agrobacterium; species Agrobacterium tumefaciens. The sequence goes on from NZ_CP072309.1 coordinate 1,423,404, forward strand.
TTCCGTCCGTCCAAGCTCGCCTGAAGTCTGCCTTCGTCTGAAAGGCCGCCGCGGGCGTCGATGGTCCGTCCATTGATGGCAAATGAAAAGGTGCCTTTCTCATAGATGGCAATAACTTGTATCGGCTTGTTATCGAACGAGAAAGAGAGCGTTTCCCGCGCTGGTGCATTAAGGCGAAATGCCGATGTGGCTTTCCACGGACTATGGGGATCTGACTTTGAGGAGGATTCCCCTTGTTTGTGCCGTGAAAGAAGCAGGCCAAGCGCGGCCATTGCAATCTCAATGTCGCCGGTCGCTGGCGTAGCAAAAAGAGCCGGCTCGTTGCGGGCAATGAAGCCCGTATCGAGATCGGCACTGGCGAAGGCCTCCAGTCCTGCAAGACGCGTGAGGAATGCGGCATTGCTGTTCACACCCGAAATCGCCAGCTTTTCAAGTGCAAGTCGGAGACGCCGCACCGAGGATGGGCGGTCTTGGTCCCAGACGATGAGCTTGGCAATCATCGGGTCGTAATGCACGGTAATGGCGTCACCGGCGCGGATACCGCTATCTACCCTCACATGAGGCCCTTGATCGGGGAAAACGAGATGGCTGACGGTGCCAATGGACGGCAGGAAATCATGGGACGGGTCCTCGGCGTAAATCCGTGCCTCGATGGCATGGCCATTTATGCCGAGATTGGCCCAGCTTTCCGGCAAGGCCTCCCCATTCGCCACTCTTATCTGCCACTCCACCAGATCGAGCCCGGTAATGTATTCCGTCACCGGATGTTCGACCTGAAGCCTCGTGTTCATCTCCATGAAATAGAACTCGCCGGAGGGATCGAGCAGGAATTCGATTGTTCCCGCGCCTCGATAATCAATGGCGCGGGCAGCGGCTACGGCAGCGTCGTACATGCGTTGACGCAGCCTGTCGGACAGTCCGGGGGCAGGGGCTTCTTCTATCACCTTTTGATGGCGGCGCTGGATAGAGCAATCGCGTTCGAAGAGAGAAAAGCAATTACCATGTGCATCGGCAAAGACCTGGACTTCCACATGGCGCGGTCGTTCAAGGTATTTCTCGATCAGCATTCGGTCATCGCCAAAGGCAGCCAGCGCCTCGCGCTTTGCGCCAGAAAGTTCTGCCGTAAAGTCGCGCTCGTTCCGGACAACCCGCATGCCCTTGCCGCCGCCGCCGGCGGAAGCCTTAAGCAATACCGGATAGCCAATCGTCTGCGCCTCGCTTTGCAGCTGGTGCGCGGATTGGTCTGTGCCGTGATAGCCTGGAACGACGGGGACACCCGCCTCTGCCATGAGCGCCTTGGCCTCACTTTTACCGCCCATCGCGCGGATCGCCTGCGGCGAAGGACCGATGAAAACGAGCCCGGCGGCGTCACAGGCTTCCGCGAAATTGGCATTCTCGGAAAGAAAGCCGTAACCCGGGTGGACCGCCTCTGCGCCGCTTGCCTTTGCTGCGGCGATTATTTTTTCGCCGTCGAGATAGGAGGCCCGTGCAGGAGCAGCGCCGATGGCGATAGCCTCATCGGCCAACGCCACATGCATGGCGTCGCGATCGGCATCGGAATAAACGGCGACGGTACGAATGCCCATTCGGGCGGCGGTGCGAATGATGCGGCAGGCGATCTCGCCCCTATTGGCGATGAGTACTTTCGAAAACATCGTCGCCTCACATCCTGAATATGCCGAAACGGGTGGGTTCAATCGGTGCATTGAGCGCGGCGGACAGACCGAGGCCGAGGACGAGGCGGGTATCCTTTGGGTCGATGATACCGTCGTCCCAAAGCCGCGCACTGGCATAATAGGGATGGCCCTCCCGCTCGTATTTTTCGCGGATCGGCTGCTTGAACGCCTCTTCACCTTCCTTCGACCAGTGGCGGCCATCGGCCTCGATGCCGTCGCGGCGGATTTGCGCCAAGACGGACGCTGCCTGCTCGCCGCCCATCACGGAAATCCGGGCATTCGGCCACATCCACAGGAAGCGTGGCGAATAGGCGCGGCCGCACATGCCGTAATTGCCGGCACCGAAGGAGCCGCCGATGATGACGGTAAATTTCGGCACTCTGGCGGAAGCAACAGCGGTGACGAGCTTGGCGCCATCCTTGGCGATGCCGCCTGCCTCGTAGGCTTTGCCGACCATAAAGCCGGTGATGTTCTGCAGGAAGACCAGCGGAATACCGCGTTGGCAGCAGAGCTCGATGAAATGCGCACCCTTCAGTGCGGACTCTGAGAACAGGATGCCGTTATTGGCGATAATGCCGGCGGGATAGCCATGGATATGAGCAAAACCGCAGACCAGCGTCGTGCCGTAGAGCGCCTTGAACTCGTCAAATTCCGATCCGTCAACGAGACGGGCAATGATCTCCCGCACTTCGAAGGGCTTGCGCGTATCGGCTGGCACGATGCCGTAAAGCTCGTCTGCCGGATAAAGCGGCTCCACCGGTTCGCGGACATCGAGCTCTACCTGCTTGCGACGGTTGAGGGTCGAGACGATGCGCCGGGTCAGCGCCAGCGCGTGGCGGTCGTCGCGGGCATAATGATCGGTCACGCCGGATTGACGGGAATGCACGTCCGCGCCGCCCAGCTCTTCCGCACTCACCACCTCGCCGGTCGCTGCCTTGACCAGCGGCGGCCCGCCGAGAAAGATCGTACCCTGGTTTTTGACGATGACGGACTGGTCGCTCATGGCAGGCACGTAGGCGCCGCCTGCCGTGCAACTGCCCATCACCACCGCGATCTGGGCGATGCCAGCGGCTGACATATTCGCCTGATTATAAAAGATGCGCCCGAAATGATCGCGGTCGGGAAAGACTTCGTCCTGATTGGGTAGGTTTGCGCCGCCGGAATCCACGAGGTAAATGCAGGGAAGGCAGTTTTCGGCGGCGATCTCCTGCGCGCGCAGGTGTTTTTTCACCGTCAGCGGATAATAGGTGCCGCCTTTTACCGTCGCATCATTGGCGACGATCACGCATTCGCGTCCCGAGACCCGCCCTATACCGGTAACGATGCCGGCGGCGGGAACGGGTTCGTCATAGACCTCGTGAGCGGCAAATTGCGAGAACTCGAGGAATGGGCTGCCGGGATCGAGCAGCGCATCGATGCGGTCACGCACCAATAATTTGCCGCGAGAAAGGTGCCGCTCACGGGCCTTCTCACCACCGCCCTTTGAAATTGTCTCGACCTTTCGGCGCAAGTCATCCACCAGGCCCGACATGAAATCGACATTGGCAGCGAAGGCAGGGTCGCGGTTGAGAGTGGATTTAAGCTTCATCGCGTCTTCTCACCCGTTTCCCTTGACTAGCTCGCGGCCGATCAGCATCCGGCGGATTTCGCTGGTGCCTGCGCCAATTTCATAAAGCTTGGCATCACGCAGCAGCCGTCCTGCGGGGCTTTCATTGACATAACCAGAGCCGCCGAGAAGCTGGATCGCATCCAGCGCCACCTGTGTCGCCCGCTCGGCGGCGAAGAGGATCGCTCCCGCCGCATCCTGCCTCGTGATGCGGTCATTGTCGCAGGCCCGGGCAACCGCATAGACATAGGCGCGCGACGCGTTCATGGCCGAATAAATATCGGCGAGCTTGCCCTGTACCAGCTGGAACTCGCCGATCGGCTTGCCGAACTGCTTGCGCTCGCGGGCATAGGGCAGCACCAGATCGATGGCCGCCTGCATGATGCCGACTGGACCTGCCGCCAGCACGGCGCGCTCGTAATCCAGCCCGCTCATCAGCACCGTCACGCCATCATTGAGGCGTCCGAGAATGTTCTCCTCCGGCACCTCGCAATTCTCGAATACGAGTTCCGAGGTGGGGGAACCGCGCATGCCGAGCTTGTCGAGTTTCTGGGCCGGGCGAAAACCCGTGAAGCCCTTTTCAATCAGGAAGGCGGTGATGCCGCGGGGGCCGGCGGACATGTCGGTCTTGGCGTAGACCACCAGCGTATCGGCTTCGTGGCCGTTGGTGATCCACATCTTCGCGCCGTTCAGCACATAGCGGTCGCCCTTTCGTTCTGCCTTGAGCCGCATGGAGACGACATCCGAACCGGCCTCCGTCTCGCTCATGGCAAGCGAACCGACATGTTCCCCCGAGACCAGCTTCGGCAGATATTTCTTTTTCTGCTCCTGTGTGCCCCACCGATGGATCTGGTTGATACAGAGATTGGAGTGAGCACCGTAGGAAAGACCGATGGAAGCGGAAGCCCGGCTTATTTCCTCCATCGCCACGCAATGGGCCAGATAGCCCATGTCGGCTCCGCCGAATTCTTCCGAAACGGTGATACCGTGCAGGCCAAGCTCGCCCATTTGTGGCCAGAGCTGACGCGGGAAGCGGTCGTCCCTGTCGATCTCTGCCGCCAGTGGGGCGATTTTATCGTCTGCGAATGCACTTGCGCTATCGCGCAATGCTGCGATTTCCGGGCCGAGATCGGCATCGAAAATGGCGGCGAGGTTCAAACTCATCGCGTCTCCTCCTCCGGACGGTATTGACCGTCCCTTCTGTCAGCAACCGGCACCTCCTCCGCGCCGGCAGCCCTTGCTTTACGGCGTGTCACCCGCGGTGAAAGCGGCGGAACGGCGCACGAATGTCTTGATGGCAAAGTTGGACTGGATGCGGGACACGCCCGGAACCGTGGTCAGGAAATCCAGAAGCTGCTGGTAATGGGGCAAATCCCGCACCATGGCGTGGATCAGATAATCGGAACTGCCGCTCGTCTGATAGCCACCCACGACTTCTGGAATGGAAGCGACATGGTGCTCGAAGGTCGTCAACGCTTCCTTGATCTGGCGTTCGAGCGTGACGGAGATGAAGACACCCATATTGCCGAGCAGCCGGTTCTCGTCAAACACGGCGGTATAGCCGCGAATGATCCCTTCCTCTTCCAGCTTGCGCACGCGCCGAAGCGTCGGCGTGAAGGATAGGCCGATCCGAGCCGCAAGATCCCGCCAGCTGACCCGCCCGTCATCGCCGAGAACATGCAGAATCTTCTGGTCGAAACTGTCGAGCTCAATCATGGATCATTTGCTCTATGATATGTCTATTTGTTGGATCAAAGATATCGCCAATCAAAAAACTGTCAATCAAAATAGCTTTGAAATGAATTCGAGATAGTGATAGCGTTCATATCAGTCGCGGTCTGGAGGAGATTTGCGGCGGGCCGGTTCCTCACGTCAGGGCTGGCCAAGGGAGGTGAATTTGGCTGTGCATGACCCTGTCGTGATCGACGGGGCCGCCCGTGCTTTCATGGGCAGCCCTCGCGACCAATTCCAGCTGGCGACGCGCCTGATGCGCTTCTGCTTTTTGGCGGGAGGCGGCGATGATGCTCACTGAATCCCAGCAGCAGATCAGGGGCATGGCCCGCGACTTCGCGCGGGAAAAGCTTGCGCCTGGCGCCGCGTCCCGTGACCGGGAAAGCCGTTTCCCCAAGGAAGAATTGAAAGCGATGGGCGAGCTCGGCTTCCTCGGCATGCTGGTGTCCGAAGCGTATGGCGGGGCGGAAACCGGTGCTGTCGCTTACGCGCTGGCGCTGGAAGAAATCGCTGCGGGGGACGGTGCCTGTTCCACCATCATGAGCGTCCATAATTCCGTGGGATGCGTGCCGATCCTCAAATTCGGAACCGAGGATCAGAAGCAGCGTTTCCTGCCGAAGCTTGCTTCCGGCGAATGGATCGGCGGCTTTGCGCTGACCGAACCGCAGGCTGGCTCAGATGCCGCAAATCTCAAGACCAAAGCGCGGCGCGATGGTGATCGCTATATTCTCGATGGGGCGAAGCAATTCATCACATCTGGCAAAAACGGCGATGTCGTCATTGTTTTTGCCGTAACGGATGCAGCCGCGGGCAAGAAGGGTATCACCGCCTTTATCGTGCCGACGGACACGCCGGGTTACGAGGTGATCCGGGTGGAGGAAAAGCTCGGGCTTCACTCGTCCGATACCTGCCAGATCGCCTTTACCGACATGGCCATACCGGCCGATTTGCGGCTCGGTGAAGAAGGGCAGGGCTACCGCATCGCGCTTGCCAATCTGGAAGGTGGCCGTATCGGCATCGCCGCACAGGCCGTCGGCATGGCGCAGGCGGCGTTTGAGGCGGCGCGGGATTATGCCCGCGAGCGCAGAGCCTTCGGACGGGCGATCATCGAACATCAGGCGGTGGCGTTCCGCCTTGCGGACATGGCGACGCGCATTGAGGCCGCTAGACAGCTGGTGCTGCACGCGGCGGCGTTGAAGGAGGCGGGCGAGCCTTGTCTTTCGCAGGCATCGATGGCCAAGCTCTTCGCGTCGGAGATGGCCGAGCGTGTCTGCTCCGACGCCATCCAGATTCACGGCGGTTACGGCTACATGGCGGATTATCCGGTGGAGCGGATCTATCGCGATGTGCGCATCTGCCAGATTTACGAGGGGACGAGCGATGTCCAACGCATGGTGATCGCGCGGAACCTTTGAGCGTTGTTTCGTGGTCTGGAGGAGATCGCGACGGGAGGAGTAGAATGGACATATCAGAAACGCCACGTCTCAGCCTGCATGTTCCCGAACCTGCGGTGCGGCCCGGCGACCAGCCGGATTTCTCCAATGTAAAGATACCGAGAGCCGGCTCCGTGCCGCGCCCGGAGGTGGATGCAGCGCCCGAGAGCATGCGCGATCTCGCCTATTCCATCATCCGCGTCCTCAATCACCAGGGCGAGGCTGTCGGACCTTGGGCCGGCCTGCTTTCGGACGACGACCTGCTGGTCGGCCTGAAATACATGATGCGGCTTCGGGCTTTTGATGCGCGCATGCTGATGGCGCAGCGGCAGGGCAAGACTTCGTTTTACATGCAGCATCTGGGCGAAGAAGCAGTCAGCTGCGCCTTCCGCAAAGCTCTTTCGAAGGGCGACATGAACTTCCCGACCTATCGGCAAGCGGGGCTGCTGATCGCTGACGACTATCCGCTCGTCACCATGATGAACCAGATCTATTCCAACGAACTCGACCCGCTGCACGGTCGGCAACTACCGGTGCTTTATTCCTCGAAAGACCATGGTTTCTTCACCGTGTCCGGCAATCTCGCCACGCAATATGTGCAGGCGGTCGGCTGGGCGATGGCGTCGGCCATCAAGGGCGACACCAAGATCGCGGCCGCCTGGATCGGTGACGGCTCGACGGCGGAGTCGGATTTCCATTCCGCGCTGGTCTTCGCCTCCACTTACAAAGCCCCGGTCATCCTCAATATCGTCAACAATCAATGGGCCATTTCCACCTTTCAGGGCATCGCACGCGGCGGTTCGGGCACCTTTGCAGCGCGCGGGCTGGGCTTCGGCATTCCTGCACTCCGGGTGGATGGCAACGACTATCTTGCCGTTTATGCCGTGGCGCGCTGGGCCGCGGAGCGGGCGCGGCGCAATCTCGGCCCAACGCTGATCGAATATGTGACCTATCGCGTCGGCGCACATTCCACCTCTGACGATCCGAGCGCTTACCGCCCCAAGACCGAGTCCGAGGCATGGCCTTTAGGCGACCCGGTTCTGAGATTGAAGAAACATCTCATCCTGCGGGGCGTCTGGTCGGAGGAACGGCACCGGCAGGCGGAGGCAGAAATCGCTGATGAAGTGCTTGAAGCGCAACGCGAGGCGGAAAGCCACGGCACGCTGCATGAAGGCAAGAAACCGCCGAAAAAGGATATTTTCGAGGGCGTTTACGAGGAGATGCCGCCGCATCTCGTCCGCCAGCGCCAGAAGGCAGGATGGTAAGACATGGCAAGAATGACGATGATTGAGGCCGTCCGCAGCGCCATGGATGTGTCCATGGAACGCAGCGACGATATCGTGGTTTTTGGTGAGGATGTGGGGTATTTCGGGGGCGTTTTCCGCGCCACGCAGGGGCTGCAGCAGAAATACGGTAAAACCCGCTGTTTCGATGCGCCGATCAGTGAGTCGGGCATCGTCGGCACCGCCATCGGTATGGCCGCTTATGGATTGCGGCCCTGTGTCGAAATCCAGTTTGCCGATTACATGTATCCCGCTTATGACCAGATCACCCAGGAAGCAGCGCGTATCCGTTATCGCTCAAACGGCGATTTTACCTGCCCGATCGTTCTTCGTATGCCGACCGGCGGCGGCATTTTTGGCGGGCAGACGCACAGCCAGAGTCCGGAGGCGCTTTTCACCCATGTCTGCGGGCTGAAAGTCGTCGTCCCCTCCAATCCCTATGACGCCAAGGGGCTGCTGATCGCCTCCATCGAAGACCCGGACCCGGTGATGTTTCTCGAGCCAAAGCGGCTTTATAACGGTCCCTTCGATGGCCATCACGACCGGCCGGTAACGCCATGGTCCAAACACGAAATGGGGGAGGTGCCGGAAGGTCATTATACGGTCCCCATCGGAAAGGCGGAAATCCGCCGCGCCGGAAACGCCGTCACCGTCATCGCTTATGGCACCATGGTGCATGTGGCACTGGCGGCGGCGGAAGAGACCGGGGTCGATGCCGAGATTATCGACCTTCGCAGCCTGTTGCCGCTCGATCTCGACACCATTGTGAAATCTGTCTCCAAGACCGGCCGTTGTGTGATGGTGCATGAGGCGACGCTGACTTCCGGCTTCGGCGCCGAGGTCGTGTCGCTTGTGCAGGAGCATTGTTTTTATCATCTGGAGGCGCCCGTCGTGCGTGTCGCCGGCTGGGATACGCCTTATCCGCATGCCCAGGAATGGGACTATTTTCCGGGTCCGGCCCGTGTCGGGCGCGCCCTCGTCGATGTCATGGAGGCCTGATTATGGCGGAATTTACCCTCACAATGCCCGATGTGGGTGAAGGTGTTGCAGAAGCCGAATTGGTCGAGTGGAACGTCAAGCCGGGAGATATCGTCCATGAAGATATGGTGCTTGCGGCCGTCATGACGGATAAGGCGACCGTGGAAATCCCATCGCCGGTGGCGGGGGTCGTCACCTGGCTCGCCGTCACTGTCGGGAACACTGTACCGGTGAAGGCGCCGCTCCTGCGCATCGAGACGGATGCTGCAACGGCTGCCATTGATCGCGAAGCGGACGCCATTGATCGCGAAGCCGCTGCCGAAGCGCCGGTCGTTATCGCGGAGGCGGAAGCGCCAGCCGATATGACCGAAGCTCCGCCACCCGTTGAAGCACACCATCCAGCCCGGGACATCAGCGAACCTTCACCGGAAAGCGCTGCCGAGCCGCATCATAAGCCGCTCGCAGCGCCCGCCGTGCGCCAGCGCGCCGACGATCTCGATATCGATCTCGCAAAGGTTAAGGGAACGGGACCGGATGGGCACATCACCCATAGCGATCTCGATGGATATCTGACGGCGCGTGGCCGGCCGGAACGTCCTTCGGCCACCGCGTCGCATGACAGCGCCGTCGAGGATGTGAAACTGACGGGCCTGCGCCGCAAGATTGCCGAGAAGATGGTGCTGTCGGCGTCCCGCATTCCCCACATCACCTATGTCGAAGAGATCGACGTCACGGATCTCGAGGATCTTCGCGCGACGATGAACGGCAACCGTCGTTCCGGGCAGCCGAAACTGACGATCCTGCCGTTTTTAATGCGCGCTCTGGTGAAAGCCGTTGCCGATCATCCCGGCATGAATGCCACCTTTGACGACGAGAAAGGGGTCGTCAGCCACTACGAGGCGGTTCATATTGGCATCGCCACGCAAACGCCGGCGGGCCTGACGGTTCCGGTCGTTCGCCATGCGGAAACGCTCGGCCTTTGGCACTGTGCGGAGGAAGTTGCACGCGTTGCCGAAGCCGCCCGCACCGGCACAGCACATCGGGAAGAGTTGATGGGCTCCACGATAACCATCAGCTCGCTTGGGCCGTTAGGCGGTGTCGTTTCGACGCCCATCATCAACCATCCCGAGGTGGCAATCATTGGTGTCAACAAGATCATGACCCGGCCGGTCTGGGATGGGGCCCGCTTTGTGCCGCGCAAGATCATGAACCTGTCGTCCAGCTTCGATCATCGTGTCGTGGACGGGTGGGACGCAGCCGTCTTCATTCAGGCGATGAAGGCGTTGCTGGAGAAGCCGGCACTGATTTTCATTGAGTGACCGTCTTTACGCTCTCTCATTCCTGCGCCAGGCGTGGGGTTGAGAGAGCCGAATTGGACCGACCTTTTCGGTCGTCATGCCGCTGTTTCGCTGTCGGTATAGGCTTGCGTTCGTCATCTTCGGGTATAGAAGAGAAGAACGAGAAGCATGTTTTCTCATCATGAACATAGTGGCGGACGAGGGCGCTCCGGTGCCCTGCGGTCCGCTCTCCGCCGGCAACCGAATGAAGAAGAAGGTCCTCCCATGCGCACTCCCAAACCCGTTGTTCTGACCATTCTCGACGGCTGGGGGCTGAGCGAGGTAACGTCCGGCAATGCGCCCTTTCTGGCAAACACGCCAACCATGGACCGGCTTTTCGCCACTTGCCCGAATGCGACGCTGACAACCTTCGGTCCGAAGGTCGGCCTGCCGACGGGGCAGATGGGCAATTCGGAAGTGGGTCATACCAATATCGGCGCTGGCCGTATCGTCGCCATGGATCTCGGTCAGATCGATCTCGCGATTGAGGATGGCAGCTTTTTCCGCAACGCGGCGATGATCGATTTCGCCGCCAGGGTCAAGGCTGCTGGCGGTGTGGCGCATCTGATGTGCGTGGTTTCCGATGGCGGTGTCCATGGTCATATCCTGCACGGCCAGGCGGCGGTGAAGCTGATGGTCAGTCACGGTCTGAACGTCGTGGTGCATGCCATCACAGATGGTCGCGATGTCGCACCGCAGTCGGCAGAAGATTTCGTCGCAGCGCTCGTCGCAAGCCTGCCGCAGGGGGCAAGCATCGGCACGGTGATCGGCCGTTATTATGCGATGGATCGCGACAATCGCTGGGAGCGTGTCGAGAAAGCCTATGACGCCATGGTTCTTGGCAAGGGCGAACACGCGCGGGATGCCGTAAGCGCCGTCTCGCAGAGCTATGCGAATGGCATTACCGACGAATTTATCCTGCCGACGGTGATTGATGGCTATAAGGGCTTCAAGGCAGGCGATGGTCTGTTCTGCCTCAATTTCCGTGCCGACCGGGCGCGTGAAATCCTGCTTGCGATCGGTGCCGATGAATTCGACGGTTTTCCGCGCGAAAAGCCCGTCCTTTCTGCGCTGCTTGGCATGGTGGAATATTCCACGCGTCATAGCGCGTTCATGACCACGGCTTATCCGAAGCGGGACATCGTCAATACGTTGGGTGCATGGGTGGCAAAGCAGGGCCTCACGCAGTTTCGCCTCGCCGAAACGGAGAAGTATCCGCATGTCACCTTCTTCCTGAACGGCGGTAAGGAGGAGCCGGAAATCGGTGAAGACCGCTTCATGCCGAAGTCACCCAAGGTTGCGACCTACGATCTTCAGCCAGAAATGAGTGCGGCTGAGGTAACCGAGAAATTTGTCGAGGCAATCGGCAAGGGTTATGACCTGATCGTCACCAATTATGCCAACCCTGACATGGTCGGCCACACAGGTGATCTTCAGGCCGCGATCAAGGCGTGTGAAGCCGTGGACCGCGGTCTTGGCGAAGTCGTTGCCGCGCTTGAAAAAGTGGGTGGCGCGATGCTGGTCATTGCCGATCACGGCAATTGCGAAACCATGATCGATCCGGTCACGGGCGGCCCGCACACGGCCCACACCACCAATCCTGTGCCGGTGATCCTTTTTGGAGGTCCCGATGGGGCAAGGGTGCACGACGGTATTCTCGCTGATGTCGCGCCCACCCTGCTGCAACTCATGAACCAGCCTCTGCCGCCGGAAATGACAGGCAAGAGCTTGATCGATCTTTGATCGTATTCCATCGCGCGGAGCCCTCCCAGCGCCGCGCGATGGTCCTTTCCGCGTCGGCCGCACGTGTATTGCGCTATGAGCGGGTTGCGTAGAGCCGGTCGTGGACCAGCATGCCGGCAATCATGGCAGTGACGAAAAACGCGACCGGCGTAAGCCCAAGGCCAAAAGCCGACAAGGCCGGGCCGGGGCAAAAACCGGCAAGCCCCCAACCGATGCCGAACATGGCCGAACCTATCAGCAGCGGTCGGTCGATGCGGCTCTTTACAGGCACGCCGAAATCCTCAGCGAGGATAGGCTTGGCAAGGTGCCTGCTGATCAGCACACCCGGCACGGCCACCATCACAGCGCCCGCGAGAACGAACATCAGGCTCGGGTCCCAGTGGCCGCTTGCTACATCGAGAAAACCCGAAACGCGGGCTGGATCGATCATGCCCGACAGCGAAAGGCCGAATCCGAACAGCGCTCCCGCGGCCAATGCAAGGGCAACACGCTCCAAGGCGGGATTTCTCATGACAGCGCCCCCACCATTGTCGCCGCAAACATCCCCGCAATCAGGAAAGTCGCCGTTGCCGCGATAGAGCGTCGGGAAAACCGCGCCAGCCCCATGATGCCGTGGCCCGATGTGCAGCCGGAGCCCATTCGTGTGCCAAAACCCACCAGAAGTCCGGCGATGATAACAAGCGGCAAGGGTGCTAGGACGGTGATAGCGGGCAGCCGATCGAAGGAGGCCGCATAGATATATGGTCCGGCCAGCAAGCCGGCGAGAAAGCTGAGGTCCGCGAGGCGCCGCTCCCTGCTCAGCGTCTTTCCGATCATACCGCTGATCCCGGCGATACGACCGTTAAAGAGAAAAAGCAGAACGCAGGCAAGACCGAGCAGCATGCCGCCGAAAAGAGGATGCCAGTAAGGGCTCATTGGGTTTCCTCGCCCGGCGCGCAGAAGATGGCGTACAAGGCCTCGATCAATTGGGCCGCTTTCTCCTGCGTCAGTCTGTAGAATATCTGCTTGGCGTCGCGTCGCGTCTCGACCACCCCAGCTTCGCGAAGGACGCCTAACTGCTGGGAGAGTGTCGGTTGGCGGATGTCCAGTTTGGACTCCAGCTCACCGACCGAAAACTCCCCTTGCGCCAGCGTGCAGGCGAGCAACAGCCGGGCAGGATGAGCGAGCGTTTTCAGGAGCAATGCGACTTCGCCGGCCCTTTCCTCCATCGCGGGGAGGGAAATTTCACCACTATGGTGCGGCTTGTTGGCTGTGGCTTTCTCTACCATGCGCTACCCCCAAGCACGTCGAGCGGGAGCTTCAGATAGCGGACGCCGTTCGCCTCCGGCTCGGGCAGGCGGCCGCCGCAAATATTCACCTGGAGGGCATGAAGAATAAGTTTCGGCATCGGTAAAGTCTTGTCCCGCGCTTCCCTTAGGCGGACAAAGCCCTCTTCCGTCATGCCGGCAATATGCGGATTGCTGCGCTTTTGTTCGCCAACCGTGCTTTCCCATTTTGGAGAGCGGCCGCCGGGTTGATAGTCATGGCCGGTGAAAAGACGCGCCTCATCTGGAAGCGAGAGAATATCCTGAATAGAGGCCCAGAGCTGTCTTGCGCTACCGCCCGGAAAATCCGCACGCGCGGTGCCTGAATCGGGCATGAAGAGCGTATCGTGCACGAAAGCTGCATTGCCCACCACATAGCTGACGGAGGCAAGCGTATGGCCGGGGGAGAAGAGGACGCGCGCCTCAAGAGAGCCGATACGGAAGCTCTCGCCAGCTTCAAACAGGTGGTCCCATTGTGACCCGTCGGTTTTGAAGTCCGGCCAGTTATATTTCTCCTGCCAGAGCTTCTGCACATGTTTGACCTTTGCGCCTATCGCCGTCGGCGCGCCGGTCTTTCCCTTCAGATAATAAGCGGCAGAAAAATGATCGGCATGCGGATGGGTATCGAGAATCCATTCCACGGTGAGGTTCTCGCTTGCGACATAGGCCAGAATGGCGTCGGCATTCATGGTTCCTGTCGCGCCGGACTTCTCATCGAAGTCTAAGACTGGATCGATAATCGCACATCGCCTCGTCTTGGGGTCGGAAACGACATATTGAACGCTCGACGTGCGCGGATCGAAAAAGGCTTTGACATGCGGTGCCGCTGCCGCGCGGCGATCAAGCCAGCGGATCGCTCCCGACAGGTCAAAGCCATGCGCATTGCCAAAGGCTTCAATGGCGTCTCGCTCGATGCGCCCGTCGAGTGCTTCTCCGAGCACATGGAGTGTGAGCGCACGCGTGCCGCCCTTGCAGTGGGCAAAAACCGGACCTTCCGCTTCCGCCATTTTCTTTTGAAAGGCGCGGATATCTGCTTCGGTGATGGTCGGACCCGTGACTGGGATGAAGCCATAATCCATGCCGGCGGCCTGAGCGGCCGTTCTTTCCTGCGCGTTACCTGATTGGGCAGGCTCTTCTCCATCCGGTCGGGCATTGATGATGGTCTTAAAGCCCTGTGCGGAGAGCGATTGGAATTCGGCGATCATTGGCTGGTCCGCCACGGTCAGGCGTTCATTGATCTTCACGGCTTTCATCTGCCTCTCCTACAATGATACGATATATATTATCATATAATGTATATTGTAGTGTGGCAATCGGCACTGATGTTTTTCTGAGGGCGTACTTATTGAAAAATGTACCCTGTGCCTGAAAGCAGGCACAGGGCACTGGTCTGGCAGCTCGCCGGGGACGCGTCCTACTCAAACGGCAAGCCTGCGGCGCGTTGCCCTCCAGCCAAGAAGGATGGCAGCAACCAGCAGAACCGTCTGGGCAATGAGAAACGGAGGCTCATTGCCGTTCGGCGCCAGGGCGTTCAGGCTTTCTACCTTTAAAAAGGACTGGACGATCAGCACGAACATATTGAGGTAAAGGCTGATCGTGGCGGTGATCGAGTAGATAATCCTTGCCTTGCCCCTCAGGCCGTATCCGTAGAGCGCAATCAGCGCGACAGCCATGACGATCGTCGAGACGATGCCGACCCCCAGGGCAGGTGTGAAATTGCCGATTGGAAACAGGAAGCCGGAAAGAGTCGTGGCGAACGTGGTGATGAGGAAAATTGCTGTCACTCGCGGCATCCACCGCCCCGCCGCGTAGGCTGGCAGGGCAACGAGCCCGGCGGCAATGCCGATGAAGCTTAAACCGACGTGCAATGCCGTGAATTGGGGAATGGTGAGGCCGAGGATCATGGCACGTCTCCTCTATTCGGATTTTATGGCGTGATACCGGCTGGCGGCACGTGCATGTGACAGGTTGGGCCGCAGCGCTGCACGCGCAGCGAGGAAATTGTCGAGATCGGTCGTATCCGGCAGCGATGGAATAGTCAGCGTTTCGCCGAGATCGAGACCGGCAAGGGCGGCATCCACCATCTCGTAAACATCCATGACCATGGAGGCCGGAATGGCGTCGAGCCGTTCCTCTTCCCAGATCGCGGTGCGGGTGATGCCGGGCAGGACCGCCTGCACCCGCACGCCCGAAGGTGAGAGCTGCGCCTGCATCGCCTCGGTGAAGGCCAGCACGAAGGCTTTCGTGGCAGGATAGACTGCGGTGAATGCCGCGGGCATCAGCGCCGTGACGGAGGTGATGTTGATGATCGTGCCGTTTCCGCTGTCGGCAAGGCGGGGGGCGATGGCGGCCGCAAGGCGGGTCACGGCGAGAATGTTGAGGTTGATCATCGTCGTTACATAGGCGGGGTCCAGCGCCGTAATCGCTCCGTCCCCGGCTATGCCGGCATTGTTGACGAGGCCGGTGATGTCATGATCTTCGCGCAGCCGTCTTTCGACCCTTTCTAGGTCCTCTGCGCGTGACAGATCGGCGGAAAGAACCTCGACAACAATGTGGTGATCCTTTTCCAGCTGCGCGGCCAATGCTTTCAGTTTTTCGGCGCGCCGCGCCACGAGAACGAGATCGTGGCCACGTTTTGCCAGACGTTCGGCATAGACGGCGCCGATGCCATCGGATGCGCCGGTAATGAGAAATGTATTCTGCGACATTTTCGTGTCTCCTGTGTGCGTGGTTTCAGTCCTGGATGAAGGCAAGCAGATCGGCGTTGAACCGATCCTGGTGGGTCTGGGTGAGGCCATGATCGGCGCCCTCATAAATTTTGAGAACCGCATGTTTGACGATCTTGACGGTCGAAAGGGCGGAAGCACCGACCGGTACGATCTGGTCGTCATCGCCGTGCAGAACCAGCGTGGGTTTGTCGAAGGCCTTCAGGTCCTGATTAAAATCGCTTTCCGAAAAGGCGCGGATGCTGTCGAGTTGACCCTTCAGCCCGCCCATCATGCCCTGACGCCAGAATTCCTCGCGAATGCCTTCCGAAATCACGGCACCCTCCCGGTTGTAGCCGTAGAAGGGGATTGTCAGGTCTTTGAAGAACTGGCTGCGATTATCGTAGGTGCCCTTGCGAATACCGTCGAAAACATCGATCGGCAGGCCGATGGGATTGCTCTCCGTCTTCAGCATTAGTGGTGGTACGGCGCCGATGAGGGCGATCTTTGCGACGCGAGCCGTACCGTGCCGGCCCACATAGCGGGTAACTTCGCCACCGCCCGTGGAATGACCGACGAGAATGATGTCGTGAAGGTCAAGCTGTTCGATCAGCTCGGACAGGTCATCGGCATATTGATCCATGGTATTGTTGTGCCAGACTTGGTCGGAACGCCCGTGGCTGCGGCGGTCGTGGGCGATGGTGCGGAACCCGTTGTTGGCGAAAAACACCATCTGCGCATCCCAGGTGTCGGCGCTGAGCGGCCAGCCATGGGAGAAGATGATGGGCTGGCCGTGCCTGGTGCCCCAGTCTTTATAGAAAATATGTGTTCCGTCTCTGGTGGTTATCGTTGTCATCGCTCTCTCTCCTGTTGCAGGGAGCTTGCTTGCGTCCCGTGGGAATAGAGATACTCTTTGGGCGGCGGGCACTGGATTGGCGCTTCTGACAGAAAGCGGGCCAAAATTGACAAAACGGGGGTAAGGGGCATGGCGGGAATCTCGGGAAGCGCGCTGGAGGTGGGGCTTGTCCTCTATCGGGACTGTCAGGTCGCCATGGTTCACGGCATCACCGATCTTTTTGCGATCGCATCGGTTTTTTCGCAGGATCGCGGCGGGCCGAGATTGCGGGTCAGCCACTGGAGCATGGATGACGACGGCGAGTTTTCACGCTGTCATGACACCAATCCGGGACAAGCGGGGCACCCCGATATCTTAGTGGTTCCCGGCAGGTTGACCGGCCCTGCTGAGATTGACGAAGCCGAGCCTTACGCCCGCTGGTTGCTTGATCGCCACGCCCAGGGTGCCACGCTGGCGGCCAGTTGCGGCGGTTCGTTTCTTCTCGCTGCGACCGGGCTGCTGTCAGGCCGCCCCGCCACGACGCACTGGTTTTTTGCGGAGCTGTTTCGGGAGCGCTTTCCCGATATTCGTCTCGACATAGACAAGGTCGTCATCGAGGACGGTGATATTATCACGGCCGGCGGGCTGATGGCATGGACCGATCTGGGCCTGCGCATCGTCGACCGGCTGCTGGGCCCCTCGGTGATGATCGAGACGGGCAAGTTCCTGCTGATCGATCCTGCCGGGCGGGAACAGCGCCATTATAGCAGCTTCGCCCCGAGATTGACGCATGGCGACGAGCCGATCCTGAAGGTCCAGCACTGGTTGCAGGCCCGTGCCGGGCGCGCGACAAGCGTTAGCGACATGGCGACCCATGCCGGGCTGGAGGAGCGCACTTTCCTGCGTCGCTTCAAGGCTGCGACGGGCATGAAACCAATCGAATACGTACAGCACCTGCGGGTTGGCAAGGCGCGGGAATTGCTGGAGTTCACCCGTCGTTCCGTGGACCAGATCGCATGGTCAGTCGGATATGAAGATGCCGCCGCCTTCCGCCGCGTCTTTAACCGTGTCCTCGGCCTTTCGCCGGGAGAATATCGAAACCGCTTTTCAAGCAGTTCCGCCATGGCTGCCGCCTGACTGTCCTCGTCGAAGGTTTTCGTTTGGGGTAGCGAAGCCTGACGGCTAAGCGGGCGCCCGCCGATAGAAGGCGAGGGAGCCTGCGAGGCATGAAGGGCGCCGCCGCAGATACGATCGAGCCAAAGGGCCCGGATGCCCGTAGCAGGCCGACAGCCTGAGAGCCGGGCACCCTATGGGACAACCAGAAAGTCGGAAGCTTTCGCGAGCATCCGAACCTCCTGTGGAGCGAGGAATAAAGGCCTTTTCAGGCGCAGCGACACGGCCGGCCTGAACGGGTGACGTATATCGGAGTTCACCGGCTGACGGCCAGTAATCGATAATTTTAGTAGACTATTAAATCGCGCAACGATCTTTCAACGGTTGCGAGGAGTATAAACAAACATGCCGCGCCAGTGGGGGCGCCGTGATGCAAGCTTGGCGTCTAGTCGGCGTATTCGAGGTTTTCCCGCCACAGGGAGGCCGCCTCTGTGTCGCCCAGAAGATTTACACTCGTACTCGGATGCATCGCCATGCCACTTTCCCATATTTCACACTTCGCCTTTCTCGTGCCCGGCAATTATCTGGACGACGATCCGGGGCGGGGGATCGAGGAAACACTGGGGCTTTTCGAGGTTGGCGAGGCGCTCGGATTTCATAGCGCCTGGGTTCGGCAGCGTCACTTGGAGCGAGGCGTATCCTCGGCGGCCACCTTTCTTGCCGCCGCGTCGCAGCGTACGAAACGGATTGGACTAGGCACCGCCGTCATTCAGCTGGGTTATGAGAACCCGTTTCGACTGGCCGAAGATCTGGCCACAGTTGATGTTCTCTCGCGTGGCCGGCTGAATGTTGGGGTGTCGGTTGGTGCGCCGCCTTTCGCACATCTCATCTCGGACTATGTAGACGACGCTCCCGAGGCGGATTACAGCCACGCCCGCGCCGAAAAGCTTGCCGCGGCGCTCAGGTCGCAACCCTTGTCCAGCGATACGGAGGCGGGTAATGCGGCCGGTGCGCAGGTCCCGCGTCTGCGGCCCTTTGCCGAGGGGCTAACAGACCGGCTGTGGTATGGCGGCGGATCCCAGAATTCCGCCCGCTGGGCCGGCAAGGCTGGGTTTAATCTCCTGACTGGAAATATCGTTAGTGGTGAAGATACCGACGATTTCCTGACGGCCCAGGCCGCTCTCCTTTCCCGCTTCAGGCGAGAATGGGCCCATGAGCGCCCGCCGCGTGTCGCTCTCGGCCGTGTGATCCTGCCGACCGACAGCGCCAGCCCCGCGACCCGGCGCCGGTACGGGGAGTTCGTTGCGGAGCGCGACAAGCGCACGCGCGCACCACATGGTGCACGCCGCACGCTTTTCCTGCCCGATATCGTCGGCTCTACCGAAAAGATCCTGGAAACTCTCTCGCGCGATCCGGTCTTGCCGCATGTCTCGGAGCTCCGCCTGGAGTTGCCTTACGAGTTCCAGTCTGAGGACTATCGTCAGATTCTATCTGACTTCGCTTCGATCCTGCCACAGCTCAATAAAAATACCTCGCCCTTGAAGGTAGCGGGCTGACGCTCTCAGTCCCGCAGAAGCGGCAGGAGGGCGTCGCCCTGCCGCTTTATTTCCTTCAGATATGGCGTATCCGAAAGGATGAAATGGCTGACGCCCAGCGCCTGGTATTTTTTAAGCGATGCGGCGACATCTTCCGCCGAACCGACCAGCCACGTCGTTGCGGCGCCGCCGCCGCCGAATTTCCCCGGGGCCGTGTAAAGATTATCATCAAGCACGTCGCCTTGATGGTGGAGTTCCAGCAGGCGGCGTTGGCCGACCGCAATTGCCTGCAGGTGGTCGTTCCAGCGGACGCCGCTGCTGACGGCCATCTCGGCAACTTTCGCTTCTGCATCCCGCCACGCCTGCGCCGTTGTTTCCCGCACCAGGGTGGTAATACGCAGTCCGAACTGCAGCGGCGGGAGATCCCGACCGAGTGCTGCGCTGAGGTGCCTCAGCCTTTCGATCCGCTCGCGCACGCCAGCAAGGGGTTCCCCCCAGAAAAGCTGCACGTCGGCCTCGGTTGCGGCAACCTGCTCAGCCGCATCCGAGGCGCCGCCGAAATAAAGTTTCGGGTGCGGCCGGTCGTTGCGTGGAGCGATGCGGGGTAGGACGGTGGAGTTCTTTACTCGAAAATGGTCACCATTGAACGTAACGGATTCTTCCGTCCAAAGGCGCCGCACCAGACGCATGAATTCCTTCGTACGCGCATAGCGTTGCGCCTGATCGGCCTCTTCGTCGCCATAGGCCGCAAGTTTGTCCCGGCCGGAGACGACGTTGATCCGCACTCTTCCGTCCGAGAGCTGATCAAGCGTGGCGGCAGCGGATGCAAGATTGGCAGGCTTCCAGTAACCGGGGCGGATTGCTATCAGCGGCTCGAAGGTGGTGGTGCGGGCCGCAAGCGCCGCCGCGACCGTGAAGGTATCCGGTCGCCCCCAACCCGTGCCGAGTAGAGCGCCCTTCCACCCGTGTGCCTCCAGAGCGGTGGCATGGTTCGTTAATGTATCCAGGCTGTTGTGATTTTCGCTGACGGCGTCGCCGCGGTGGCCGGCCGTGACGTCGTTGGGAATGTACCAGAGAAATTCGCCCGTTCTGCTCATATCCATTCGCCCGACTTACCATTTCATGACCGTAAGCCCACGTGCCCCGTTCCGAACGCGCGGTCCTCTCATTGATTAGAATGGCAAACCGGCGGTCCCGTCGCGACAACGCGATATTTCTTTTGTAGCGCTGTAGAGGAAAAGCTTTCTGTCAAGGAGGTCCATATTGCATATATTTTCTATATAAAAATTGTGAGTAATATTTTCCGATATGTGGGGGCTGTGTCGCCTCTGAAAGAATCTAATTATGCTTTATCCATAATTTCTAGATCATTTTTTCGGGACGTGAAACAAGTTGAGTACTGTCGTCGTGTACTTTCAGCGAAAAGTTCGCGATGCTGCGCAACATCATTCACATCCATGGAGCAGGCATGTGTACGACCTTGATTGTTCCCGGCTTGAACGGCTCGGATGAAGGGCATTGGCAACGGCACTGGTTGCGGGATAATCCCGAGGCCACGCTGGTCGAACAGGACGATTGGCAGTGCCCTGTCCTTGAAGACTGGATAGACCGTCTGGAAACAGCGCTAGCAACGGTGGATAAGGCATACATCGTTGCCCATAGCCTTGGTTGCCTGCTGGTGGCGAACGCGGCTTCACGGCCCTTCGCCACCAAGATCAAGGGAGCGCTTCTCGTTGCGCCTGCCCATCTCGATCGCGTTGAGACGATGCATCCCTGCATCGTCCGCTTTGGCGTTTTTCCGAGACGGCGGCTCACCTTCCCAAGCCTTATCGTGGGTAGCGCGAACGATCCATATATGAATGGCGAGCAGCTTGCGCAGACCGCGCGACTGTGGGGCAGCAATGTTACCAATCTTGGTGCGGCCGGGCATATCAACATCGCAAGCGGCCATGGGCGGTGGCCTGAAGGTTATGCTCTTTTTGAGCGATTGAAGACGAGCGTGGAGGCGACAACGCCGAGGCCCCGGCCGTTCTCAAGAACGGTGGGACAGGGCGAGAATTTGCCGGCTGACGTTGGAGCGTCCTGAAACGGGTTTTTTCAGGCACGTTCGGGCTCTATCCGGTGTTTTCGGCGCTAGAAAAAGAGCTCAATTCTTTCTTCAGGGCAGCAGCGGCATAGGTGAGAAACTCTCTTCCGCCGTTCGAAATTGGAACGACATTTCTTCAATACGACGGGTAAGTGGCTACCCTTTTCTCAACACGTCGCATTGCCCGAGGGCATTTTGCAAAGGACCAGTCAATGAGCACGCGCGATAACCCTCTCGATTTTTTATGGTTCATACCCTCGTCAGGCGATGGCAGCTATCTCGGCTCGGACGATCTGTCGCGCCCTTCTGACCCTGGCTATTTCCGTGAAATTGCGCAGGCCGCCGACCGGCTTGGTTATTCCGGCGTCCTTATTCCTACTGGCGTTGCATGTGAGGAATCCTTCATCCTGGCGGCTAATCTTGCCGCTTATACCGAAAAACTGAAGTTCCTCGTCGCCATTCGCCCGGGCGTGGCATCACCTGCCTATTATGCGCGGCTTGCCTCCACGCTCGATCGCGTTTCCCACGGCCGACTGCTGCTCAACATCGTGGTCGGCGGCAGCGCGCAGGAACTGGCCGGTGACGGCATTTTCCTGCCACATGATGAGCGTTACGATCACGCCGACGAGTTCTTCCAGGTGTTCAATTCGCTGATCGAGACCGGCAAGGCACACCTCGATGGAAACTACATCAAGGCGATCGACGCAAAGCTTGGCCTACCGCCGGTGCAGGAGCCGCGCCCGCCGCTTTATTTCGGCGGCTCTTCCGATGCCGGCATCGAGTTTTCGTCTGGTCTTGCCGATAAGTACCTGACCTGGGGCGAGCCGCCGGCGCAGGTGGCGGAGAAAATTGCCAAGGTGCGCGCTGCCGCCGCCAAGAAGGGACGGGAGGTGACCTTCGGTATCCGTTTGCATTTCATCGTGCGTGAGACTGACGAGGAAGCCTGGGCCGATGCGGACAAGCTGATTTCAAAGCTTTCCGACGAGACGATCGCCTCCGCTCAGGAGGTTTTCTCCAAGGCATCGGATTCCGTCGGGCAGGCGAGGATGCAGGCGCTTCACAATGGTCGGCGCGACAAGCTGGAAGTGTCTCCCAACTTGTGGGCGGGGATTGGCCTCGTGCGGTCTGGCGCGGGTACCGCGCTGGTCGGATCACCAAAGACGGTGGCAGCGCGGCTTAAGGAATATCAGGAACTCGGCATCGATACGGTCATTGCTTCCGGCTATCCTCACCTGGAAGAAGCCTATCGCATCTCTGAACTTCTGTTTCCGGAGATCGGCCTTGCGGGACCGCGAAATGAAATCCGATCTTCCTTTGGCGCCAAGCAGGCGTTCGGTGGCGGCGGCCACGGCGGTAATGTGAAGCTGGTCTCGGGGTCCTGAGCGGTTTCAGAGTCGCGGAAGGCGTGACGCAGGCGTAAAAAACATTATTTCTATAGACTAATAGTATTATGGAAAACGATGTCTATTTCTGTCCCCTTCCCGGCTGTTAGCTGTAGAGAATTCAGCTGTTTCAGGAGCCATGTGATGACATTGCAATATGCGGCCAAGGATCAACAATTCATCAATCTTCGGGAGCCGGTGGCGGGCAGGGCGGCCGATGCCGACAGCCTGAAGGCAGCCCTGAGAACGCTCGGGGGCGGCGTCAGCGTTATTACGGCGGGCGAGGGCGATTCGCGTACGGGCGCTACGGTAACGTCGGCAACGGCGCTGTCAGTCGATCCGCCGCGGATTCTTGTTGCGCTCAACCGTTCATCGTCCACATGGCCTGTCGTGGAGCGGTTCGGCCATTTTGCCGTCAACATCGTCGGTACGCCCCATCAGTTCGTAGCCAATCAATTCGCAGGAATTGGCGGGCTAAAGGGAACCGAGCGATATCGTGGCGCGGAATGGACAAGGCTAGCAAGCGGTGCGCCGATCCTCGAAGATGCCGTTGCTGCAATCGATTGCACCATCGAAGAAGCGATCGAGCGCCATAGCCATGTCATCGTCATCGGCAAGGTGGAGGCGATTCGCATCGGCTCCGGTCACTCGCTGCTTTACCAGAACGGGCGATATCATTCAGTAGACTGACGCGATCGTCGGTCGCTGTCGCTCAGTCGTTTTTAGGGGAGTTGAGCATGGGATCTGTCACGCCTCTTGGCGAAACACGTCGTTTCGTTCCTCCACGCCTCGGTGCGGACGTCGATGTTCTCGGCGTTGCCCGATCGATTGCATCGCACTGCGTCTTCGAAAGCGGCGCGCAGATCCGTGCCCGGATCGCGCGTTCAGGCCTTCTTTCTCTTTCGGTCCCAGAGGAATTTGGCGGGGCGGATATAACCAACGATGTTTTGTCGCAAGCGATCGCCATCATCTCTAAGGCCGATACGGCTGCTGCGCATGACCTCGTTGAACATTTTACTGCGCTTGAATTCATCCGGAATGCAGGGAGTGAGGAACAGCGCAAGTCCCTTTTTTCCCGTCTTGATAGGGGCGAGACATTCGCCTCAGCACAAGTCGCGTCGCACCCGGATGCGGCGGTCGAAGTCAACGACGATGGTGACGCCCTGACACTTCCAGATGAGGTCGCGGGGTCAATTACGGGAGATGCTCACTGGATCGTCGTTCCGGCGGTCAACAAGACGGGCCAGCAGCGTCTTGTCGTCATGCGTCATCACCGCAAGTCCTTACGACACGGGCTGCTCGCCGATCATGTCGCCGTTCTTGCGCAGGATGCAGGCAGCCTCGCCGCTTCCGTTGCAACACTTTTGAAGGCCGCGGTAGTCCTCGGGCAGAAGCAACGTGAGCTTGAGGCGCTCCTGATCGACCGACTGGCGGATGAGGGCGCCGCGCGACCCGTGCTTGGGGAAATATTTCTCGCCATCGAACTCTTGAAAGCGCAGATGACGAGCCTCGCGGGCAACATTGATGCCGCCCAGGTTGGAGCGGAGAATGTGACAAATCGCTCCGTCCGCAACAATGCCATTGCGCTTGAAATTTTGATGGCGCGTCTCGGGCTTGTCGAGGGGCGCAGCGAGGCAGGGCTGATCGCTTCCCTGAATGACGATCTCAGCGATTTGCAGGCGCATCTCTAGCCCGAGCGAGATTGAGCCTTCTCGTCGTTCTATTTGATGGCTGGAAGCACCAACGGCTCGTGCCCGCCCTTTGCTACGAATTGGGCGAGCGTCATGTTGTCCAATATGGTTGCAATGGCGTCCCGCACATCCGTCATCGAGACCCTCACCTGACAGGTTTCTGGGTCGTCACAGTCGTCACATGCTTCGAAGGCCGTTCTGCTTGCGCAGCGAATGGGGGCGAGCGGTCCATCGAGCGTGCGGATGACCTGGCCGATCATGATCTCAGATGGCGTCTTGGACAATGAGTAGCCACCATTCGGGCCCTTTTTGGATCGCAGAATGCCGGTGTTGCGCAGTTCGAGCAGAATGGTGTCCAGGAATTTCTTCGGAATGTTATTGCGAGCCGCAATTTCGGTCACGAAGGCGGTTTCGCCCTGCGGCAAACGCGCCAGGTCGACAAGGGCCTTCAATCCGTATTTGCCTTTTTTGGTCAACATTGCCTGATCCGAGAAGTGTTCCGCCACGCTCCGCATGACGGCTACCGTTATTCCTTAGTTACTAAGTAGTTTTAAGCGATTTTGCGCGCAAGCCTGTTCCAATGGGTTTGATGTCGAAAGCGACTGCAAAAGCTGTTTTCAACTTTTTTGGTCCTGCGGTTGCACGCTCACCGGCCGCGATGCGGAAAAGGACATCCATAAACAAGATTTTCTCTGATCACCCCGCAACGTGGAACGAACATCCTTTATTAGTCTATAAAATCGGTAGACAAAGTATCCATCAAAAGCGCGAGGTGACGATGTATACGCTCAGTTTGCTGGATAAAAGCCCGGTCCCGACAGGAGAGGACGCCGCGAGCGCGTTCCGCGACACAATCAACCTCGCCAGACGGGCAGAGGAGCTGGGTTACAAGCGTTTCTGGGTGGCTGAGCATCACAATTCGCCCGAGCTTGCCGGCTCTGCACCAGAGGCGCTTGTCGCATGGGTCCTCGCGAAGACCTCCCGCATCCGCGTCGGGTCGGGTGGCGTGATGCTGCAGCATTACAGCCCCTATAAGGTTGCAGAGGTATTCAACGTGCTCTCGTCGCTGGCACCGGGCCGGGTTGATCTTGGTGTCGGCAAGACACCGGGCGGGTTGCCGCTGGCGACGTCGGCCCTCCAGCAGGCTTACGATCCTGACCGCAAGCCGGATTTTGAGGCCGCTTTCGGCGAGCTTACGACATTTTTGTCGGGCGCAGCACCTCAAGGACATGCACAGGCCGGCTTACAGGCGACCCCGGTGCCGCCAGTGGCGGTTGAGCGGTTTTTGTTGGGTGCAAGTCCCGAAAGCGCAAGACTTGCCGCCTCCAAGGGCTGGAATTTCGTCTTTGCCGGTCATCTGAATGGCGATACCGACGTCCTCCGTCGCAGCCTTTCGGCTTTTCGCGCGGAAAGCGGTGGCCGGGCGCCCATCGTTGCTCTCTCCGTGTTTGCCGCCAGCGACCCAGCTCATGCGGCAAGACAGGTCGAGGGTCAGCGCATCTACCGGGTATTCTTGAGCGACGGCAGGGCTTTCAATCTCGGCCGCCGCGAGCAGGCGGAGGAATTTGCACGTCAATTAGGCGACGTTGATTACCGCATCGAAGAGCGCAAGCCTAACATCCTGCACGGCGGCCCTGAGGGCATCCACAAGGCGCTTCGCGCCCTCTCTGAAGAGCACGGGATTGAAGAATTCATCATCGAGCCGCCTCACGTCGGGGCCGATCAAAGGCTCGCCTCGATCGAACTTTTGGCCACGCACCGCCTGTCACGGGCGGCGTGATTTTCTTTCAGGAGCCTATGATATGACGAAAAAGAAAATCCGTTTCGGCATCATGCTTCAGGGTCCAGGCGGGCACATGAACGCCTGGCGACACCCCAAGAGCCCGGTGGATGCCAGCGTCAATTTCGAGTTTTTCAAAAGGAACGCCGTGAAGGCGGAAGCGGCCGGAATCGCCTTCGCTTTCGTGGCGGACGGGCTCTACATCAATGAGAAGTCGATCCCGCATTTCCTCAACCGGTTTGAGCCGCTCACGATCCTCTCGGCGCTCGCCGCCGTCACATCGAAGATCGGTCTCGCGGGCACGGTATCGACTTCCTACAGCGATCCCTTCACCATTGCCCGTCAGTTCGCTTCTCTCGACCTTCTGAGCGGCGGTCGCGCTGGGTGGAATGCGGTTACGACACCGCTTGAAGGCACGGCGAAGAATTATAGCCGCAATCACCCGGAACACGCGTTGCGGTACGAGATTGCCGATGAATATCTCGAAGTGGTCAAGGGTCTCTGGGATAGCTGGGACGATGACGCCTTCGTGCGCAACCGCGAGACCGGGCAGTTTTTCGATCGCGCCAAACTCCACACCCTCAGCCACAAAGGTCGGTTCTTCCAGGTGGAGGGTCCGCTCAACATCCAGCGCTCGGTGCAGGGCCAGCCAGTGGTGTTCCAGGCCGGTTCATCCGATGCCGGTATCGGCCTCGCGGGGAAACATGCCGATGCCGTCTTTACCAATTCTGCCTCACTAGAGGAAAACCAGACCTTCCTCAAGCGCGTGAAGCAGAGTGCTGTCGCGCAGGGCAGGTCGGCTGCCGACGTCAAGATTTTTCCCGGCATCGGGCCCATCGTTGGCGAGACACAGGAGGAAGCGGAGGCGAAATATGACGTGATCCGTAACCTCATCACCATTGAGGATGCGCTCGCCTATCTCGGGCGCTTCTTTGATCATCATGATTTCAGTGTTTATCCGCTGAATGAGCCATTTCCCGAACTTGGGGAGATCGGCAAGAACAGCTTTCGCTCGACGACCGACCGCATCAAGCGCCGGGCGAAGGAAAAGAACCAGACGTTGCGCGAGGCGGCGTTGGAAGCCGCCACCCCGCGCGAAGGCTTTATTGGCACGCCAGACAAAGTGGCGGATGAAATCATCCGCTGGGTGGAGCATGACGCCGCCGATGGATTTATCCTCGGCTTTCCGGTGATCGCCGAAGGGCTTGACGATTTTGTCCGCCTCGTCATCCCGGTGCTGCAAGGCCGCGGATATTTCGATCCGCATCTGGAAGGCGCGACGCTGCGCGATCACCTCGGCCTTCCTTTCAAGGAAAGCGTCTATTCCAGCGGCGAAAGCAACACGGAAAAGGCCATCGCATAAGGTTGCGGCCGGGCGGCGGTGATCGCAGCCCGGCAAAGATTTCAAGGCGCGGCGAAAAAAACGCTGCGCAGGAGACAGAACCATGAATATCCGCATTGACGGCGCGCGTCCGCAGGACGACGTCGAACGGGGAATCCTTGCCTTCATCGAGGAAAGCATCGCCATCCGGCACGATCTTCACCGGCATCCGGAGCTTTCGCTGACGGAGACGCGCACGGCGGCGCTCATCGCCCGTTATCTCCTGTCTTTCGGATATGAGGTGACGGAAGGTGTCGGCGGCCATGGCGTCGTCGCCACGCTCAGACGTGGCCATGGTGAAAAACGCCTCGGCATCCGCGCCGATATCGATGCGTTGCCGATCCATGAAGAGACAGGCCTTGCCTATGCCAGTGGAACACCTGGCATCATGCACGCCTGCGGCCATGATGGCCATACGACGATCTTGCTTGCTGTCGCTCGCTATCTCGCCGAAACATCGAATTTCTCAGGGACTTTGACCCTGATCTTTCAGCCTGCCGAAGAGATCGGAGCCGGAGCAAGGGCGATGATCAAGGATCGGCTGTTCGAGCGCTTTCCCGTCGATGCCGTCTTTGGCCTGCACAATTGGCCGGGTGTGGAAACCGGGCAGTTCGGCTTCGTCGAAGGTCCTGCGATGGCCTCCGTCGACAAGGCAAAGGTGCAGATCATCGGCAGGGGCGGGCATGGAGCGTCGCCTCATGAGACGGTCGATCCGGTTCTTGCCTCGGCAAGCTTCATTACCGCCCTGCAAAGCATCGTTTCGCGCAATGTCGATCCGCGCGAGATGGCGGTGCTGACGGTCGGCTCCATCCATGGCGGAACCGCCTCCAACGTCATTCCCGAGAGTGTCGAGCTGCAGATCACCGCCCGGGCTTTTTCGCCCGCCGTGCGCGACAGGCTGGAGGAGCGTCTTCCGGCGCTGGCCAGAGCGCAGGCGGAAAGTTTCGGCGCAAGGGCCGATGTCTCATACTCCCGTGGTTTCCCGCCGGTCATCAATCACGCCCAGGAGACGGTCTTCGCCCGTGAGGTCGCCAGAAGGCATTTCCCGTCCGCGCAGATTGCCGAAACGTTCCAGCCGCGGACAGCGAGCGAGGATTTCGCCTTCATGCTGCAGGAGCGGCCGGGTTCCTACCTCTTCGTCGGCAATGGCGAAAGCGCACCGTTGCACAGCCCTCACTACGATTTCAATGACGCGGTCATCGCGCCGGCCGCGCGCTTCTGGGTGCGCCTGGCCGAAGCCTACCTCTCCTGATGCAAAATTGAGGATAAGGACATGAGCGACAGTTTTCTCTACACCTCGGTCAAAGATCCGCTCGCAACCCCACTTCTGGAGGAGTTGCTGTTCGAATACGACAGCCGTTACGGCACCTTTTTCAACGCGGAAGGCGCCAAGGCGGAACTGAACAAATATCCGCCGGAGGCCTTCAGCCCGCCTTCGGGAAATTTCCTGCTGCTCCTGCGGGATGGCAAGCCGATCGCCGGTGGAGCCTTCATGCGTCACGACGATGAAACCGCAGAATTCAAACGTGTCTGGACCCATTCCGCTCATCGCCGCCAGGGGCTCGCAAAACTCGTTTTGCGGGAACTTGAAGAACAGGCGGCGCGGCAGGGTTATGCCCGCGTCTACCTGACAACCGGGTTCCGCCAGCCGGAGGCGGTGGGGCTCTACCTTACCAACGGCTATCGGGCTCTTTTCGACACGACCGCCGATCCCGAGACAATCAAATCGCTGCCCTTCGAAAAATGGCTGTCCGGCACAGTTCTGGATCGAACGCCGATACTGGGGGGCCAGACGCAACTTTCTCCGGCCCATCCGTGAAAGGCCCGTTCTGATGACCATAGCTTCTGATTTTCCGCATGTTGGGTTGAACGACCCGAAGGCCCCTCCTCTCGAGAGCGGGTTGGCCAAAAGCGGCTATTCCCATTTCCGCATCGTGCCGGCGCGTTACCCGCTACGGACGGTGGGCACGGTTTTCTCTATTCTTGTCATCGCGGCCGTCCTGCATTCTGTTTTCGGCAATCCGCGCTGGGGCTGGAACGTGTTTGCCGAATGGTTCTTTGCTGAGCCGGTTTTGGTCGGGCTCGGCCGGACATTGCTGCTGACTGCTCTTGGCGCTCTGTTTGGTTTCCTGCTCGGAACGTTGCTGGCGCTTGCCCGTGTTTCCCGTTCACCATTGCTGGTAGCCGTTTCCTGGACCTATATCTGGATTTTCCGGTCGATCCCACTGATCGTGCTTCTACTGATCCTTAACAATCTCGGTTATCTCTACGAGACCGTCACGATCGGCGTGCCCTATACCGGTATCAATTTCTTCAGCTGGAACACCACGCAGCTGATGACGCCTTTTGCGGCCGCGGTCCTTGGTCTTACCCTCAATCAGGCCGCCTTTGCCTCGGAAATTGTGCGTGGCGGCATCCTGTCGGTCGATCAGGGACAGCTCGAAGCAGCCGCCGCACTGGGCCTTCCCCGCCGCCGACAGGCGTCCCGGATTGTTCTGCCGCAGGCCATGCGCTCGATACTGCCCACGGCCTTCAACGACATTATCGGCCTCGCCAAGGGCACGTCGCAGGTCTATATCCTCGCCCTGCCGGAGCTGTTCTACACGATCCAGATCATCTACCGGCGAAATCTGGAAGTGATACCGCTCTTGATGGTCGCCACCGTCTGGTACCTGGTGATCCTGACGGCGCTTTCCATTGTCCAGCACCATATCGAGCGGCATTTCTCACGCGGGGCGTTGCGCAATCCGCCGCCATCACCCTTCGCCACGATTGTTCGCACCTTCCTGCCGCGCAAGACTGCACCTGATGCGGCGGAGCCCGCTATTGCGAAGACTGAGCAGACGGTGCCGGTACGCGCTGCCCATTTCCATCTTGGCAACCGCGGCGGCTCGGTCAGCATCCACGGCGTTTCCAAATCTTTCGGGACGCTGAAGGTACTTGACGATGTCAGCCTTTCCATTCCCGCCGGCAGTGTCACCACGATCCTCGGCCAGTCTGGTTCGGGTAAGTCGACGCTGCTGCGCTCGATCAACCATCTGGAGCGGGTCGATGATGGCTTCATCGCGATCGATGGCGAGCTGGTCGGTTATCGGCAGAAAGGCGACACGCTTTATGAGCTGAAAGAAAAGGACATTTTGAAACGTCGCGTCGAGGTGGGCATGGTGTTCCAGAGCTTCAACCTCTTCCCCCATCTCACCGCACTTGAAAACATCGTTGAAGCGCCGGTCGCAGTTCGCGGCATTTCTAAAGAACAGGCCGAGGTCGAGGCGCGCGATCTTCTCGCCCGCGTGGGTCTGGCCGAAAAGGCAGGCGCATATCCTCGCCAGCTCTCGGGCGGGCAGCAGCAGCGTGTGGCCATTGCCCGCGCGCTCGCCCTGCGACCGAAGGTGCTGCTCTTTGATGAACCGACATCCGCGCTCGATCCTGAGCTCGTGAACGAGGTGCTTGATGTCATCAAGGAGCTGTCGCGCTCCGGCGTAACGCTCATCATCGTCACCCATGAAATCGGTTTCGCACGCGAAGTCTCCGACACGGTCGTCTTCATGGAACAGGGCCGCATCCTCGAAGTCGGCACGCCGGAAAAGCTCTTCAACAGCCCGGATCATCCCCGGACCGCCGAATTCCTCGCAAAAGTTCTCTAATCAACAACAAAGGAAACACTCATGGCATTTTCATCGAAATTATTGTCCCTGTTCGCGGCAGGTCTTTTCACCGCCACCGCTTCCCTCGTCCCGGTCGCCCATGCGCAGGAAGTGAACCTGTCGCCTGAGCAGAAGGCCCGGGTGCGGGCCGAAAAGGTGGAAGAGGCGATCAAGCTTCTGCCAGCCGGCCACAAGTTTATCGCTGATGGAAAACTGACGGTCGCCACCGTTCCCTTCCGTCTGCCGCTTGTGGATTATGCGAGTGACACCAAGACGCCTATCGGTGTGGAGCCGGATATCGCCCAGCTGGTCGCAGACAGTCTCGGGCTTGAGCTGCAGCTTGTTCCGATTGCCTGGGCGGATTGGCCGCTCGGGCTGGCATCCGGGAAATACGACGCGGTTGCCTCGAACATCACGGTGACTGAAGCGCGCAAGGAAAAGTTCGATTTCTCCAGCTACCGCAATGACTTGCTTGGCTTTTACGTCGGCAACGGCAGCAAGGTGACATCGATCGGCAAGCCGGAGGATGTGGCGGGCTTGAAGGTCATCGTCGGCGCCGCCACCAATCAGGAGCAGATCCTGCTGAAATGGATCAAGGACAACAAGGCCAAGGGGCTCGCCGACACGGAGGTGCAATATTACGACGATCAGGCGGTACTCGATGTCGCCCTGCAGTCGGGCCGCGCGGACGCCTATCTCGGACCCAATGCGACTTCTGCCTTCCAGGCAGCAAGCCAGAAGAAAACCAAACTCGTCGGCACCTTCTCCGGCGGATGGCCGGAAGCTGCAGAAATCGCAGTCGCCTCCAAGAAGGACGCTGGCATTGCCGAAGCTATCACCGCGGCACTGAACGCCCAGATCCAGAACGGCAACTACGGCAAGGTACTTGCCCGCTGGAATCTCGGCTCGGAAGCCATCACCGAATCCCGCACCAACCCGCCCGGCCTGCCAAAGAGCTGAAGCGCAAGTTTGCCGAAAAGCTGGGTTGCCAAACGCTGGGTGGCCGAAAGCTGAGTTGCCAAATGCTGAGCTGAAAGTGGGACATCACTCAGCCGGTAGCGCGGGCATCCTCCCGCCCGCGCTATCTCCGTCCCGCAAGCGTTTAATCGGGAACCACAATGACGTTCACCTCTCGCCTTGTCGCGGCAATGCTTGCCGCCATTTATTCCACCGGTGGCTTTGGACCTGCTTCGGCAACCGATGTTTTCGATCTCTCTCCCGATCAGCCGGGCCGTATCAGGGTTGAAAAGGACGTCGGCGCCATCGCCGCGCTGCCAAAGGACTATAAGTTCGTCACGCCAGGAAAATTTACCGTCGCAGTGTCGCCGGGCGGACCGCCGCTCGCCACCTATGCGACGGATGCGAAGACCGTGGTCGGAGCAGACCCCGATTATGCCCTCGCCGTGGCAGATAGCCTCGGCCTTGAACTGGAGCTGGTGCCCGTCGCCTGGGCGGATTGGCCACTGGGGTTGGCTTCCGGCAAATATGATGCCGTTATCTCGAATGTAGGTGTAACGGAACAGCGTAAGGAGAAGTTCGATTTCTCCACTTACCGGCAGGGGCTGCATGGCTTCTTCGTCAAGTCCGACAGCGGCATAGGGGCCATTAATGAGCCCAAGGATGCCGCAGGCTTGAGGATCATCGTCGGCGCGGGCACCAATCAGGAGCGCATCCTGCTGAAATGGAGCGATGAGAATGTCGCCGCCGGATTGAAGCCGATAGAGCTGCAATATTATGACGACGAGGCCACGCGGCTCGTGGCGCTTTCCGCAGGGCGCGCAGACGTTATCGTCCAGCCGCACGCGCAGCTGGTTTTCATTGCCGCCCGCGACAAGACCATCAAGCGCGTCGGAACGCTCTCTGCCGGCTGGCCGGAGCGCTCCGATGTTGCCATCACCACCCGCAAGGGTTCCGGATTGGCCGATGCGCTGACGCTCGCCACAAACGATCTGATCAAGAGCGGCGCCTACAAAAAGATTCTGGATCGCTGGCAGCTTTCGGAAGAGGCTCTTCCGGAATCGCGGACCAATCCGCCCGGCCTGCCGAAAAGTTGATTGATGGATATAGATGCGGTGGACCATGCCACCCACAGGCGCAAGGACCTGCGGGTAGTGCTGCTTCCGGCCCTCGCGCTCTAGAAATCCGCAACCTTGCCCCAGGATGAGTTGAGGAAGCGGCTGGGCTGATAGGGCGTTGGATCGACGATCGGGTTCGATCCCGTCACGATATCGGCGATGAGATGGCCCGCGCCCGGGCCGATGCCGAAGCCGTGGCCGCTGAAGCCTGCGGCGAGGATCAAGCCCGGCAACTCCGTCGTTTCGCCAATCGCCGGCACACCGTCCGGTGTGCTGTCGATGAAACCCGCCCATGCGGCCGCAATCCGGGTGTTTTTGAGGGCTGGCAGAAGCTTGAGAGCCCTTTCATGTGTTTCCTTGATAGCGGCTGCATTGGGTTTCGGATCGAGGATGCGCACACGCTCCATTGGGGTTGGTGCATCCAGACGCCAGCGTCGCAAGGTTTCGTGGCCGCCACGAACGCCTTCCAGGCCGCCAGGGCGCAGGCTTTTCCAACGTTTGACGAACATCGGAACGAACTCGCGGGAAAATCTCATCTGCTGGGCTGTCGGGTCGATGCGACCAAGCCCGCTTATGGCGAGCGTGTAGCCACCATTGCTTCTTTTTGTAACCGAGACGGCCGCGGTGTGAAGAGCATCCGGCAGGCCTTCCGCTCCGGGCGTGACGGCGAGAATGGACGAACGCACCGACGCTTGCGGAAAGCGGATACCAAGTTGACGGCAGAAGGATGAGGCCCAGGCACCGCCGGACATGATGGCCGTCCTGGTGCGGATCGTACCTCGTTCTGTGACGACGGCGCTGACGCGGCCGCCTTCGGTTTCGAGCCCGCGTGCTGCGCAGTTCTGGTGCACCGTCCCGCCCAGTTTGATGATGGCGCGTGCCACTGATGGTGCCGCCATGGACGGATCGGCCGTGCCGTCGGTTGGTGAAAATACGCCGCCCTTCCATCGCTTGCCGGTGACACCGCCGCGTTCGCTCGCCTCATCGGCGCTCAACATATGGGTAGTGACCCCGGCTGTGATTGCAAAGTCGCGCCAGCGTGCCCAACCGGCAAGCTCTGCCTCGTTGTCGCTCAGGTAAAACAGCCCGCAGCGACGGAAGCCCGTATTCTCGCCGCTTTCTTTGCCAAATTCCTCCCACAGCGCGAGGCTTCTGGTCGAGATCGGCAATTCACGCGCATCGCGGTTCTGCTGGCGGCACCAACCCCAGTTGCGGCTGGATTGCTCCCCGCCGATGAGGCCTTTTTCCACCAGAGCGACCTTCAGTCCCCGCCGTGCGAGATAATAGGCTGCAAAGACACCGACGATGCCGCCACCGATAATGACGGCATCCGCGGAGTTGGGCAGTTCCGGCGAGGTCGTTATCTGTTGCAGCGGCGCGGGCATGGTCGAACTCCTTCTGTTGGTCCCAATTTACCGCACCTGACGTGTAAACGCTGCCAGACTGCGCCTCTCATCGGAATCTCCTGCCGTTCGGAAGCGTTTCTGCAACTCTTTATGCTGCACCAAAAAAATAACTCCACGTCGACAGATGTTGCCCGTGTGGTAAGATTTCTTCAAAGGTGCCAGAATTTTATGCTGCATCGATAAAAGACATTGAGGGGTTCCGCAGATGATGAAGCTTGACCGAATCGACATCAAGATTCTCTACGAGTTGCAGAAGAACGGTCGTATCACCAATGTGGAGCTGGCAGAGCTCGTCAACCTCTCTCCGAGCCCTTGCCTGATGCGGGTCAAAAAGCTGCAGGCGGAGGGCTATATCGGTGGGTATTCCGCACAGATCAACGTGAACAAGCTCGGCCAGACGCTGACGGTGTTTACGGAAATCACGTTGAAGAATCATCGGCAGATCGATTTCGCCCGCTTCCTCGGCGTCGTCGAAAAGATCGACCAGGTCATCGAATGCCACCTGGTTTCCGGCGGCTACGACTATCTGCTGAAATTCGTGACGTCAGGCATTGTCGAATACCAGTCGATCATGGAGCGGCTGACCGATATGGATGTCGGTATCGACAAATATTTCAGCTTCGTGGTGCTGAAATCCCCAATTGTCAAAACCCACATGCCGCTCACCAGCCTGTTTCCGCTTTGAGCTGGGCGGTGCGCGGCGGCCGCGCACCGGTGTCGCTGACCGGCACGTCCTGCTAGATAGGAACTGTTCCCAGCATGGCGGTCGCGACGGCGAGCGCCCGAACCTATTCCGCGATCTCGTCGGCGCCCACCCAGCGCCCTTCGGCAAACGATCGGGCCATGGCGTGAATGCTGCGCTCGATCTTCAGCCCTTCCTCGAAATCGATGATATAGGCCTTCTCGCCCTCGATCGCCGCGATCAGCTCCCGGCATTCGATCACCTTCAGGTCGTTGAAGCCGAGGCCGTGGCCGGGGGCGGGAATGAAGCGGTCGTAGGGCTTGTGATGGGGCGCGGTGAGGATAGTTCGGAAACCCTGTTCTTCCGCGCGTCCATCCGTGGTGTAAAGCTGGAACTCGTTCATCCGTTCCTGATCGAACAGGATCGATCCCGTAGAGCCATAAATCTGGATGGCGATGCGGCCCTTGCGGCCCCAGGCGGAACGGTTGGCAATGAGCACGGCGGAAATGCCGCCTTCAAGTTTCAGGAGAACGCTGGCAAGATCATGTGTCTCGACGGCGCGCTCGCCGCCGCCGGCAAGCGGGCGGGTCTCATAGGGCTTTACCATATCGGTGATGGCGCTTTGCGCGTGGCCGAACAGGGCGTAAAGCAGCGACAGCGGGTGGACGGCAAAATCGTCCAGCGCGCCATAACCGGAGGACGCCTCGCTCTTCCAGTAGAAGGGCTGGGTCGCGTCGGCCATGAAGTCCTCGTCCATTTCGGCGCGGACGTGATAGACGTTGCCGATCGCGCCTTCGTCGATCAGGCGGCGGATGTGGCGGATGACGGGGTTCTGGATATAGTTGTAACCCATCGCCGCTGCCTTGCCGGATCGGCGGGCCGCATCGCGCATCTTCACTGCATCGGCAAAGGCAGGCGCCATCGGTTTTTCGCACCAGACATGCTTGCCGGCCTCAAGCGCGGCAATCGCCATCTCCGGATGGAAGGCGTTGGGCGTGGTGACCGAGATCACGTCGATTTCGGGATCGGCCAGCAGGTCGCGCCAGTTGCCTGTCGAACGGGCAAAACCAAATTCGGCGGCCTTCTTCGCCGCGAGCTCGGGATTGACCTCCGCAAGCGTCACCAGGCGTGGGCGTTCCACATCGCCGAAGACACTCGTGACGTTATTCCACGCCAGCGCGTGGCACTTGCCCATGTAACCCGTGCCAATAAGGCCCACGCCAAGAGCGGCCATGGTATTCTCCTCCCAGAGATGTGATGATTGAATGCTTCAGGGATTATCGCGCTTGAAAATCCAGTCATGATCCGGGTGGTTCTTAAAGCGCCATTTGCGCATCGGCCCCGCCATCACGTTCAGATAATACATCTCGTAACCATAGGGCGCGCCGCAGGGGTGATGGCCCTTTGGCACGAGCACGACATCGCCGTCCGATACCGCCATGGTCTCGTCCAGCGAACCGTCTTCGGTGAAGACGCGCTGGAAACCGAAACCCTGCGCCGGGTTGAGGCGGTGGTAATAGGTCTCCTCGAGATAGGTCATGTCGGGGTAGTTATCCTCGTCATGACGGTGCGGCGGATAGGAAGACCAGTTGCCCGAGGGCGTGAAGACCTCCGTGACCAGCAGGCTGTCGGCCACATCGCGCTCTTCCATGGCGATGGGGAAGATGTAGCGCGTATTGGCGCCCTTGCCGCGCTCCGTCAGCTGCACACCGTCAGGCCCGATCTGCTGCGCCTCGCGGCTGCCCTTTTTGCCGGGTGCGGTGCAGACGCCGACGGTGCAATTAGTCGTGGCGGTCAGCGACCATTCGGAGCCGGCCGGAACATAAACGCAATGTGGCGGCTTGCGCTCGAACACATTCATGCGGTCGCCGAGTTCACCGAAATCCTTACCGCCTGCGGAAATCGTCGCCTTGCCTTCGACCAGCACGAGGATGACTTCCGTGTCGCCAGTTTTCTCCGCTGCCGTCTCGCCCGGCTTCAGTCGGTAAAGGCCGAAACCGACATAACCCCAATCCGCGCTTTGGGGCGTGATATCGTGCACCTTGCCGCTGGTCGCGACCGGCTTGCGCAGAAGTGAGGTCATGGTGGCGTTCCTTTTTGGTCAGTCGTTCGTCGGTTCTTGCCGTCTCGTGACCCGGCCTTGAGCCGGGGTCCAGCCGACGCGCGTCCGCGCGGCGGGGAGAGTTTTCTCAACCCAAAGAACTTGGGCTGGCTGGATGCCGGCTCAAGGCCGGTATGACGCGCGCGGTGTATAGCCCGCTGTCGGCTCAGCTTAAGCAGCTTCAGCCTTATCCAGCCCCACTTCGCGCGCAAAAGCCTTCAGCGATTTCAGCCCGAGGCTCTGATACTCGAACGGGTTGCGCACGTCAGGATCCTGCTCGGCCTCGATAACCAGCCAGCCGCTGTAACCATGCTCGGCCGCCACTTTCAGTACCGGCGGGAAGTTCACGCCGCCTTCGCTATCGCCAGGCACGGTGAACACGCCGCGGCGAACGCCTTCGAGGAAGGAGAGCCGCCCGTTGCGGACCTGATCGGCAATGACCGGGCGCACGTTCTTGGCATGAATATGGCCAACGCGGCCCATGTATTTCTGCGCGACGCGAACAGGATCGCCGCCGCCGAACAGGCAATGGCCGGTATCAAGCAGCAGATGCGTCTTCGGACCGGTATGCTTCATCAGGAGATCGATTTCCTCTTCGCTCTCGACCACCGTTCCCATGTGGTGGTGATAAACGAGGGTGATGCCCTGTTCTGCGGCAAAGGCGGCCAGTGCCTCGACACCGGCGCCAAACTTCGCCCAGTCTTCGGCCGCAAGGCGCGGACGGTCGACCAGCGCCGTGTCATCTGCGCCATGGATGGCGTTGGAGGTCTCGCAGACGATGATGACCTTCGAGCCCATGGCCTTCAGCAGGTCAAGCGCCGGCTGCATTGCCTTCTTTTCGGATTCGATATCGTCGGTCAGAAGGTTCAGCGAGTGCCAGCCCGAGACGAAGGAGAGGCCGCGCGGCGAAAGCACGCCCTTCAGGCCTTCCGGGTCGGTCGGGAATTTGTGCCCCTTTTCGATGCCGTCGAAACCGATCTTGGCGGTTTCATCAAGGCATTGCTCCAGGCTGATATGGGCGCCCAGCGTGCGGTCGTCGTCATTGGACCAGGCGATGGGGTTGGTGCCGTAACGGATCATCTTAACTTCTTTCTTTCAGGGCGTTTTCATAACGGGCGCGCGCATCGGTCACTTCCGGGCGCTCCGATGTTTCGGGAACGGCGACGTCCCACCAGTGGCCACCGGCCTGCGGTGTCGGGTAGGGGTCGGTATCGATAACGATGACGGTGGTGCGGGTCGAAGCGCGGGCCGCTGCCAGCGCCTCCTCCAGCTCTGATATCGTCGATACTTTGCGCGCATCCGCGCCCATCGATGCCGCGTGCGCGGCAAAATCGATAGCGATAGGATTGACGTTGGTGTGGGCGTAGAGGTTGTTGAACTGCGCGCCGCCGGTGGCCATCTGCAGGCGGTTGATACAGCCGTAACCCCTGTTGTCGGTGATGACGAGCGTGATCTTCACGCCCATGGCGACCGATGTCGCAAGCTCGGAATTCATCATCATATAGGAGCCGTCGCCGACCATGACGATCACGTCGCGGTCTGGTTCCGCCATCTTGATGCCGAGGCCGCCGGCCACCTCGTAACCCATGCAGGAGAAGCCGTATTCCATGTGATAGGAGAGCGGCAGCTTGGATTTCCACAGCTGGTGCAACTCGCCCGGCATGGTGCCCGCCGCGCACATGACGACGGTATTGTCGCGCGACTGGCGCTGCACCGCGCCGATGACCTGCATGTCGGTGGGCAGGCTGTTTGCGTGCTCCTCGCCCGGCGCCGCCGTATCGGCATCGGCCTTTTCAAACCATGCTGCCTTGAGGCTCGCGTCCGGCGCCGCAAAACGGTGGCTGCCGAGGGCTGCGGAGAGCTTTTCAAGCCCGATTTTGGCATCCGCCGTCAGGCTGATCGCATCGTGCTTGGCGCTATCATAGGGCTGCACGTTGAGCGCCAGGATTTTGCGGTCCGGGTTCTTGAACAGCGCCCAGGAGCCGGTGGTAAAATCTTGAAAACGGGTGCCGACACCGAAGACCAGATCGGCCTTTTCGCTGATGATGTTGGCGCTTTCCGCACCAGTGACGCCAACGGGGCCGAAATTCAGGTCGTGATCCCAAGCCAATGCCGATTTGCCGGCCTGTGTTTCAACAACGGGGATGGAGTGGGTTTCGGCAAAGCGCTTCAGGGTTTCCGTTGCGCCGGCGAAATGAACGCCGCCACCGGCAACGATGATGGGGTTCTTCGCGGCCTTCAGCGCAGCGACGGCCTCTTCGAATTCCACCACATCCGGCTCAGGACGGCGCTGGCGCCAGACCCGCTTTTCGAAGAAGCTTTCGGGATAGTCATAGGCTTCCGCCTGTACATCCTGGCAGAAGGCGAGCGTTACCGGGCCGCAATCGGCAGGGTCCGTCATGGTGCGCATGGCGCGGGGAAGCGCTGTCAGCAACTGTTCCGGCCGCATGATGCGGTCGAAATAGCGGCTGACCGGGCGGAAGCAGTCATTCACCGTCATCGTGCCGTCGCCGAAATCTTCCAGCTGTTGCAGCACGGGGTCCGGGCCACGATTAGCGAAAACATCGCCGGGGATCAGCAGGACTGGCAGGCGGTTGACGTGGGCCAGCGCTGCCGCCGTCACCATGTTCGCAGCACCAGGGCCGATGGAGGAGGTGACTGCCATCGCCCGTCTGCGGCGCAGCTGCTTGGAATAGGCAATGGCCGCATGGGCCATGGACTGCTCGTTCTGGCCGCGATAGGTCGGCAGTTCGTCGCGGATACCATAAAGCGCTTCGCCGATGCCGGCGACATTGCCATGGCCGAAAATTGCCCACATGCCCGCAATATAGGTCTCGCCATGTTCATTCATCTGCGCTGCCAGGTAACGAACCATGGCCTGCGCAGCCGTCAATCTTACTGTCTTCACGCTGCCTCTCCCTTTTTGGCGCGCGCCTCATCCCAGATACGGCACAGGCTGGTATAGCGCTGCGCCATATCCTTGACCGCTTCCTCGTCGGTCATCTTGCCGGAAAGCCAGCCGCGGGCGGCGTCCGCAAAAATCGTCCGGCCAACGGCGAAACCTTTGACCAGATCGAAGCCAGCCGCAAGGCGGAAGCTTTCTTCAAGTTCGCTCTGCGGAGCGTCGAGACCAAGCACGACGATGCCCCGCACATAAGGGTCATTGCGATGCACGGCGTCGCAGGCATTCTTCCACGCCGCCGTGGTTTTCATCGGCTCCAGCTTCCACCAGTCGGGGTAAACGCCGATCTCGTAGAAACGCTCGATGATGCGGGCGGCGGTGAGATCGTCGGTCGGGCCGACCTTGGA
This sequence comes from Agrobacterium tumefaciens, assembly GCF_017726655.1. Lineage (NCBI taxonomy): Bacteria > Pseudomonadati > Pseudomonadota > Alphaproteobacteria > Hyphomicrobiales > Rhizobiaceae > Agrobacterium > Agrobacterium tumefaciens. The sequence continues at coordinate 1,464,220 of NZ_CP072309.1, forward strand.
GGGAATGACCTCCAGCAGCATTTCCAGCCGGTTTCGACGCGCCGCTTCGAACAGCCGTATAACGGTTTCTTCCTGCGCGGCGCGCATCTCATCGGTGTCGTCAGGGTGATAGAAACACAGAACCTTGACGACATTTTCGAGCGGCCATTCGGAGAGCCCGCCAAAATCCTTGCCCAGTTCCGGTTCCAGCGTCAGCGGGCGCGAGCCCGGCCATTCCACCGGACGGCCGATCCAGAGACCGGAGCCGCTGGCCGCAAACAACGCGTCACGTCCAAGGCGTCCGTCGCAGAGAATGCCGTAACCCGGCTCCCCACCGGAAACTTTTTGCGCAGCCTGGAGGCAAAGCTTCTTGAAAGCGCCGATCTGCTCGTGCTTGACGCCAAGCTCGTCGGCGATCGCTTCCAGCTGCATGCGATGGTC